>DATMOG010000077.1:0-26765 GCA_035568375.1 Candidatus Sulfotelmatobacter sp.
CGTTAACAAGGTATTCTTTACCGTTACCTGTGCATGAAGAAAATCAGTTTTAGGCTCAAGACGGTTACCAGCATAGATATCTCTCGTTATTTGGACAGCTTGAACAAAAGAAATTTCAGACGATGCAATAATTTTACCAATTTGTACCATATCGATAAAGTGTCTTTTTTGTTCAGGCAATAATAATTGAGGCAAAAACAAACTTGGACTAAACATCTCTGCGGCAGAGAAAGATATTTGAGCTATTGATGCGCTTGTTTGTGCTAACGAAAAGCTTCCCGATTCAACTTGCCTTATCGAAAATATAAGAAGTCCTGCCCCGAATAAAAAACATAAAGAAGTTATTATTATTGGTGCAATAAAAATCGCAATTAAGCTTACAAACAATAATTTCATACGACTCTGTTTTTCTTCAGGAGTAGATACTTTAAGTTTGATTTTCTTTTGAGGTAATTTTGATCGGTGACCAACTCGAGAGAAATCGATCTTTCGTAGACGTTCTTCTAGATTATAATCTCTAAAATAATATAGACCATTTGGAGGGATTAAAAACATTCGCGATGTACTTTTCCTTTTACTAAAATCGACTTTTATTAAAGGCTCAATCTTTTGAATTATTCTCGCAACTGTAATCTCGTTATAGATATGATGAGGGAATAAATAGATAATCTCTTTCGGTTTTTCAACCGCAAAAGCTATCGTGATAATTGACGTTAACATGTCATCAAAAAAAATAGGATAGAGCATACCTAGTCCTTCTTTCGGAACCTCAATTCTTCCATATACTCTTGCTTGATGAATAAAAAAATTAATTTCATTCGCTTCCGTAATAGCGTTATCGAATGTTTCACCAAATAGTACTGTCTGAAGTTGAGCATACCCAGGATGTCTTAATCTATTAAATAATTTGGGACTACTGTACAAAAGAGAGGTAATAAATAAAAATCGAGCTTTAATTGCCTCTGCTTTTTCTTCAAACGCTTGTAACATATCAAGTAATTCAGTCTCACCGTTATAAACTACAAAGAGATGAGAGTAAGTATTGTCTGGAATCATTGGAACTTTTTTATGATAGGGGACATGAATGATATTGTTATGCCGTTCCAAATCATGGGCTGTGACAACAACCACAAGAAATTGTTCACGTAAAACTTCGGCTAATGCGCACCCTACAAAACCTTTTTTATCAACAATCAGAATCGGGAGTTTTGAGGTTTCTTCACTGGTAATTAACACAGGACGTTTTTGTTCCATACTTGTATCATACATCGTGACGATAATCGATGTAAACGCGGCGAAAGATGCGCAATTTAAGTTTGAGGCTCGTATAATTTTCGTAGAAAACAACTGATGAGCTTAATAATGAATAATGAAAATAACACGATAGACCTTTAGGTGGAGCTATTTTCGCTAATTTTTCTAGTGACGTGGAAGGAACGAAGAGAAAGATGAAGATTAAATACTTTGAGGGATTCTATTCATATGGAAACACCGTGATTAATATATAAATAATAATTTTAATGGATAGTCAAAGTACTCAAAATAGATTATTTTAAAGAGAGTAATCTAGTGAGCCAGAAAATTGGACAGAAAGTTAGAACAGGGAATAAGCATTAAATAGAAAATAATACTCGCAGATCTCTATCATAAGAGAGTGTACGATGGTGATATTCAAATAGAAAAATCAAACGGGAGAAATAGTAACAAAGAGATATTGATATAGATAAACAAAGGGGGGTGTCGTGAATTGATATAGGGCTTTTATCGAAAAATACTAAGGGTAAGAATCGAAATAGACTTTTTAAAAATAGATCGCGAGGATCAATCCGAGGGGTTGTTAAGTAATAGAATCCTTTGGATAGGGCAATACCTCACCTATTTTATTGACGCGTAAAGCAATCTCTACGGATGTTCTATTCATCCAATTATAGGAATCCTATCTATTTTTTCCTGGAAGTCATCCGAAACATCATTTCGTGTAGAAACAAAAGAAAAAACAGTTAGTATGTTTGTATGGCCGGTAATCATTAATGACGATCAAGAATCACCTAATACAGATCATCTCTGATAGATATCAACATGGGCTGAAAAGGAAGATCACTAGATAATATTTTTACTAAAATTCTTTGGAGAAGTGTTAAACGGAAAGATATCTTCAATTATGAAATGAACCATCAATCTTATAAAACACCCTCTGAAATCTATTTTGGGAAGGAGAACTATTTAACATAATAACTAGCAATGTACTATCTTGACGATGGTGTAAAACCTTTAAAACAGACTTTAGACTAGGACAGTTCAAGTCCATGAACACCACTACTGGAGATGCTAAGTCTCTAGCATTTCACTGGTAAGAACCCTTAGTGAAAAAAAACAGAATGACAGGTTTTCGATAGAGGAATTAGTGCACATTTAAGAGTATTTGAGCTAACAGATTTATACTAAACGGCATTCTGTTTTGCGATTACTATAGCCCTGAGTTACAGCTTTAAGAGATAATCCACTAACAAATTTCGGAATACTACAAATAGTTGTATGATGAGAAACAAAATATAGATGGGCAAAAAATAATATGAGAGATTAGAAACCCCTTTTGTTATTGGAATTGAGTAATTTAGTAGAGAAATAATAAATCCACATAGCATATTATGCTATCATTATATGTTTTTTTTATCGCTTACATAACTCGCCCAACTTAACCCGAGGACAGTTGCAAAAAGAAGTTGCCCCTGTTGGAGCGTCAACCAATAATGATCAAACAGTCCAGTTACTATTATGATAAAAAATAAAGTAATGAGTACACCCTTAATTCTTCTTTCTTGATTCTTGATTCTTACCCCTGTCGCAATAATAAACCCGATGAATAGTACTAAACCGATTACTCCTGTTTCAGCTGCAATCAAAACAAAAATAGTATGCACCGGCTGCAAGTATAATCCAAGTGGACGTGGCTCTTGTAGAGAAGCTAATGAGGGTATAAAATTATCTAATCCAACACCAACTAAAGGATGTTGCTGTATCATTAACCATGATGCGTGTAATAACTCAGTCCGCTCAATCACAGATTCTTCAAAAAAAGAGGTCTGAGAAAATCGAACGATAACTTCATGAGTCAATGGTAACATCCAAATAATTATGAAACTGATGAGAACTAAATAGCTCATCAATAATTTTACCTGGTTAGTTTTTATTAATCGAATACTCATCCTGACTACTATAACGAGTACAAGTACTCCCCATAAAAGAATCGCAATCCTGCTAAACGTTAGCAATAGAGCAATGGTACAAACGAACAACTGTACCATTGCAAATACTTTAATCCATAGTTTTTTTTGTGACAATAAAAAATTCCATACAAGTATCATCGCAACCAATAAATAACCTGCTAAGACGTTTGGGTGTGGAAAAGTTGCATAGGGTCTTAAAATAAGTGATCCACCAAGAGATACATTAGCGATTCCTGGAGTTACACCAGTAAATGTTCGTTCCCCCAAATAATAAAAGATGCCATTTAACGACCCTTGGTTTAGATATTGAAGGAGAGAAAGTAATGACTCAAAGAGAGAACCAACAGCAAACGGAAGAACAATTATTTGCAATTGTATGAGCTTAACAATTGTTTTTGCCAAATAAGTAACGATAAATGCAAACTCTAATAGTTTTAGGAATCCATAAAAACTTAGTAAGGGACGCAATGAAAAAGCGATATTGCAAGCAACAAATAAAAAAAACGTTCCCCCAAAAATAAGTCGCTTTCGATTTATATATTTTGCTATTTGAAACTTTCTTCTCTCTCGTATAAGAAAAACGACAATTAGTAAAATGAGGAGTATATCGGAGCTATAGAGAGTGGGAGAGAGATAATCTATTCTAATTCCTGAAACAATCGTAAAATCAGGCCACAAATGTTTTCCTAATTGCGTCGGAAGCAATAAAAAGTAAAGGAAGAGAAGAAGGCATTCAATTTTACTCGCGGGGTTTAATAACCAAAACGCGATCTTTTCCTTCTCCTGATGACTCTGAGATGACTTGTTCATCATTTTGGAGGTAAAGATGAATAATACGTCGTTCCCAAGACTTCAAAGATAATAAAACCTGTTCCTTGTTCTCAGCTAATGCCTTTTCCTTCACCTGCATTGCCAAATTATGTAAATATTCCGTGCGGTTTTTCTTATACTCATCAACTTCTATTGAGACACGAACGAATCGGCCAATCTTTTTTGCAACAGCAAGAGATAGAATAAGCTGGAGGGACTCGAGTACTTCACCATGATAACCGATAACAATTCCTGTATCTTTAGTCTCCATCATAACTTCAAGAGTATCTTCGGTTTCTTCAAGGGCAAAGGTTCCTTCAATTTCAAGAAGAGAAAAGAACTTCTCAATGAGCTGCTCTACATGTTTGCGTTCTTCGGCTGTTAAGCTAACTTTTTCCATATTATTTTACTTCTGCTTTCTTCAACAAGGGGAGCCAATCGACTAAACCGCCCCATCCCTGAATTATGTACTGCTGTATGATACCAAAAATTGTCAAAGTATTCCAGTAGAGAGATAAACCAAAAGGAAGGGAGTAGGAGAAGAAGCCAACCATAATAGGTAAGAGATACATTGACTGTGTTTGAAAAGCAGTTGCAAAATCAGGCTCTTCCTTCTTTTCTTTTTTTGGTTGCTCTGATGATGGAGACATCATCATTCTAGACTGGATTAGCTGTAATCCACCAGTGATGACTGCAACAAGAAAAACGACATAACCCAACTGGTGAAATAATTGAGCAGGAGTCTGTGCCAATGAGACTCCGAAGAAGTTGATTCCCCACAACTGGTGTAATTTTAATCCCTCAAAATAAACACGGCTATTAATGTCATTTAAGGATGTCGAATGAACAGCTTTTAAAAGGACATTATATAAACCAATAAGGATGGGGATCTGAATAATCATAACTACACAACCGGCTGCAGGATTTACACCATGCTCTTTGAATAAGGCCATTTGCTCTACCTGTAATCTTTTAGCATCATTTTTATGTTTTTCCTTCAACTTATTAATATGTGGTGTGAGCTGTTGCATCTTTCTCTGCTGTCTAAGACTCTGATGCATCAATGGATATAGAATAAGTCTGATAACAATAGTTAAAAGCACAATAGAAAAGCCTAAAGCTGAGGGAGTGTGTAAAGCAGTCAACAATTGATAAATTGCGACCATGATATTGAGTATTGGGTTAATTAAAATGATATCAAAAAAATTCATATACTAAAAAACGGTTGGCAGTTCAAAACATGTCGAAGAGACAAAGCAACACCTTTTCCTATACCATATTGGGAAATAGAATTTTTTGTATAGACAGAACATGAGGGAGTACTTCTACATACATCTTTAATCCCAAGTAATTGATGGAGAAGAGGGGCAATAATTTTTTGATAAATAATTATAATACTGTATAAAATATTCTTCATAATAGCACTTGTTTCTGTTGTAAAAATACTTGAAGCTCTTGGCACAAATCCTCTTGTTGTTTATCTATTATACCCTTTTCAAGGAAAAAAAGCATGTCATATCCGGGAGTAATACGCTTAAGTAATTCTTCTATGCAAGAACGAAAAACCCTGCGAATTCTATTTCGTGTAACTGCCCGTTTATCAACAGTTTTTCTAACAATAAAAGCGAATCTGCTAACTTGTAAGTTGTTTTGTACATATTTAACAGAAAACAACTGAGCCCTAGCATAATGCGCTTGAAAAAGGTTGGTGGTTGCAGGTAACCGATATTTTCGTTCCAACATGAAGCTTATAACGAAACAGCTAATTCTTTTCGTCCCTGATCACGACGACGTTTAATCATCTTCTTTCCGTCGTTTGTTTTCATTCGGGTCAAAAAGCCATGCTTACGAACTCTCTTTAACTTTTTTGTTTTTGTTAATCGCTCCATGACTGTAAGTATAGCATATTTTGCCCAAAATAACCACAAACATCTCTCTTGGCCCTTGACAAAAAGTTATCCACATTATTTAATGGCATACAGGTAATAACCAATATGAATGAACAGCTTGATATTTTATGGAAAAAAGTGATGCATGATATGCAAAAAAAGGTTTCTCCTGCAAATTTCCACACGCTTTTTAAAAACACCTATCTTATTTCACTTGATGAAAACATCGCTACTGTTGCTGTTCCTTCAACAATGATAATTGATTTACTCCAAAAACGCTTTACTAAAGATATCCAAGATTTGCTTACAACCTATTACGAAAGCGAAGTTTCTTTGCTCTTTGTCCCTAGAGTAATTCAACAAAATAAACCTGAAAAGGAAGTTCCGCTTTTTACCTCTGAAGAAGCGCCAAAAAAACCATTGACTATTGGACATCTTCCCCGTGTACGACCTGATTTTACATTTCAAAACTTTGCCGTATCCGCAAGCAATCAACTTGCTTTCGTTTCTGCTCAAACTGTTGCTGCCCATTTAGGCACCTCCTACAATCCACTTTTCCTTTATGGGCCTGTAGGCGTAGGTAAAACACATCTCATGCATGCAATTGCCAATGATGTCTATTCTCAAAACCCCATAAATAAAATAGTCTATATTACCAGTGAAGAATTTACTAACGAGGTCGTCGATGCAATAAGAAATCATGAGACTGCTCGAATGAAAAGACGATTCCGATCTACACACCTTCTCATCATCGATGACATTCAATTTATTGAAGGGAAAGAGGCAACGCAAGAAGAACTTTTTCATACATTTAATATTCTTATAGATAGTGGCTCACAGATTTGTCTTACCTCAGATAGACCGCCTCATGAAATCAAAAAAATTGAAGCTCGTTTGTCTTCACGATTTGCAGGAGGATTAACAGTTGATGTTGCTACGCCTGACTTCGAATTAAAAGCTGCAATTGTCGGCATTAAGGCAAAAAAATATGGATATGATATTCCACCTGATGTGACCAGTATACTCGCTGAAAAAGCTGAAGATACAAGAAGTCTTGAGGGACTTTTATTGAGAGTTATTACTCAAGCAACAACAACAAATAGTCCTATTACTCTTGAACTTGCAGAACAGGCATTAGGGAATATGGTTGAAGAAAAAAAACAACACCTCCATGCCGATGATGTAATAGAATATGTTTGCTCCTATTACAAAATTAAACCGACGCAGTTAAAGGGACCAAGAAGAACTGCTTCATTAGTGAAAGCTAGACAGATTGCCATGTACTTAATTTATAAAGAACTAGGACTTACACTTGTTGAAATAGGAAACTTATTAGGTGGAAGAGATCACACAACTATTATTCATGGTGTGGATAAGATAAGAGATCTTGTGGATAACAAGGAGAAAATAACTGAGGATATCTTGGGAATAACAAAATCTCTCCGTGGATAACAAGAGGATTACTTACTACCATTACGTTATACACAATTAATCCCCAAAAATATACACACAATATCCACATTTTATTATGGATAAATCTATTAAATAATAATTTATTATTACTCTATCAAATCATTTTTTTAGCATGAGCAACTATTCTTATAAGCTTAAAGCTCCTTGCATTTTTCCACATTTCCATATACACTACTACAACAACTAAAAGATATATGAAAATAGACCTATTAACCCCCAATCTTCAACAAAAATTATCTTTTCTCAATAGAGCCATCTCAACAAAAAATCAATTACCAGTATTACTCAATATCCTTATTGAAACACAGGGGAACGCAATTAAACTAAGTTCTACAGATTTAGAAATCGGGATTGAAGTAATATGTCCTGCAAAAATAGAAGAATCAGGTAAAACAACAGTTCCCGCACGATTATTTACTGAATTAATCGCTTCTCTTACTGACGATTCTCTCACAATGAAAACTGTTGATAGTAAACTTGAAGTAGTAACAAAGCGGACAAAAAGTGTTTTTCAAACAGTAAGTGGGGATGAATTCCCCAGACTTTATGAAGTTAAAGGAGAAAAACTTGCAATTCTCTCCGGAAAAGGAATAAAAAAGGAATTTTCATCTGTTGTTTTTTCTGCCAGTCAAGATACTACACGTCCAGCCCTTTCAGGAGTGCTTGTTCGAAAAGAAGCACAAGGGTTTCTTTTAGTCGCTACCGATGGCTATAGACTTTCTTTGAGACATTATAAGGTAACTGAAAGTAAAACAGAGAACGCTTCCTTTATTATTCCTGCACGAGTATTCAGAGAACTATTGGCAATGAAAGAAGATGACGCTGATATCACTGTCTATGTCTCGAAAGAAAATAACCAAGTAATTTTTGAACAAGGAGAAACAACGCTTATTGGAAGATTAATAGATGCTGAATTCCCTAATTTTGAAAAAATTATTCCATCAGATTTTTCTGTGAGTGTTTCGTTTGATAGAGAAGAGCTTTTGAAAGCAGTTAAGATCTGTTCAGTTTTTGCAAGAGACTCAGCAAATATTATTAAGCTTTCACTAACAAAAAATCATATTGTTGTATCCTCAGGGTCTTCTGCCGTTGGAGAAAATACTGTACAAGTTGAATCAATGCTCTCAGGCGAAGAAAATGAAATTGCTTTTAATGCACGATATCTCCTTGATGTTTTAGGAAATGTTGAGGAAAAAGAAATGTCGTTTGATATGATTGGTCCTTTGAACCCAGGCATTTTTAAAATAAAAGACGATGAATCGTTTCTTCATTTGATTATGCCAATTAGGGTTCAAAGCTAAGGTATACGTGGGGGTTCTATTATATCAGTATCTTGTTGTTTAAATTGATCAATAGTTTCATGTTGAAATAGAATCTGCTCAAGTAATTGATTAGTACTAGTATCTCCTATTAAAGCAATACCTTTTGAAAGATATATATATGTTATTGCAGTTGTTCCCCAATATTGTGAGCCTTTGGCTATATAATCTGGTTGTCCATAATAATCTGTATTAAAAGGCGTGTTGGTGAATGTTGTCCGTTGAAAAATGTTAAGACCATTCATGACAATAATAATATTAGGTCTATTTGGGATATCTGAAGCATAAGTATATTGTATAGATCCATCAGGAAGTGATATTTTTGTAGCATTAAGCCCTGCAAAATCATTATCAGAAAGACCAATATTGGACCACATTTTCATATTTTTCTTTTCGTCGTCTTGTAGTCCTTCGCCCTGTGTTTTGGAAGGTGAATTAGATGAACTGCTGTTCACAATTGATTGTGATGGTGTGTTTGTTGTAGTAGTACCGATTGCAGGTTGTTGTTGAGGTCTTGTGAAAGAAAATATCAATACGAACATAAAAAAGAAAAAGAGAAGAAGCGGTGCAATAAAAATACCATATTTTCTAATAAAAGGAATTATATTGTTGAAAAGTTGTCTAAAAGAGTAGTTATTCATATAAAAAAAGTAATTTATCTAATAGTGACCAATTACCTTACCTGTTCCATCGTAATCAAGTCTTTTTCCATATAAATATTGTTCCATATCAAGCCCTGGTCCTGTCGGAAAAGCGCCACTTCCCGCAGGTACAGAGTCTCCAAAACCTATTTCTAGCCAATTGGCTGGCCAATTCCCAGGATATGTATATCCTATGGCATCACCTTCATTTATATGTGTTCCTATAACATTGGCAAGTTTAATACCATTTTGGGTACTACCATCAGCATAATGAATATGCCCGTAGTATACAGTAGGATAAGTATGACCATTTACTGTAATTGGTTGATCAAGTTTTTCGTATGGGTAAAAATTACCAAATCCTTGAGGATCATTATTTGCCTTATATATGTTTCCTGAAGCTATTGCATATATTATTTGTGGACTATTGCCTTGTAAATCCCATCCTTGATCCGCTCTCCGAAAGGTTGATGGATCTTTTGTTTTAAAAGGCCATTTACCACCATTATTTGTAGTATTGGCATTACATTGTGCTGGAACTTGTTGATTTGCAGTAGGATTACCTACATCAATTTTTCCGCAGCCTGATAGCTGTGCGTGGACAATAAACATAAGAGGAGAAAAAAGAAATAAGAAGAAATATCCTAGAGAACAAAGATAAATCAACAGAGCCTTCTTCATTATAGTTTAATCATAGACATTTTAATAACCATCTGGCAAGGGGTTGAAAAAATCATTAATAAAATTAGGAAGAAGAGCATATATCTCTTCGTGATTTATATTTTGTTGTTTAAACCACAGTATTGCGTTATTTAAACAGAAGCAGCGGTGATAGTTTGTCCGAAAAGAAAACTAACAGTTATTAGGTAGCGGACTCATAATGACGTTTTTTCCTTGTAAATTTTGTGATACCTCAGGATTAAGATAAAACATTACTGGAAGATTACAGATTCCTGTTTGAGTAAAACCTTGTTTAAATAGCCATGTACTTATTTCCTCTTTTGCTATGGTGATATTTGCTGTTTTAATTTCAGCCAGAAATATATCTGCAGATTGCACATATTCTAATCTCACATTAGCAGTTTCATAAAGAACACCGGAATTAAATCCATGAAGAATAGTTGTAAGTGTTGTATTTTTCTGTTGTGTATCTGACGGTTCTAGCGTGGGGCGAGTAAGTATCTTTTGGGCTAGTCTGCCTTCTGCAGCATTATCGTATAAGAGTGGGAGTGAATTGGCTTGTATATTCGTGGGAAATGGAGTAGGTACAATCTTTTTTTCTTGAGGAGGGTTTTGTGTAAGTGAAAGGTACACAATTGAGAAGGTAATACAAAGAAGTATTACTGCAAAAATGATAATAAAATAATCTTGTTTATGTCCCTTCATAATCTTATTAATTTACTGTTATTCCATATTGTCTTAGACATGGTCTATAATCTAAATTCCCCCCATGAGGCCAATAAGTAAACGTATGATTGATCATAGTATCATTATAAGTAATGCCGTTGCTTAGTTGCTGCTGCCAATTGACCTCACCATTATCATATTGACCATTTCCTTTCCCGGTCGGATTCATTTGTACCAGTCCATATGCACCGAATCCACTTGTGGATGCTTTTAAATAAGCATTTGCGTTATAATCACTTTCGCGCGGAATAACACACATCCACCAGCCCATTGCCTCTGTAGGTTTAATCGATTGTAATTGTTTAAGAATAGCATCTTTGTCACTAATTAATACGCCGTTTGGATCCTTCTTAACAAGTTCGCAATTTGGATCGCCATAATTTTGATGACTTGGCTCCATACTCATATAATGCAGATAAAAGCCAGAACACGTGTTACTATTAGGTGGTAAATTTGCTCCAGTACTGCCAGAGTTAGTAGATTGAAGATTTGTGGGGATTATCGAGTAGGCATTAAATACTGAAACATTATTTTGGGTTGTAGAGACACGAAGTGTTAATGTAACAATAAAGTTTACCGGATTAAGCGCGAGATTCAGTTGTTTTGCATCCCACGTTACTGTATTTGAAGCCTGATTATAGGTGCCATTTTGTCCTGCAGAGACAAAGCTTGTGCCCGTAAGAATGGTACTAGTAACAACAATATCATCAGCACTTCCGTTATATGTCACGGTTATGGTGCAAACAGATGTTTGTCCATTAGCAGCTTGTGTCGGATTACACGTTTCACTCGTTGTAGGATCAGTTTGTCCCTGTCCTTGTCCCTGTTGTTGTTGAGCATCATCTGAAAAAAGAATAAAGAGGAGAAAAAAAATGCCACCAATGGTCCAGGCAACTTCTTTCCAATGAAATACTGCTATATAGAGTACTACACTCAGACCAAATGTTTCGCCTGCGTTTTTAATGGCAAGATCTTTTGCTTTCTTTTTTATTTTTTCTTTTGCTTGCTCTTTCAGGTCTTCCTTTATTTTTTTTGCCCTTTGTTTTGCTCTTTGAGCAACATTACCTTTTTCCCCATTTTTTTTACCTTTAAAGGGTACTCCTCCTCCTTGCAAGCTATTGATATTGTCTCTAAGCTTTTTTGCATCAGCAAAGCTATTTTTAACCGGATCAGGGCTTTGCTGACCTGCTTGAGGTTTTGTTTCTGATCCTGGTCGATTTTTAGTTGCTGCTCCTGTTGCCATACTGCACTTTAATAGTAGCAAAACAGAGAGATGAGTAAAACAGGTATCTTATTGAGTATTCGGAGGGATTTCTGGAGTTGCAGGTGGTGGCGTAGTAGTTTCCTGTGGAGTAGCCTGTGTTGCCATTGGCACGGCAGTCTGTCCTATTGTTATTGCTTCTGCTTGTGCAGTCCGTTCTTTCTCCTGTTGCTTCCTCAATAATTCTATTGGATTTGATGTAATGAGTTCATGCTCGAATGGTGCGGCAAAGACTTTCATAGCGACATGATTTTGTCCAGCAAAGAAAAGTCCTTCTCCAACATCTGCTGAAAGAAGCAATGCTTTTTCTCCTTCGGAGAGATAAAAGGTTTCAGTAATCATATCGACTTCAGCGGTCCCTTGTTTTAGAAGCACTTGAATAGATGAATTTGTTAAAACAGCTTTACCATATTCATTTTTAAGAAAATCTTCAACATCTTGTGTCGCAGTGGTCATGCCAAGGAAGTATTTACGAGCACGTTTTGCAATAGAGTAAACAAATGAAGCAGAATCTTGATACTTCATCATATACCAACCTTCATCAAGAATAAGAATTCTCTTTTTGAGAGATTTTTTTACTTTTGTCCAAACGAAATCAAGAATAATATGCATTGCGACTGGGCGGAGTGCTTCTTCGAGATTGCGAATAGAAAAAACAGTCAGCGGGTTATTAATTTCAAAGTTTGATTGTTGATTAAAAATACCCGAGGCGCTTCCTTTAATAAATTTTTCTAGCGAATAGGCGAGTTCTCTGGCAGGTTGATTCTCCATTCCTAGCAGTATCTTATACAAATCTTCCATAAGTGGTGGTTGTTTTTTTTGTGTTGCAGGATCGGTTGTTATCCCTTTTGATCTATATGTTTCAATCAACGCGCGGTCCAAAATTGCGTCATGTTCTGCATCTAACTCACCAGTGATGATTTTAAGCAATCCATGCAGCGAAAGAATTTTTAATCCAAGTTCGTTTTCTCCCTCTTCATAAATATCAGAAAGATCGAAGGGATTAATTTTTACTGCCGAACTTGATGAAAATTCCACGACTTCACCACCAACTGCAGGAGTAAGTGTTTCATACTCTCCTTCAGGATCAATGACAATAACTTCAGCTCCAAGCATAAATTGGCGCATAATTTCAAGTTTGATCGTATAGGATTTTCCAGCACCAGACTTTCCTAAGACTACTTCGTTAGCATTCTCAAGTGAGAATCGGTCAAAAATAATGAGGGAGCCATTTTGTTGGTTAACTCCATACATGACACCCTTATTTTGTGTTAGTACAGCGGACGTAAACGGAAATGTTGACGCAAGGGATGTAGTGTCCATATTGCGGGTAATGTATAATCTATCTTGTCCCATAGGCAATGAAGACTTAAAGCCTTCCTCCATTTGAAGTGTTGCCGGTTTACCAGTTAATAAAAGAGATCCAAGAGCTGTCTGTAAGTTTTTAACAGTGTCTTGTAATTTAGTAACGTTAGCATCAGATATCGTAATATAAAAACCAAACTGGAAAAACCTTTCTATCCCTTTTGCTAATTCTTCCTGTAATCCTAATGCATCTTCAAGAGCTGCTTCAACGGTTGGATCAGCAACCTTTCCTTGCTCTGCATCAGAAGCAAGAGTTGCCTGCATCTCTCCAATCTTTCGTTTTAGGTCCGCTAAGACATCTGTTGAAGCTGTAGGGTAGCAAAACATGCTGATATCAAGTGTGTGGTCGTAGTCGATGATTGATTCCAGCCATCCAGGAGAAACATAGCGTGGGTAACCTGCAATAAAAAGCGTCGTGTAAAAAGCATCACCAACGCGGATATATCGAAAATCAACTTCAACAGAAGATGGTGCAATAATGTCTACGACTGAAGTGAGTCCCTTTTCAAATGTTTGCAATGCACTTGTGGAAGCTTTTTCTACCGGTTTCTTAGCTTTTGCTTTTACAAGCGTTTTTGTTTTCACAGAATGCGCAGTCGATTGAGCTGGAGAAGCAGCAGGAGGTGCTTGTTTTTTTAAAAAGGATAGGTTCATTGTTGGTTATCTCCTCTAATAAATGAGGCTTCTGCGCCTGCTTGCATTTGCTCTATGTCTACTTCTGTATCTTCATTATATATTTCATAGAAAAGTTTAATAAGGTCTTCTTTTTCAAGAATACGCGCAGAAGTTGCAAATTTCTGTAATTGGCCAAGAAGCGAATTAGCCTTATTTGTAAGTACTTTTCTTGCTGCTTCAGTAAATGTTTCTTTTTGTGTTTGCTTTTTCTGTTGCGTTTGTGTTGCACCCGTAATTCCCATTTCAAGGGAAGAAAAGGGAACTATGATAAAAAATGATTTGTTCAAAACAACATTTACTGTCACCATCTCTTTGACAAAAGCTGCGTAGTATTCAATATATACTGCAAGCTGTTCATTTTTTGTGCTTGTGATTATTTCTTCAAGCTCGTGGATATATGAAGAGATATCCATGCGACGATTTCGAATAAGAATTTGGATGGGAAACGAAAGAGAGTTAAGCATGCCGGCGTATGAAAATATGCGAGAGTCTTGTTCTCTTTTTGAAAGCAAAGCGAAGTTACTCGCAGTAATTTCAATAATCATACATGCATTTCCACCTTCTAAGATGACAATATCGTCAGCAAAATCGACGATCTCTGTAAACTTTTGTGTTGTTGCATGTATTTTTTGGGCAGCCATAGGTTATTATGTAAATAATTGTTTGCGTAATTCCTCTCGTGCGTCATGAGAAATAACTTCAATTGGCAGGAGGACTTGATTATTAGCTACTATTTGGATAACATCAAAACGGTGCTGTTGCTTAGGGTCTTCAAGTTCTAGAGTATACGTCGCGGCACTTAATGGCGTAGCTGAAGCAAATTGCCCTAGTTGGTTTGTTTTAAATGCCCGGACTGGATTTCCCTCTTTATCTTTTACCTCAACTAAGATATTTGGTAGGATATTACCGCGAGGGTCTTTAACAATACCCACAACAACATTGGGAGAGTCAGAGACGCTTGGTAATCCAACATTTTTACTCGCTGCTTGAGGAATCGCCTTGACATAGTTTGGTTTTTGAATCGGGGCTACCGACCGCGGTGGCGTCGTTGCACTTGTTCCTCTTTGTGAGATTAATTGCTTTTGTAAATGTGATAATTCTAGCTCAAGTTGTTGTTGTTGAGAGTGAACATCTTGGATTTGTTTTGAAAGGAAAGCAATCTTTTGTTGTGCTGCAAGACGCGCTGCTGGTGCTTTGCTTATTGTATCCTCATGCTTTGCTTGAGATAAGGCCTGCTCAAGTTCTAATTCTTTTTTTGAGAGACTTTCAGGTGTTTTGTCATTGAGTGGTATCTTAGGCGCAGCAATAGGCGTTTGTGGTAATAGTGGTGCCGTTGGTTTGGCAATAGGTGCTGCTGGCGTAATAAAAGGCTTCTGTATGGGGGCAGGTACTTGTTTTACAGTAAGACTTTTTGTAGTTAAATGGTTTGGAGTAGCAGGTCTAATGACAGGATTAGTGTTTTGTGAAGGGATTGTTAAGGATGTTAGGAATGCCGCTTCTTTTTTGTCTATATCATTTTTTATTCGTCCACGAGAAGAGAGCAAGAGGGCTCGTAGTTTTTCTCCTTTCTGATTAAGCTGACCTTCTGGTGTGCGTGTTAAAGCTTGAGCCTTTTGTTGAGGTGTTTGTACTGGTGGAGTTCTCGTGACTGAGACAGCTTCAAAGCTTAATCTTCTCCCGTGCCTGTGATAAATGTATTGATTTGGAGAAAAAAGAGCCTTCATAAAATTTGTGGTCATAATATCAATAGGTCTTCCGTCGACGGGGACAAAAGCAATAATAACACCGCTTACTCCCAAGAGTGGAACGAGTATTACTTTTGTTAAAATGCCAAAAGCTGAGTGAAGAGGTAAGTAATAAAGGATAACTGCCAGAATAACGCCACTAGCAACAAAACCGAATTGTTTTACGGTCATGGTGCCAATTAGTTTAAATTGAAATCCTGTAACGTCTTGTGGAATCGGGTGTTGCTCCATAATGTTACTTACTAATGCATCCAATGTGCCTTTAGACACTTATTTATTCGAATCAGGTTGACTTTTTGGTTAAATCGGATGAATTCGTTGTATCACAAAGAGTGTATAACGTGAAAAATTTGATTGCAACCCCAACAAAGTAGGTCAAAAGTGATACGAAAACGTGGTTTTTGTGAAAAGAAAGAAGACTATTTACAACTAGTAAAGCTTAATTGTTCAATACATGTTGCTCCAGTAAGATATGCTATCAAGTAAATGATAGCAAATGAACTTAAAACAAGTATCAATCCAATAATCGCGTAAGTCATGATCTGACGAGCAGCTTGTGATTGCTTTGGGTCACCTCCTGAGGTAACAAATCGTATGCCTGCATAAATAATTAAAATGATAGCCACTGTCCCTACAAACATTAACGCCGCTTTAATGATATTGCTAAAAACAATCGGAAGACAAGTGAGTGAGGGAACGTTATTGATAACACAATTTCCCCAAGAATTAGCTTGTGCATGTGCGGGCATTGGTCCTACAAATAAGAATACAAAGCTAAATAACGAAATAATAAGAAGTAGTCGATTTAACATATATGTAGCGTAACAAATTTTTTGTAAAAAAAGCAAGAAGAGAATATTATTTAAGTATTAGTAGGAATTTTTGGTAGTGTTAAATTCGTGAGACTTAAGCCAAAGAAGCTGAGCGCAAGTGAAAGAATAAAAAATGCTAAGAACGATATTACCAAACCGATAATAGCAGCAATAATCGTTCCACGAGCACTTTCTACTTTTGCTTTATCACCACCGGAGGTAATCCAGCGTACTCCTCCCCAAATAAGGAAGAAGAGAGCTATTAATGCTGCCGCAACTAAGATGAATGCAACGGCTGCTCCGACCAATGGACCAATACTGTTTGCATTTAAATTACAAAGTTTGCTAAATTGACCAGAAGATGCACAAGGATTAACGCTTGCTTGAGCAAAAGCTGAAGAAGTAAAGCCAAGATAAGAACCTGCTGCTAGTAATGTTGCAAAGATTTTTTTCATAACTTAATTCATCATAGACTAATGTTTTTTCCTTTGTCAATAGAGCAACTTACTATTTTGCTATAGTAGCTTAACATTAAAGAAAAATCCGATAATGCCCACGATAAAAAAGGATAAAAGAGCGACAACCAGTCCAATAATTGCATACGTTATTCTATTGCGAGCTGCAGAAACTTTTGCTTTATCACCACCAGAGGTTATCCAGCCGATTCCACCAAGGATGAGGAAGATAAGAGAAAGTACAACTGTAAGAATAAGCATAATGGTTATTGTGTTTGCGACAGCTTTAGAGATAGTATTAAGTCCTCCTTGAGGTAAGCCTGCGGGAGCCTGAACAGTTTGACCGCCAGGAAGTGTTAATGCGAGGTATTCCATATCTTTAGCGTACAAAGTTGCTATAAGAAAAGCAAGGGGTGTTGTTGATTGAAGATTATCAGAAGAACAACTACAATAATGAGTATCTGTTTGAAGAACATTTTGTAGCACAATTTCCAGAAGAAACACGAAAAGAGGAGCTTTCACACATTGTTTCATATATTCGAAGTGGTAGCTCCTGTCAATTGGTGGGTATTCCCGGTGTTAATCGTTCCACAGTTTTAGAAGTACTCGTTTATAATAAAGACATAAGACAAAAACATCTTGGCGATTTCCAAGAAGGAAGCCATTTTGTTCTTGTTGATTTTTCAGAAATCCGTAATAGGCCCCTTACTGATGTGATGAAATATTTGTTTTTAAATCTTACCGAATCTCTTCGTGAGAGAGGTATGAAAGAAGAAAATCAGGTAGTAGGAGATATTTTTAGAGAACATTTAAAATTTCAAGATGAATTTTTGCTCTTTCAAGGATTTAAAGAAGCTGTGGATTATATGGCTCATGAGAAGAAATTAGCGATTGTTTTTTTGTTTGATCGGTTTGAGGAATATGTGCCTACAGTTACTGCAGACTTTTTTGCCAATCTCAGAATTTTGCGCAATCGAGGCAAGTATCGTTTTTCAGTAGTCTTTTCTGTGAATCGACCACTTGAAGATATTCTTGATCCATCATTGCTGGCGGATTATTATGAATTTGTTGCTGGGAAGATTATCCAGATGAGGCTTTATGATAAACCATCGAGCGCTTTTTGGGTGTCTCATATCGAAAAGATAACACATAAAAAAGTATCCGAGCAACTTGTTAAACAAGTGATAAAGCTTACGAGTGGTCATGGAAAACTTACTAAACTTTCACTTGAGACACTCCTTGCTCACGACAGTAATATAGGAGACATAGAACTATTTTTGCTCAAGCAAAAAATAGTAAGGAAAGCGCTTAGTGAAATCTGGGAATCACTCTCTCCTGCAGAACAGGCAGATTTGTTGGACGAGAGATTTGAAGAGCCATCGATTGCGGCATATCTTGAACAAGTAGGGCTGCTGCAGGATAATCATATCCAGATACCTCTTTTCCATACGTTTATTACTGCAGAATATAAAGATGCTGCCAAGTCATTACAAAAAATTATGTATGATGAGCATACGAACGCCATCCGTAAAGGAACAACGGTTCTTTCGAATCAACTCACTTCTTCAGAATACCGATTGCTTAAATATGTACTGCAAAATGAAGGTCGGGTTATCGAACGCGAAGAATTAATTAATATTGTGTGGGGTGATAATAAATCAACTGCTGGTATTACAGATCAAGCAGTTGATCAACTAATTTTTCGAGTGCGACGAAAAATTGAAGAAGACGCAAATCATCCTGTGCATCTCCAAACGGTAAAAGGACGTGGATTTACCTTTGCTGCCTAGCATTATAAGCTTCTTATAATCGTTCTGTAATTTCAATATAAAGTATGTTTTTGTCTCCAGAGTTACACTGCAAGCATGAATAGTGAGCGATTGACTGGCTTTTCTCAAAGCGGATATAATGGAACTATGGAAGCACCCGTATTAGATAGGCCATTGATGGATCAACCGGAACAGAAGCTTGAAATGCGTAATAAAATAAAGGAGCTCTATTATGCGAAGGCTGTAAGAGAGAGGGAGGGAGCTAACTTGCCTGAAAATACAGAAAAATTGCGTGAATTATTGGATAGGCATGTTGAAGAATTAGCTGCAAAGTCTGAAGCAGAAGGCGAAGTGAAGCAAATGAAAGATATCCCGGATTTTGTTCTTCGTCAAGAGAATGACTGGAGTAGAATAGGCTGGAGGAAGGAAGATAGAGAGGCAGTGATCGCTAAATTGAAAGATGTCTTACATCTTGATATTGCTGCGTGTACGCATGCCCTTGAATCTATTGTCGGTGCCGGCTTAACCCCAAGAGAAGCATTAGAAAAGATATCGTCAGACGTTTTTAATAGAGCAAAGGAATTTTTTAAAACACCTGAACCACAAGAAGGACAGCAATCACAACAAGAAGTTTCTGATGAAGAAGCTACCTTAAGAGCACAAACTAATATATTACGTGGAATGGGGGTTAAAGATGAGTATATTAAGCGTTTTATTCTCAATGAAGGATATCAAGATGCATTACAGGCAGAATTTGATACTCAACTTCCTAATAATCTTTTTGATCTTGCGTGGAACATAGGTTTTGAAAATAAAACAGAGTTTGGTCTTGAGGGAAGGTTCCCTGTTCTGCAAATGCAGGTGCAAAGAGTAAAGGAAAAAGATGAAAATGGGAACATTGTCGAAAAAGTGAAAGGACGTTATGTGGTAAATCAGGCAAATTTTATGCAATGGATGCGTCTACATATTTGGAGATGGTATGACGAGATTGATACTGATGAGCTAACTGATTATTTTTCAAAAATTGAAATTAAAAAGGGTCCTTATTATACGGTGAACTTAATAACAATGATTTTTAATAGAGAACGTTATTTTAAAGATGAGGAAGGCGTATCGTGGGACAAATTGTGGGATCAGACATTACTTGAGCCATGGATGATGATGAATATTCGTCAATATTATCTTGATTATGAAAAGGCAATGAATAGTGAAGAGAAGCTTGCTGAGATGTATAACAATGATTTCTTTCTCAGTAAATTAACAAGAAAGATTTACGGAAAAGGAATGGTAAATCTTTTAATGACTCTGCCCGTAGATTATGAAGGAAAAGATAGTGATACTAGGCTTGGTGAGGCATGGTCAAAAATGTTCATGGCCTACTATAATATGTGTGACTTTGAGGAGTTGCAGAAAGTGTTAGGTAAGGATTCATCATTTTTTAGGCGAAGTGGATGGGAAAAGGCTATCCATGATATTAATAAAGGGATTGTTGGCCAGACAGGCATGCCGACTCTAGGGAAATTTTTAGGTGAAAAGGAAAAAGCGTATATTGAAGCTTTTACCGGTAAAGATGGGAAATTGAAAGACGAAATACAGGATCAAAAAAAATTTATTACCTTTGTAAATATGTTTCCCAATCCGGTAGCCCCAAGTACTGCTGTACAGGTGGTTGATCAAGCATTGCAAAATGCAGTGAAGGACATGCTTTATAGTAAAGAAGCAAATCTCAATTCAGAAAAAGTAGATAAAAAGAATGATTTGACAGCAGAAGGAAAATTGAAAGCGCAAGATTATTTGATTAAATATGCATGGCTTATTGCTCATACGTTTACACTTTTTACAGGTGCAGCGGCAAGAAATAACTATCCCGCTGTCTCAGGTCATAATGCAGAGACAAAATGGCAACGGACACGTGAATATAGAAAAAAGTATATCGGATATGGAGGTGGCGGTAATCCTTTCACTGTTAATATGTTCAAACAGTTGAGTATCCCTTTCATGGAGGGCGTTTTATTGGAAAATGCGTATGATCATTATGTCTATGAATATGATGCTAATGGAAAACCTAAATGGGGTGAACGAAACAAAACTCCAATGGAGATTTTTAATGATTTGAATGCAAAGAGCGAAGAATGGGATAGCATGAGGAGAAGGCTGAAAGATAAATTAGCCAAAACACCTGAGGATAACAAAGCGGAAAGAGATAGGATTTTGCAAGAGCTTGATCGAGTCGAGGAATTATCAAAAAATGAATATAAGATGCTCGCGGGTCAGCTTGAGTTTAATCAGGATGCGATGCGGAATTATGCACAGAATATCATTGGCCGCGGAAGAGTTTTATATGAGACTTTGATGGGAGCTAAAGAAATTGACTTTGATAAATTTTGTAAGTATGACGGTATGTTTAGAGGAATTAGTTTTGATCGTGCTGCATGGCAGAAGGAGCTGCAGGGAGGGCTCATAACACCACTTCGGTACCTTTTTGATGCAAATGGAGCAACACAGTTAAATATGCTAACGCGTGCCCCCGACGAAAACGGTAATATGCAGACGATGACATTAGCAGAAGCTATGATGGGGCATCAGGTGCTTGATGTCCCAGAACTTCGTACACAACGGAAAGATCTCACACCTGAAAAATGGAAGGCGATGAAACAATTAGGATATCGACAAAGAGGCAAGTATATTATCCGTCCTGACGGCAAGCATGATATTAACTATAATAAGGTACAGGAAAATAAAAGAATGGTGTATAAACAATGGATGCTAATGAAGCTAGCTGGCGATTTATGGCAACACATTAGTAGGCATAGTACCGATCCTGCATACGGAATGAGTCATTATATGAATGTGCTTGATGCTATTATAAATCTTCCTGGTGGTATGGATGGAAATGAATTTGATATGCAGGGAGCTCGTGTTACTAAGGCATTCTTTGAAAAATGGCAAATACAATGGCTTAAAAAGATATCAGGAACTACAACTACATCACTTTTTAATCGAGAATTTTGGATTAATATCTTTGTCGGAGATAATCGAAAGAAAGAGTCTATTTTTGGTGAATCTTTCAGTATTTTAATGAGTGCTATCTTCAGAGGAGTCAAATAATCTCACTAATACTTCTGGTATTGCTTATGTTTCGGCTTAATTAGAAATCTTGTCGCGATGATTAAGAATTGTTTTGGTCACCTTGTCCTCCGTTTCCTTGCGTACCACTGGATCCTTCTTGTGGAGGTTGTGGTTGTGTAGTAGGCTGTTGCGGAGCTTGTGGTGATTGTCCTCGTCCGATAATTTTTCTGAAACGTGAGGGGTTTTGGGCAGCTGCTTGTTGTCCTTCATGGTGTAATTGTTGTGCTCTTTGCCCTTGCTCCGTCGTTGCCACTTTTTCTGGGTTTGCAAGTTCCTTCATTCGCTGACGTACTTTTCCCCCTAAGTTTGTTAAGTCACCGCCACCAGAATGTTGTGATTCACGAAGTATTTGTTTCCTGGCAATAGCTCTTCTTCCAAAATAAGGTGTCTTCTGCCAGAGTCGTTGTCGTGCCACAGCCATTGCTCCTTCAGGTTCGCCTGTTGTTGGATTACGTCTATTAAGTCCTTCCCAGATTTTCTTGCCAGGACTTGTAGCTACTGCTGCTCCAGCACCAATTCCTGCAGCGGCAATTGCTCCATAGTTCGTTTGGCCTTTTGCTTTCATTCTTTCCCTAATTAGATCTGGAATTGATGGAGCTATGAGAATAGCTCCAAGTCCCATGAATGAAGCAAACGTTGAGATGTTAGGATTGCCAACAAGTGGAGGGATAAAGACCGTTTGTGGATCCAGTTTCGGTACAGCATCAACGATAACGCGTGCGAAAACTAGAATAAATGCAACGAGAGGGAATATCGCAAGGTTGGTAAATATAATTCTCAACCATTTTTCAAAACCCATTGGTCTGCCTGGAATAAGTCCCAGAACAATCCATACTGGTCCAAGAATGACAAAAATAATAAAGGTAAGATATGTTTTGATCAGTTGAAACCAAAGTCTGAATAACGAAACAAGAAGGATTATGAGAATTACGAGGCTAATAATCTGTTCGTCTAACCAAAGCATCGCTTTTCCGAAAGCGCTTGTGGCGATACATCCCGCAATAGTGAGAGGATTTAATGTGAATCCGCATCCATTTCCTTGGAGGTTCAGTACATCACTGACAACTTGTTGTACTAAGTCACCTAAAGAAGTAGATACTTTTTGTGAAAGGGTAAAGAGACCGTTATTAGTATCTTTGCATCCAGGGTCATATCTAAAAATAGTGTTGACAAAACTTAATGGTGTATCAATAAGGCGTTGTTCTACACCTTGAGAAAGAGGTAGTGGTTTGGTATTAGGACAAAGCGTTATTTTTGAGGTAGAACTTTGTGAAATAAAATTGATACCTGCATATGTTACTGTCCACATCATATCAATCATTGCTCCTGCTATAGCATAGGAAAAGGTTATAAGGGCGATAGCGATAATGACGCGTGGGATCTGATTTTGAAGAGTCATTACTGTTCGTGGATCTACATGAAATCGTAACATTACACCAATGCCAATGACGACAAATAGTATAATAAGGAGAGTATATGCTAGGTCTCTCATTCCTGTCCATAAAGTAAAAATTGGACTAAGCCCACAGAATCCATAGCCAAAGGTATTAGCTGCACAGTTTGCTGGTCCTGCAGCGTATGCATGCTTAACAATGCCGAAGTTGGAGGCAAGATAGTCGGTATAGTCTGATGTGCTAACTGCGGGAATATAGAGTGATGAAATATAGCCTGCCATTAATTTAACTGCGCCTCCAACTTTCGGTTGTGTGTTTTGTGCTTGGCCAAATTGCAAAGAAGGACTAGAAGGAATCATGCCGATTTGACCTGTTGTCATATTGACGCCAAGGCAAGGTTGCTGAGGATTTGTTGGATCAACGCCTGATAATTGACACATTATAGTAGAAAAAAGATCAATGAGCATAATCTGGGTATATTCATGATGATTTTTTGGAACGTTAGCTTCGACATTAGGTGTTAGAAAGTTACTTGTATTAGTATTGATGACAGTTGTTGGAGCAATTGGTGTGGATGATTGTTGATTGAGTGATTGAGCGGCAGCTTGTATAGGCAATTTGAAAAGGAAGATTGTCGATAGCGAAAAGAATGTAACAAAAAAAAGGCGGGCAGAAATACGCATAATATCAGTTTGATTGATTTTTAAAAGGATGTCAAGAAGATGTAGGCTATCTTAAAATCATTTTTATAGCAAACAGGGTTTAATATTAGCGGAAGATTTATTAAGCAATTTTTTTGTTTTTTTTGAATAAATATTTCTTTAAATCTCCATGCGAACTTTTAGTATAATAATGAATTATAACTTCATGGCGGAGGGAGGGGGATTCGAACCCCCGGTCCCGCTCTAAAGCGAGACGGCGGTTTTCGAAACCACTGCACTCGTCCACTATGCGATCCCTCCTAGTCAATATATGGTCGTTATTATAACTCATTTTTTACTATTTGGGGATAGATAAGCGAAGCACATTTACTAATATTAGTAGTATACTTAGAATTAATAGAAAACTTATGAAGAAAAAGAGGCTCATCATTAAAAATAAAAAACTGAAGACGCTTCTTGGCAAAGAGGGAAGAAGCGGGGCAAAAAAAGATTTTTTTGAGTTATTAAAACGCGCAGTTAACAATATTTAACGTGGTGCTAGTTTTGAACCAAAATATTTCCTCATGTGATATACTTGTAAAAAGTTTTCTATGGCTACAAAACAACTTGAGCAAACTTACACAATCAGAGCGCCATTAGCTAAAGTATGGCAAGCCCTTACAGACGCTACAATTGCCGAACAATGGGGTGCCGGACCTGCAAAAGTAGATGCACGCGTTGGTGGAAAATTTAGTTATTGGGATGGTGATATTCACGGAGTTAATACCAAAATTATTTCTGAAAAAATATTAGAGCAAGATTGGTATGGTCATAATAACCCAACGTGGAAATACCATGTCAAATTTACTTTTGAAGAAGATAATGGCATGACAACAGTGCATCTATTGTATTCTGGCGACATCTTAGACGAACAACGGGATATCAATGACTGGAGAGACTACTACTTTGATCCAATTAAGAAACTGTTAGAGAAACAGGCATAAACTACTCCATAGCTTGCAATTCATAAAACCCACTGGACAAGCGAACATTTATGAAACTCCAACGATTCATTCAATCGAAAAACAATATTTGTTAGCATAACAAGATACGATACTTTTGCTTGAAATCCCTTTACACTTCGATGAAAAGAGTGCTTCATTCCACAAATCCTTGTCCAGATTAAAAAAGGCTGCTCAATTTACATCCGCTCATCATTCCATGTTCCTTTCTTGCAGATCTTAAAATTCGCAGGTGTGCCGCTTTTCTTCTTTTGCTTCCGATATCCCTGATCGGTCAGATAAATCAAGTCATCCCTTTTCTCATAATACTTATCAAAGGTATTATCATAGACATTTGCTGCATCATCTTGATATTCGGTTATTTCTAATTCTCCACTGATTGAAACGTTAATCTTTCTACCAACAATCCATCGTTTATTGGACTGATACTTGTTGACTCTGTTTTGATCGTTTCTCTCTGACAGGATGAATAACCTCAACGCCAAAACTATCAATGCTATTGAAAAACGTTTCGGAAGAGAGGAACTGATTACCAATATCTCTATACTTGATAAGTAGTCGACAACGCATGGATCGCTCAGGTAAATTGAGAAGTTTCCGTTGCGCTAGCCATGCATAGAATCTACGGAGTCTCCTTTTAAAGCAAACAATACATCACACAAGATAATCTGTGACAAATACTTCCTAATGGATGTTTTTTATCTTTACTGCCAATCGTTTCTACGATGGCAGTAAGTAGATACCATAGGATATCATCCTCTCGTAGCATGATTTTCACCTCTTTAGTGGAATCATGCTACTCTTTTTTTCTCACAAGCTCAAACTAGCACCAGTGGTTATTTAATTTATATATTCTCTTCATCTTCAGAGGGCTCTTGTTTTTGGACAACTTTTATTTCAAATTTATTAAAGAATAGCCATTTACGTTCTTGTTTTTGGAAAGCATAGATATTTTTGAGTAAATCACCATCTCGTTGTTCCATTAGTATATAAATAGTTCGATGAATTCGCCAGGCCGTTTTATACGTTACCCCTAATTCTTGTTGCAGTTGTTTTTTTGAAAGAGCACCTCTCGTTTGTGTCATGAGGAAAAGAGCAAAAAACCATATTCGGAGAGAAGTAGACGATTTTTCAAAAATCGTCCCAGAGAGTGGATAGAAGTGTTTTCTACAGGATGCACAGGAATATGCTGTCCGAGAGCGTATTTTATAATGTTTCGTTATTTTTCCGCATGAGTAGCAGTAAACACCATAGGGAAAGCGTTGTTTTTTTATTTCTTCAAGGCATGCATTGTCGTTAGGAAATAGTGTGAGGAATTTACTAAATGAAAATGATCGATCCATAAAATCATCATAATAAAGCTATTTACGTGCTGTCAAGGGATAAAAAAATAAATTGCCTATTGACGCACTATTCTCGTACAGTCTATTATTAATTTAATCTAGAAAATATGAGACAACACATATCTGCCTATCTTGACTATGCAATTACTTTTCTGCTTTTCGCAGCAGCTGGATTTACTCCTTTACTCTTTTTAAATCAAACTACAGAATTCTATGAAACACCAAAGTTAATCTTTCTTGTTGTTGTAACCGTACTTCTTCTTGGTTTATGGATTTTTTCTTGGATTGTAAAAGGAAAGGTGGTACTTACCCGGACGCCTCTAGATGTGCCTTTACTCATATTTTTGATAGTAATTCTTATTTCAACATATTTCAGTACCACACGGTA
>DATMOG010000078.1:0-15800 GCA_035568375.1 Candidatus Sulfotelmatobacter sp.
TCACGAAGCAGACAAGGAGCAACCACTCATGCTATCAATATGAGTGTTCTGCAAACAATGAAAATGAAAAACCAACCGATTTTCCCTACCCTTCAAAAGTATCTCCTCAATGCTCTCTCTAATAACTGAATAGGTACTAAATGGCAAAAGGTAGCATACTTGGTAGAAAAAATGATAATTAAATTACATTATTAACCTAAATTGAATTGTGGACGATGCATCTTTCAGATGAAAGACATTGCAGATTCATTTTAACGATATTTTTAAGCCTTTAATTTTTAATTATGATAACTGTATCTTAAAATTAAGCAACTTTGAATAGAACACATTTTGCTTACTTCTTATATTACTATATTAAATTATGCTTTTGCTTGATCAAGTGCAGATTGCAGGGATTGCATGAACGCTTGGCTTGAATCCGTTGCGCCTGATACGATATCTACCTGCGCGCTTTGTGCTTGTATTGTTTCTTGTGCTAAGGTAGGATCTGCTTGCTGGTTAATTACAACAGATGTTCTCCGATCGCTTGGTGCTTGAAGGAATTGAACATTGGTTATTTTTCCACCAGCTATGATTGCTTGGACTTGCAGATTGCCATATACGGCATCTGCTACTGATCCAATATATGTTCCATCTTTGTATATCGATATTGATCTAGTTGATGAAGTCCCTCCATTTGCATTCGGAGTACTTGCCGCTGGTAGAGCGGTGGTTTTAGTATTATTATGAAAGATACTGTAGACAACAAAGGCTAAAATAATAAATATTGAAAGGAAAATCTTTTTCATATAGCGATATTTTAATAGCTCATGCTTAACATTTCCTTAAGATTTGTTTGAAATTAAACCTATCAATAATTAAATCATACTATGAATATTGAAATACTAGACAAAAGAAGTGTTAACAAAACGACTATCGCTAGAAAATTAGCGAATTTATTACGTCTGAATTAATAAGTAGTATAAACATAACCTAAGCTACTTCTTTTAACAGAGATTCAGTCAATTTTTTAGATAAACCCATGAAGCTATCAGGTGTTCCTCGAATCTCTTTAATAAATGGTTTCATTAATGGATCTTCTAATCGGAGCGCCCCCGCACATTGGAATATAATTTTTTGTTTAATTAATTCGTCTATAACTTCCTTCGTTAGTGGTTCTAAATAAAATTCTACAATATCTATAGCTGTAACTTGTTTATTATTTAACGTATTAGTTACTACAATGCCATTAATAACTTTTGAAGGTTTTATACCATAGCTTAAAAGGAAACTCCTTGCATCCTGCTCATCTTTAGGTTTTTCTCGAATTGTTCCATCAAAACTAATAACTTGATCAGCGGTAATAATAGTCGCTGGATACTTAATATTATTCGTAATAGCCTTAGCTTTTGCAAGTGCAAGAGAAAGTACAAGCTTTTCTGGATTAACATCACGTATGAGCTTCTCATTAATATCTGGAGAAACGACTTCAAAATCATAACCCATTTCTTGTAGCATCTGCTTTCTAAATTGAGAAGAAGATCCTAATATTATTTTCATTGCTTTCAGGATTATATTAAAGCATTGAACAAGAGTAAATATAGCTAATTCTTCATTATAAAAAATTCTATATAATATCTAAAATGTACAATTATTGAGGATCTTGATTTTCTAATAAATATTAATAACCAAATATTATTTTATAGTGCTATATTAATATAAATTTATCCTTGTAAATAAAACGTCCATCAGTGGATTTTCTTCTTTATCAATTAGATCTCCGAAAACACTTATAAAAGATTTAGTTCCTGGTTGTTTTTAAGGACATACAAAAATCTCGCCATTCTCTAATATAGGGATAACACTATCTGTATCTACAGCTTTCACTTTTTCAAAAACAGTTTTTGTACCATCAAATAATTTTTGCTTCTATTGATAGGTATCAAAAAATTCCCCTTCGAAAACTTTTTTTTGTATAAGATGGGATTGGTTGTTATGAGAAATGTTTTTTATACTCATAATTGTGGAATAATGCCATTTGGGTATAAATGTTTTTCTCTTATTGTTGTACCAGACAACATTGCTCTTTTGAAAAGAGGAATTTCTAGCGTTTTATATCCCTCTTTTTCAAAGATATCGTTTACCCATCCATTATTTCCAACGACTACATCAATATCTCGACCTGTTCTATTTAACATTTCTCTAAACCACATATCGTCATCTTCATAATCATTTATACGTACGAGTTTACAAACACGGGATAAGATTCTTTCTTCTCCTAGTGCTCTATTTAACATTTGTTCTCTATGCTCTGCTGAGAAAGGATTATCTCGGTTTCTTACATTAGCACTGCCAATCCCAATAATAATATTTGAAGAAATAGCAAGCGCATGATTTATAAGATGAATATGTCCTCTATGAAGCGGTTGAAAACGACCAATTACGAGTGCGGTGTTATATCTATCTACAGTTTTTGCTTCGAATTGAGAAATTTGAGAATGTTCCTCTCTCTTAGAAGTGATTGGTTGAGTTGTCCAATCAAGTTGTCCTGATGTTACTAATTCCATTAAGAAATTATCAGAATTGTCACGTTCTCGACGAGGTTCAGACATTAAATTATTCTAACAGAAAACTATTATTTTACAAAAAAATATAAAGAATTAATCTTTTGCCTTTATAAAAAACTTCAAAGAGAACTCTGACATGATAGAATTTTATATAATAGCATTATAAATATGGAATTTTCATTAAAATAACAAGCTAATCATATTCCTTGAATTTTCTCCCATCTTCGTGTCTCGACTACATTTCAGAATAATGAAAAGAACAAGACTGAGATTTTATTTCTTACTAATACGAAGCGTTTGGGAAACATCTAATTTTTTGAGAATAAAGCATAATGCAAAATTTCGATAAGAGATAGAAAAATAGCAGAAATTCTTAAAGTTGTGGAAAAAGTCTACAATATCGTCATAAGCGAACTTTCGAGGCTTAGCAAGTCAATGCTCGAAATAATGTAAATTCTGTCTATTGCTTCGCAAAATAGTAGCCTGTGGACGATGAGGGGCTCGAACCCCCGACATTCGCAGTGTAAATGCGACGCTCTACCAACTGAGCTAATCGTCCTCTAAATCTGATTCATTCCTGAACTATAACTTCGATTATATATCAATCCAAGGCTCACAAGCAAGCAATATCTTATTCTTACACTTCCAAAACTATAGTTACCGTTCTTCAAACCTACCTGAACGTAGACAAAAGTTACCTCATTAAATAGACGTGTTCCAATTTAACTTTTATAACAAAACGAAAGCACATGGTGCGAATGAACGGTATTGCAGTTCCTTTTATAATATCTAAACTAAACTGGGATGATGATTGATTTGTCTGAACCTCGATATCTGCTGCTCTTCTTTCCTGTTCTCCAATAGTACGTTATAGAGAGGAATAAAATAAAAACTACTAGCCATAATACCGAATATGAGACTGTTAAAATGTTGTACGTTTGTAAGGCTATTAAAATCAAAATCAGCTTAACCATGATGAGGTAATAGCTAGTCAAAGATTCAGAATATGGATCATTTCTTGTTTTTCTTACAGTTGGTATAAACGAGATAACCTCAGCAATAGTAACAAATAATAATGCAATAATTGGTCGAGTAATGAAAATTGGATACGAGATAACGCCAACTATAGAAATAGCAAGGCAGATTTTGTCTATGAATACGACATCTTTCGTTCCAAACTTAAAACAATAAAAAAGGATTATCGCATCGACAAATACTCCTAGAATTATAGGGATGGCGCCAACACCTGAACCACTGACAAGCTGAATATATGCAACTATGGCTGTTATGAGAAAAATACTAATCCATGTATAAAGATGTGGTTTATTTTTACCTTTAAACATATCAATGAGATATGGGATATAAGCTATAGCTGCAATACAAGTAGCTGTTGTAGACGCAATGATTTTTACCGTTTCGGACATATAGTCATTAGTCTTTAGATTATAACAAACTGATAGGTATAATCTCGATCCCGAAGCTATCCGACAAACGATCTGCTATAATTTCACTATGATAAAAGCTGTAATTTTTGACCTAGACGGCACTGCTATTCCAAATAAAAAAGCTGGGATGCCATCACAACGATTAATTAAGACTGTCGCCAAAGCTCAAAGCAAAGCAAAAGTAAGTATTGCGACAGGAAGAGCACTTTCAAACGTCCGTCATATTTTAAAAGCGCTCAAAATTACCAGTCCTAGTATCATTGCTGGGGGAACTCAAATTATAAATCCACAAACAGAAGAAACGCTCTGGAAAAAAGAACTTTCTGCTGAACAGACCAAAGCTATCATCGATATCTGCATGCCATACTCTTATGAAATTTGGATAAGCGACAATGCAAAGGCTTTATCAAAAAGAGAGGATATCATAATTCAACCAGAGCAAGTTATTTATCTCATGGCTGTAAGTAAAGAAGATACCAAGATAATTATGCAGAAACTCGAAAAGATCTCAGACATAGTCGCACACGAAATAAAATCATGGACTCCTGACCACATAGATATTCATATAACACACATTGAAGCTACGAAAAAACATGCCTTGATTGAATTATTAAAACTAGAACAGATTGCCAAAAAAGATGTTATGGCCGTAGGCGATGGCAATAACGATTTGCCTTTATTTGAAATCGCAGGTTTTAAAGTCGCAATGGGTAATGCAATGGATAAGCTCAAAAAAAATGCTGACTACATAACTGATTCTGTAGATGATGATGGTCTCGCAAAAGTAATCGAAGAAAAACTCTCACTATGATAAAAGCAGTTATCTTTGATGTCGACGGAACAATGGTTGACTCCGAACCAATTCATATCGATGCTTGGGGTAAAACATTACAATTTTACAATCATCGTTTGCATGATTTGTCTCCAGAGCTGCAGGCAAATATGGCAGGCAAAAAACCTGCTATCATCGCACAAGAGATGGTTGAAGATCTTCATTTAAGTATTTCCCCAGAGATCCTTCTTCAAAAAAAAACAAATATCTTTATGCAGATGATCAAGACAGATTTGCAAGGGATGCCAGGAGTAGTCAGTTCCATTAAGCAGTTAAAAAAGGATGGCTACAAACTTGGAATCGGAACCTCGTTGACAAAAGATTATGTAGATATTGTCCTTAAATATCTCAACGTACGTAAATACTTTGATATGATCGTTACTGGGGATGAGATTAAAAATGGCAAACCGCATCCTGATACGTACCTCACAGTTGCTAAAAAACTAGGAGTAAAGCCTGAGGAGTGTATCGTCATTGAGGATGCTACATCAGGCATCAAATCAGCAAAAACAGCAGGGTGTTTATGTATTGCAATCGAAAACTCTAACGTCGTTCCACAAAACACATCGCTAGCCGATAAAATAATACGTTCCCTTGATGAAATCGATAAAAAATTAATTGATACCATTGAAAAGTCAATAGTCTGACTACGAATTTACGAGGAATTGAACCTTTTTAGCGATGAAAACTTGAGAATTATCTTCTAAATCTTACTATTTAGCTTTATTGTGCAGAGGAGAGAACACGGTTAGAACCCTAATCGAATCAATTGAATGGAATCCAATCCCTGATTTTTCAAATGTAATCTTCCGAATCTAGGCTATGAGGTTAGCTTTTAATTGAAAGATGACATTTAGGCTAGTTCAATAACCTTTATCAAGGAAGTAATCATGTCGTTATAAGGTGTTGCTATCCTATGCTTCTTACCTAAAGCACTGATTGCTCCGTTAATAGCATCAATTTCTGTTCTTTTCCTATTTTGTAGATCCTGCCACATTGAAGGATGGTGCTTTGACATATTCCAATTATCAAGTAATTTATCCATGAGTGAACCAGTAAAATGTATTCCTTCTGCTTTCGCAACAAATTCGAACTCTTTGAGGAGTTTATCCGCAATTTTAATACATTCATTAGAATCTTTCATTTCTCCAAATGAAAGATTTGTAAGAGCACCAAGAGCATTTTGAGGAGTATTTAATGCCATTTTCTCCCAGACAGCTTGAGTAATATCATCTGACGCTTCATATTCAAATTTGCTTGCATCAAGTACTTTACCCAAAATAACCGCTTTGGAGTCAACATCGGTGCGTAAATTATATCCCACTGATACACTCCGTAAATCCAATCGAGTTGAACCAATCATTGTAACACCTGCAAAAACACGATCAGGATTTTTTATATTCTCCTTCAGCAAGGAGTATGCTTGCAAACCATTTTGAAGAGTCAGTACTTCAGCATTTTCTTTGAGCACATGAGAGAGTTCTTTCGCAATTATTTCTGTATCATAGCTCTTTACGGTAACAATCACCGCATCACAAGAAGAGAGATCAGCAAAGTCATCCGTACTATCAATTCCATGGATTACTCGCGTTATTTCTTCCCCTGTTTTTGTTCTTTCAGTAAGCTTTACACCTTGTTGTATTTGTGTAGATTGCTGATTACTCCTTGTTTTAACAATGATTTTCGAGACATCAGCAAGAAGCGCTGCAAAGGTAAGCCCCACTGAACCGCCTCCAATAATACCAACTATATATTTATCTGCCATAAAACGTATATTAGCATATTCATAAGTAATGTCGATACGAAATAGAGAGGAGTTGAACCTTTTCAGCCTCAAAAAAAATAGGGGATTCCCAAAAATCAAATATTTTAGCCTCTAGTGCACTACCGTTTCGCTCTTTCAAACCTTTTGATTGATGAATTTATCAATACAATTAAAGATTGGCATACAATATTTAATGATTACCAACTTAAATTCGAATAGTCAGATAATATACCAAAAATGTTATAATCACAGCAAATAAACATATGTCAGTCAAGTGGATTATTGAATATTTTGAATCTTCAACAGGTAATAAGCCAGTAGAAGAGTTTATCAATTCACTTGAGGAAAAAGCGCAAGTTAAAATATTCAGAACATTTGAACTTTTGGAAGAATTTGGAATTAGACTTGGACTTCCTCACGTTAAGAAATTGACAGGTACCTCTTTATGGGAATTACGTATTCTTGGTTCTGATAGTATCCGTATCTTTTATATTGCAAAAGAACAGCAAACCTTTCTTTTGCTTCATGCAATAAAAAAGAAAACACAAAAAACGGAAAAGAAAGAAATTAAAATAGCAAACGAACGATTAAACGAATTTCTCAACGAGAAGAAGAAAAAAAAGTAGCCATTGTAATATAGCAAAATTGTGATATTATAAGTATATGAACTTTCAAACTCATAAAAAACAGTTAATGAAAAATCCAACTTTTAGGAAAGCCTATGAAGAATCTGAACTTGAATATCAGATTGCTAGAGCTTTAGTTAAAGCACGTACTGAAAGGGGATATACACAAGAAGAGCTTGCTGAAAAATTACACACAAAACAATCAGTTATTTCCCGTGTCGAAAACGCAAAAACAGTTCCCTCTATGTCTTTTTTGAAAAGATTAGCAGAAGTCCTTGATGCTTCCCTTCAAGTAGAATTCAAATTTTAGGCTTTATAATTACTAATATCTTTCTTCCCCGACAATAAAAATTGCAAAAAGTTGATATTTTTATATTGACAAGTCTGATAGATGCTTAATAAGACCAAATACTGCTCTGCACCTTTTTCAGTAAGTAATCCATTAACATTCTGTCTATACATGGCAAAATGTTTTATAGCGTGTTCAGCGTTATTATTATTCCAAGGTACACTATTATAACTAAGGAATGTAAAAAGTTTATCCTCATTTTTTTCAAATCTCTTTTTATACCTTTCAACTAAGTCAGACGTATATTTTTGTTTAGAAATACTCTTATAGAATCTCTTTACATCTTTTTTATGCTTATTCAAATTTCGTTTTCTCAATCCATACTTATCTATTGTTCTGATTATTTTCTTTAATAACTTTGCAAATTGTTGAACAAAGTCTTTATATTCCTTATCATAAGGAGCTTTTAAAACGCCAACAGATGTCCCTAAATTTATAACGGATTTCTTTGGATGGGATCGCGGAATCACTCCTGGGACAGTCGAACTAAGACTTGCGTTTTTACCAGGTTATGGGATTGGCACTTCACCTGTAGTCAAACTTGCACCTCGTTGGGAAGCAAAAGACATCAGAGAAATTGTTCAAACAAATCTGCCAGCTGTAAAGAATGCAATCAGCAATAATCCACGCATATCTCCTGATAACCGAGAGCATGTTCCATTCGGAAGTCATCTTCCAGTTGTTATTTTTGAGAACAATTAAACTCATATCTTCAGTTATTTTACCTCGCCATACTTCAAAACTTTATGTGATTATTTATTCACTTCGGTATATGGCTCATCTGATCTATGATTTGAAAAGGAAAACATAAGAGGAGTTGAACCATTTTAGCCACAAAAAATAGGGGATTTATGAAGAAATCTTACTTTTAGCCTTGCTGTGCGGATGAGAGGAGTTGAACCTCCACGCCCTTGCGAGCACTACCACCTCAAGGTAGCGTGTATACCATTTCACCACATCCGCATATGTATTGTTAAACCTGTGCACAAGACTCATCTTATTTTGAACTCGTGCTGGTACATTTTAGCAAGTTAATGAAAGCTTATCAAGCATTAGAGAAAGAAAAATAAAGTCTTACTACAATTGTCCTAGCTTATACGGAATGGGGGAGTCTTTCGTTGACTTTCTCCATGATCCACATTCTAATAAGCTGTGTTGGACCTAAGCCTTTTGCTTGTGCTTGTTCCCTTACTTCTGTAATAGTTGCCGGATCTAATCGAATATTAAGCGTCTCTGATAAATTTTTTGCAAACTTAACGTTAGCAGGTTTACCTGCTGCTATAGCTTCATCAAAATGTTCTTCCCAAAATTTAGCTTCTTTATCTCTATCTTTAAATATAGATTTATCTGGTATTTCACTTTTCTTTTGTCTCATTTTTCCACCTCCTTCTCAAAAGCCGTAATTATATAGTAAATGCCACTTCCATAATACTTGAGATTTCTATCTTCAGGTGATAATACAACGGCCAAATTTCTCTTTGCTTTCGTTTTACCTAAAATAAGTATCCTTTTTCGATAACTTTCAATAACTTGATAATTGCTCTGACAAACTTCTTCTACTTCCTTAATTGATACGTTATGCCTAGCAATATGTTCTTTATTCCACTCATCCCAAATCAATCCTGTTACTACCACTATATCGTAATTTTATTGTAGCTCATTGTGCCACAAAGTCAATATATAAAAATACTTTCTTTAAGTATAAAAGTCATGAAGATAAATTCGACTCCGTTCTTCCTAAATAGAAATCAGGCACGAAATACTTGAAGAGTAAGAAGTGATTTGAGCACCAATTTTGAAGCTAAATTTCAAAATTTAACTAAACTATCCGATCTTGTGCCCAAGAGAGGAGTCGAACCTCCACACCCTTGCGGGCACTGGCACCTGAAGCCAGCGCGTCTGCCATTCCGCCACTTGGGCTTTTGCTTCAACCCAATCATTCTCAAGCAGGAACACAGGTTGCGAATTAGATTGTACCAAATGCTTGCTCGCTTGACAATTGTTTGAAACTTTGTCAATATAAAGATGAACATGAGAAAGTTTATTTTTGGTACAACTTTCCTGTTATTGGCACCATTCGGTTTGGTTTTCTTTTTGATAGTGGTTCTTCTTATTTGCCAATATCATGTAACATCATCAAGCCTACTTTCTGATGGCAATACTGTTGCTTATGCTGCACTACCAACTTCACAAAATATTCTTTCAGCAAATATAACACAAGGTGATGGCCGCAAAGAGCATATCAGACAGTTTCTAGCTTCATACAGTTCACCTCTTGAACCCTACGCAGGAAATATTGTAGATGCTGCAGATCAGTACGGGATAGACTATCGATTGGTTGTTTCAATAGCAATGCAAGAGTCTGGATTATGTAAAACAATTCCGTACAATTCTTATAATTGTTGGGGATTCGGTGTCTACAATCATACCGCAATGCATTTTACTGACTATAAAGATGGTATTAATATCGTTACTAAGGCACTTGCCACAAGATATAAAGAACGAGGGCTTATTACTCCTGCACAAATAATGACTATGTACACCCCATCAAGCAATGGGAGTTGGGCCTTTAGTGTGCAACACTTCATGGATGTACTCCAATAATTGACCGTGTAATCTTACCCCTTGACAATCCTATAGTTATAGTTTATAATACCCGTTAGATCCTCAGGTATGTGCCCAAAACACTTACGTGAGGATTTTTTTATGGCAAAAAATATTACTGAATTAAAATCATTAATATATATGCCAACTAAATAAAATTATGAAAAGAAGAATTACGCTTCTTCTCGCAGTACTAACAATTTTCACTGCGATTTCTCCACAAAAAGCACTTGCTTATGATCCAATCTCCGATCAATCTGCTGTTGTAGCAGCTACTCAAATGATAGCTCCACAAACTGTGGGGCCTGATAATCGTGCGGTAATTTTACGTTCATATCTTGAACAATATAATTCACCGCTTGCTGACCATGCTGATACTTTTATTAAAGAAGCAGATACTTATAATCTTGACTGGAGAATGGTCACTGCTATTTCAGGTGTGGAATCTACTTTTGGTGAAGAAATCCCACCATATTCATATAATGCATGGGGATACAATGTCTATGGAACAACTGTTCGTAGCTTCTCTTCATGGGATGATGGCATTGCTCTTGTAAGCCATGATTTACGCAATATCTATATAAATAGTCGTGGTGCTACAAATATTTACCAAATTGGTGCTACATATGCCGCAGACCCTGCGTGGGCATATAAAGTACAGCATTATATGGATGCTATTGATCAGTACGCTAAAAGATTTGATAAACCAACTCTTTCCATTTCTCTTTAAATTTATTATAATATGAAAAGAGGCCCGACATGCGGGCGTGGTGAAATGGTAGACACGCAAGGTTTAGGACCTTGTGGCCGTAAGGCTGTGGGGGTTCAAGTCCCTTCGCCCGCACCATTTATTAAAAAATGTTATGACCCAAATAGAAAAACAACAAGATGGAACAATTAAAATTATAATAACGCTACAAAAAGCTAAAGTAGCTTCAACGCGTGATGCTGTTATCGAAGATATGGTAAAGCAAGCAAACGTTTCAGGCTTTCGAAAAGGAAAGGCTCCAAAGGAAATGGCGAAAAACCAGCTCCATCCTGAACAAATCCGAGAAGAAATCTTGAAGCGATTACTTCCACAGGCTTATATTGAAGCCGTCCAAGAACACAAACTCAACCCAATTATGAACCCTAAAATGCATGTTGAGAAAATTGAGGATGATAAAGATTGGATTTTTTATGCACTTACGTGCGAAATGCCAATAATCGAACTAGGCGAATACAAAAATAATGTTAAAAAAGTAACAGCAAAAAGTAAAATCATTATACCTGGTAAAGAGGAAGAAAATAAAAAACCTTCCCTTGAAGAAATCATGAAAGCTCTTTTGACTGATGCAAAAGTACAAATTCCTCAAATACTTATTGAACAAGAAGCTGATAGACTGCTTGCTCAATTACTTAACGACATAAAAAGATTAGGCCTCAGTCTGGATCAATATCTCGCATCTACAAATAGAAAACCTGAAGACCTACGCGCAGAGTATACAAAACGAGCAGCAGATGATATTAAGCTTGAATTTATACTACAAAAAATAGCGGAACTTGAAAAAATTACTGTTGACGAGAAAGAAATTGAAGAGGCTATCCAAAAAGCAAAAGATCCTGCGGAAAAAGAAAATTTGACAGCAAATAAATATGTCCTTGCAGGTATCTTAAGACAACAAAAAACGTTAGATTTATTAATGAATCTGTAAACATTATCTTGATTTATTTGTGAATTTGTGGTAGAGTCCTATAGATATGTTAGGCGTAAAAGGAAAGTCACGGAATTCGACAGCAAATCCGCTTGAGCTTGGGCGAGAGAGTATTCGTTCTTTTGGAAAACATACAGTAAAAAAAGTTGGTGAAGAAACACAAATAAATGCAAAAACCTTTCTTGAACAACTGTTAGGTGTTAATTTAAAAAAAGATACCCAAACTACCTCTGATAATGGCAACGCTTCAGAAACTCAAAAATCAACAAAAAATGACGCAGTAGAAGTCTTTAGTTTCCTCAAACATCAAGATACTACTCCAGATCGAGCAAAAATTTATGCAGATCGTGCTCCACGCCCTCACATCGAAGCAGCTAATGATTATCACCAGGATATTGCGAAAAGCCGCGAAAAAGCATCTAAAGGAGAACTTCGTGACATTCAAAGGAATATTGAACAAATTAAAATCGAATTATCCAAACTTGTTGCTTCTTCACATGTACTGAAACTGGAATTTGCTAATGTAACCGTTGAGCAATCTATAACCAATGTGGGAAATTACCACCTCAACTTTTTTGATTGGATGCTTACAGTGATTCGAGCAGCACGCGAAAAAATTGAAGATTCAGGGGCATGGCTTGGGGCAATAAAAAATAAGGGTGCAAAAAAAAGCTACTGGGGTATGTTCAAAAAGCATGGTACTACTTTTGGCCTTTCAGGAGAACGAGCTGTTGCGACACAAGTAGGATAAAAACTATGTCATAGACTACGAACAGCAGAAGCAAATAACTCCATAATCTTTTCAGTATTTTTCCCCACTATTCCATCACCAACAGTCATAGAATCTATTTTAACGATAGGTAATACTTCTTTATTAGTTGCAGTAATAAATGCCTCATCAGCAGTTTGTAATTCACTGACACGAATATCTCGTTCTTCAATAAGAATCTTGTTTGCAACCAATTTGAGAACAAAATTTCTTGTTGTGCCAATAAGTATAGTATTTTTTGGGGTAATTAATATATTGTCTTTAACCATGAAAAAATTACTTGTCGAACATTCTAAAACTTTATCCTCAAAAATATATAATATCTCAATGGCACCTTTTTCTTTTCGTTCTTCAGCAAGAGCAATTGCGTTAATATAATTCGTTGTTTTCGCTGTATGTGCATAACGTAGATGCGTATTGGTAATCAACTTTCCTCCATTTTTATAAAACTCAGCACGAGGCAATGCAAGCGGTTCAATCAAGATTGCACAAGTTGGATGTTTGGGATCAAAACCCATCCCCTCTATGGTCCTCCCACCTGTAAGAATAATACGTACCTGCGCATCTTTAATGTTATTTTTTTTAAGTAATTCATAAATTAAGGTCTCAATCTTTTTATCAGTTACAGGCAGCTCTAACGAAAGTAGCTTTGCGGAATTGTGCAAACGTTGCAAATGTTCTTTGAGAAGAAAAGGTTTACCATCATATGTTCTGAGAAAATCAAAAACACTGTAGCCACGCAAAATTCCAATGTCGTCAATACGAACAAACGCTTTATCCAAAGAAATGATTTTATCATTGAGATAGCAATACTTCATAGCCTATTTTTCTCTATTACAATAGATACTCTAATAAAATGCAATATACAAATTATTTGCCTTTGTGAAATATAGTATATAATACGATAAATTGCTTATGGACCAGGTTCTATCATTTTCTCAACAATTAATACAAATTCCTTCAACTACTGACGACCTATCAGCAATTGAAGAGGCAGTTTTCCTTGTTGAAAAACAGTTAAGTACGTTTACTATTAAGTCTTTTATTTCTGACAGAAAACCAAGTTTATTAATACATAACGCTGGAATTAATACAAAAAACTTCAAAATAATCATTAATGCTCATCTTGATGTAGTATACGGAGAAGAGTCACAATTTACTCCTTTTATAAAAGATGGGAAGTTATATGGCAGAGGAGCATATGATATGAAAGCAGCAGCAGCAACTATAATCATGGTATTCAAAAAACTTGCAAACCACATTTCGTTTCCGTTGGCTTTACAAATAACAACGGATGAAGAAATAGGAACGTTAGGAGCAAAAAAACAAGTTGAGGAAGGATATCGAGGTGAATTTATCCTTACCGGTGAATGTGGAAGTAACTTTAAGATTACCAATCAAGCAAAAGGAGTTTATAATATAAAAGTAACTACATCAGGAATAAAATCACATAGTGCATACCCTTGGCGAGGGGATAATGCTATCGTAAAATTACAGAAAGCCCTCGCAAATATTACCGATAAATACCCATTACCTAAGGAAGAGTCATACGCTACCACAGTTAATATAACGATGATTCGAACAAATAACAAAACGTGGAATAGAACGCCTGATCATGCCGAAGCATATATTGATGTTCGATATATGCCTGAAGATAAGAATATCCTTAATGATCTAAGAAAACTACTTTCACCAGATATTAAAATTGAGGCTATTCAAAAATATTCATATTCGGCTATAAATACTAATCCAAATAACCCATACATCAAATCATTACAAAAAATTGGGAAACAAATCCTCAATCAAGAAATTCCTTTTCGAGTAGCACACGCAACATCAGACTTAGTAAGATTTGCAGCAGTAGGATGTGATGGTATAGAATTTGGACCAATAGGATCAAATCAACATGGAGATAATGAATGGGTCAATATTAAGAGCCTTGGAGAATATTACCAAATTCTTACACAATTTCTTCTCTCCATCAAATAATATGCTATAATTTAGTCTATAAAACTCAATTCCGAGTTTTAATTTTTCAATATAACGGGCTCATAGCTCAGTTGGTTAGAGCGTTGCATTGACATTGCAAAGGTCAGAGGTTCGACTCCTCTTGGGCCCACCCAAGGCTAAATCCGCAAAACTCACCATTTTTCTCTCTTTTTCAAGGCTAAAAAAGTTCGACTCTTTCTAGGATGCATTTAATTTGAATCTTCTAACGAAAAAAGTACTTTTGGTATACTACGCACATGACAAAACATGAGCAATGGGGTGTAGTTCCAACGCACGCACAAATACTTACCACATGGCAACCAGATGAGGTATTGCGAAAAGAAACATTGCAGTATCCTTTTCAGCGTGCTCTTGGACTGATTGTAAAGGATGTCTTTAAGCATCATGTCCGAAAAGGCGGAACGATTCTTGAGATCGGCGCAGGACAAGGATATTTGAAAGAATTAGTTCCTCAAGAATATCATCACCGGTATATAACATCAGATTATAACGTTGACAATCTCATTGCCGGTAAAACGCGTAGGGAATTAAGCCCGCTTGCTCTTTCCGCAACTGACTTGAGTGTTATTCCTGACAACAGTTTGGATACGGTTGTTGCATTAGACACATACCACTTACTGCCGAATTTACAAGATGCGATGAATGAAGCAGCGCGCGTATTAAACCCGAATGGTACTTTTATTGTCTTCCAAGCAAGTGCGCCAGTTGAAGCTGTATGGCACGACCATCCCGATAAAGTATTTATTCCAACCGGCATTGGAACATTAAAAGGCCTTCAATTGGTTGGAATTGAGCGAGATGAATTCAGGAAAGGATTACGTTCTCTGAGGCAACAACAGGTTGATCCTCTGATTATCGAAAAATTGGCAGGTTTTATGGAAGATCAACTAGGTGGATATATGGACGCAACACGTCCGAATCCTGACGGCCTGCCTCCGAACGTATATGATTTTGCTCTTAGCTTAATGCCAGTAAAACGTTTCGGTGTACCTTCCTCATATGATTATTTTAAACAAAAGCTTGATAGAGCTACTACTGCTGCAGGACTCGTCATACAACAGTCGGACTTTCCGGTAAGAAATTATATTGGACGCCGTAGTGAAAACCATCGGCAATATCCCGGAAGGAACGATTTTAAATTTGATAGAGGAGATATCTAT
>DATMOG010000079.1:0-11867 GCA_035568375.1 Candidatus Sulfotelmatobacter sp.
AAGACTGCGGACGAGCTGATAAGGTCTGGGCTGATAAAGAAAATACTCGAATTATTGGTGGCAAGGGTGACAAAAAAGCACTCGCTGCACGTATTGCACAGATTAAAGGCGCTATAGCATCAACAACATCTGATTTTGATCTAGAAAAATTACAGGAGAGACTTGCTAAATTAGCTGGTGGTGTTGCTGTGATTAACGTCGGTGCAGCAACTGAAGTTGAGATGAAAGAGAAGAAAGAGCGGGTCAATGATGCTGTAGCAGCTACTAAGGCAGCACTTGAAGAAGGTATTGTACCTGGTGGAGGAGTAACATTACTGAAAGCCCGAAAGGCATTAGGTGCTTTACGTGATAGTTTAACCATTGAAGATCAGAAGATTGGAGTCGATATTCTTTACAATGCACTTGAGCAGCCGATCCGATGGATTGTGAAGAATGCTGGTGAAGATGATGGTTGGGTCATCAAATCAATTGAAGAACAGGAGAAGGCAAGTAAGAAGGATTCAGATTATGGATTTAACGCAATTACCGGTAAATTTGATTCGATGATCAAAGCTGGAATTGTTGATCCAGCAAAAGTTACTCGATCAGCTGTTCAAAATGCAGCAAGTGTTGGAACTATGGTCCTCACTACAGAATGTCTGATTGCTGATCTTCCAGAGAAGAACTCATCCGAAGGTGGAATGCCAGGTGGCATGCCCGGAGGAATGGGTGGAATGTATTAGATTATAGAGTAATTTAAGAGAGTAGCACACCTGCTGAAAAGCAGGTTTTTTATTGCAAAAAACTATGTTCGTATAGCCAGTTAAAAACAAAGGGTCGTTATTTAGTACTTTGTAAGGATCATGTAAGTAATATTTCCATCTGAAGCGAAATAATTACTGAAAGACTACTTCAAAACAGCACCACTTATTTTCATACTGTTAGAATCTCAAGCAATTTTTAACGAAGTAAAATAATGAAATTTAAGGACGCATCTTGAAACAAAGCAGACGGCTATTAAACAGACATTATGATTTCTTTGACAACCTCATGCTACTTGAGTAAGCTCAACAACAAAATTTCAAAGTCATCGATGTGGTCTGCCGATACATCAGCTTGACAAAATTTATAGAAGTGCTATAAGCAAGTTATATATATTCGTGATGAGCAGCGAACAAGATTATAGAGGCTCATGTAATGAGTCTTATCAGAGAAAAAGGATTGCTGGAGCAATTGCTTTAAGTGCTCTATTATTTCCTCATTATTCGGTTTCAGCAGATGCTCCTTCTATAGGACAAAATGGACAGGGTAAGGTAGTAGTAGATTGTAATATCTCAGGCGATCCTTTACGCGCTGTAGTCCAAGGACCCGGAGAAAATAAAAAAGTGCGTGTTATTCCAGCTAAGGGAGTAGATGCAATTGTAGTGGTTCAATCAGGTAGCAATCCTGATCCTGACAATATCCTCATAAGTTCTGAAGGGCAAGGTAGCGTAAAAAAAGAAATTTCAGGATCTCGCCGTTCTTTCATTCTTGAGATAAGAGGAGTAGCTGCAGATGTAAAGATTAATAGTAGTGATAAAGAAAAAGTTTTTTGTGCTCCGAATGGTAGAGGAGCAACTCGTGTAATAAATGGCTCACAGAGCGAGATATATCGTTTAGGGAAGGGACCAGCAGAATTAGTATTGTTTGGGAATTGGAAAAAACTTAATAACGGAAAATGAATTAGATTAGGGAAACCTCAGGAGATTGCCTCAAAATAGTAAGGGAAAATGATAAAGTACCTCTTTTGGAAAAAGTATCATGAACGGTAAACTTTTAGGGGGCAACTTCTTGAGAGGTAGTTTCAAGGATCCGAGTAAAATCAGGCAGATGGAGGAGGAAATCCGGCCTTTGGATAATTTGAAGGGCTGGGTAAAGAGCATTAAATTGGCAGAGATTACGACTATTCACCAAACTGCCACCAGTATGAGCAGCATTGACAATAATTTCACCTTGAATGTTGAGACGGAGGTCAGGGCAGATATTTGTACTATAGGCAATAAAGGATTTTTCAGTACTATAGATACCTTCAAGGTTAGGGGCATTAGATGCATAATTGCTGCCAACCGAGGCAGGGATAATAATATTGCCAGAGACAGCAAAGATGACAGAATCTCCGGGAGGGATAATGATATTGCCGGTAATTGTTAAATCTCCGTTAATAAGGAAAACATAATTTTGATTAGGAAGAGGTGTCGGGAAGGTATACGCATTAAGGGTAACACTTCCGTTGGCATAATAGATGCCATGAGGCAAATTAGCAGGGAGAGTACAGTTAGTGAGGTTACTACAAGGAGGAGGCATGATATTCGTGCCTGATGTGACATTATTGCCAGTTTGGAGATTCACCATGGTAAGACCAGCAGAGATAGCTTTCGCGTAGAGAGAGGTATAAGAGATAGATGTTCTGCCAATAGCTGCAGGGTTAAAGGTTTCGGGATATTGGGTACCACCAACAATTTGATTGGTAGAGGAAGCAGTACCACTGCCAAAGTCAGCATTAACATTACCGGTAAAGACGATTCCAGGAGTTGTACACGAGGCATTTGTAATGAAAGCAGAGAAACCTAAGGGGACCTGGTTTGCGAATCCATTGTCACTTCTGATATCTCCACAAACAGACTGGACCCAGGGGATGTCATTAATGATACCATAGTTTAGTTTTGCAATATCGCCTCCATCGATGAGTGTTGGGGTTCCAAGACATTGAGCACCGGGAGCACCATTGGTATTACAGCCAAAGCCAATATGCACGACAAAGGAGGGGGGAGGACCATTAAATGGTGAGGTAATGTAATAGGAAGGAGGCAAGGACCAATAGGAGATAGTAACATTGCCGGTGATGAGGTTAGTAATCGTATAGGTACCTCCGGCATTGGTTGTAACAGTGCCCCGACTTGCTGTGAAGACAGGTTTTGTGGGATAGTTAGGTTCACCCGGATCTTGGATACCATTGACATTCGGATCAACAAAGACAGTACCGGTAATTTGGAAGAGTTTGGTGATGCCAAAATTAATGCCTACTTTGTTAGGTCCTACCACAACATTTTGTGAGGTAGCAGTGACATTGGTATAGCCGACGGGGATAGTGACAGTTACCGTATGAGTACCTTTTCTGAGTTTTGCACCATAGCCAATGGTATAGTTTCCAGCTCCATCTGTTGTTGTTGCAAAGCCACCGACACTGACTCGAACCCCAGGCACTCCTTTATTATTGTTATATGCATCATAGACTTTTCCTGAGATAGTAAAGATTTTTGCGACTTGGAAATTGATATTTCCTGCATTCGGACCAACGCGAATGCCTCGTGTTGTTGGGCCGATAGGTATATAGTCAACAGGGATAGTTTCTGAGACGGTATAGTTACCGGTACGAATTTTGTCTCCATAGCCAAACAGATACGGGCCACCGGAGAGGGTAAAGCCTGCAACATGAACGGGAATACCAGGGTTGCCTCCATTATCAACATCAGTTATGTTTCCAGAGACTGTCCAATAAGGGACACATCTACCGGTAACACATCCCCATGTGGGATTGGTACAACTATTAAGGGTACAGGCTCGATTGGGACAGGCAATCTGAATACAGGCCCCTCCACCTGAATATCGAGTATACGTACAGCTTTCATAGGCATTGTTTCTAAAACAGGTGGTGTTCACGCCAATATGATCACAGGCTCCATATGCATTACCGGTATTACACCAGGGGATACATCTCCCACCACTACATACATGTGGGCCTCCACAGTTATTGACGGTTCGAGAGTTTGTCCAGGAATTGGTACTACAATTGGTGTTTCTTTGTGTACAGACTTGAGTTGAATTTCCTCCATAGCAGGTATTGTATGGTGTGTAATAGCCTGAACATGTCGTATATGCTGAGCAAGTCGGCGGAGGAGGAGGACAACCAATGCCACCTCCAACACAGGTAGGGATACAGGCAGGATCAGTTGGAGGGCAAGCAGGCTGTGCAAAGACAGAGAAAGACAGAGTATGCAATCCAATAGTACTCGAACCGTAAAACGGCATGAAAACCATTGTTCCTAGTAATAAACTTAAGGTAAAAAAAAGTCGCATAAAGAAAGATTACTTTACAAAATAGCGTATAGTGTTATTTAAACAATTCAAAAACAAATGTTTTATTTGTCATAGAATCAAGACTATTTTCCCAGAATAATTGACCATGATCTCCCGGTTTTATTTGATAAATAAGATAGACATACTGTTGTGGTAGTGTTGTTCTATAGGTGTTAGCATAGAGAGATTCTTTACCAAATCTCACAACACTTTTATTTGAGAATTTCCCTTGCAATTCTTTATTGACTGCCATATGTCTGCCATCACCATTTTGATAATAAAAAACTCCAGGAAGCGGACCTGCTTGTCTTTTTGTATTTGTGATCGATAAGTCTATTTCAAGATATTGCATACCATTATCTGGAGGATCTCCAGTAATCGGTGGGTTGAGAATAACATTTGTGACTTTTACGGTATAGCCATTAGCCTCTCCTATGCCATTGATAGCAGTTCCGAGGGGTAATCCAGTAACTGTTGGCATAGGGGTAACGAAGGGAATATTATCTGTAGGTGCTATCTGTTGCAGCGTATTTCCTGATGAACTCGTAACACTTCTTGTAATGCTCAATGATGGTTTTTTTGAGGTAAGAACAAGTCGATAGTAGACAACCCCCTCTATAATGATCCAAAAAATGATAAAAATAATGATTGCTATCGTGCGATTTTCTTTATACCCGGTGGGTTGATTTCCGTTAGCATCTTTTATGTTATTTGTTAATAGTAACAACTGATCAACAAGTACCCATATTCCTAATCCTCCAAGGGTGAGTAGTTTTATACTACCCGAAACTTTGTTCCCTAAATAAAATCTGTCGATTCCAAAAATACCTAAAAACTGTGATAACAAAAAGGTCGTCAGAAAAGGCTTACCAGTAGTAGTGTTTTGCATAGTTGGTTGGTTATCCTCGTTAGGAGGAGGAATAGTTTGGGGTAATTTTGTAGTTATTTTTTGCATTATATGGTGGTGTGGGATATGTTACCTAGTATACCCATCCTTTTCAGCTTACAGAAAGAAATAGAAGAGTGTCAAGCAAAACTATGGAATTTTTTGAAAATAGTTTTTGCATACAAAATCATTTTGTTACTGGCCTGGTTGAGTGGAAAGCTCTCTTAGGAAGAGATTATAGTCTATTTGATTAACACTGCCATCATCATTACTATCAGCATCTGTTTTATTAAATTATCCTGCTTTGCTTATTTGTACTCCTGCTTCCAAAAGGACAGTCTTTACCAACTTTTGTAAGGTTGCATGTTCATACTGATCTTCTGGCGTTACTAATTTCCTTTCAAAGTTTTCTGCTCCTCCAGGCGGAATAGATGTTGTGCTCCATGGAATTTGTATATCAAAAATCGTTGATTGCGTAATGCGTTCACAAGCTGCCTCTAAAATTTGATCTTGTCTCGGAAGGAGGTAAGGATACTTATTTTGTATCATCGTACGAATAAAGTTTATTTGATCTTTTAGAAAATCGGCAATACACTCCATTCTAAATTTTTGAGAATTTTTTATTTCTGGTATGCTTGCCACATGTTCAGATCCGAGAAGGATATTGATTGTCGCGTTTTGATCTGCCTTTCCTAGAAAAATATGCTTGGTGTAATCTTCAGCTTTTTCAATAAGAATTGAAGATCTGGCTAAATTTGAGAGTTTTTGAGGTTCAATAGCAAATGACCAATCAGTAAGATCATTTATTTTAGTGATCAAGTTTTGCAAATCCGGATTTGCTGTATTTCCCGTAGCAAGCGCAGTAAGATTTGTTTGACCTAAACCTTTGATTAGTTCTGTTACGCCAACACCTGCTGTAATTAAACTGCCAATAAAAGCTCTTCTGGAATGTGGTATAAACTTGAATGCGCCGGCACTAATTAAAATTGATGCCAGAGCTGCTTCAATGCCTTTTTCTATCAATACCTTTGGTGCCAATTGCTTGGCATATTTTTTCAAAAGATCATAATTAGGTTGTCCATATCTACTCTCCAAATCATTCACCAATTTTTCTGTCCCAATAAGGCTGCCTATACCATATGTATCGTTATAGATATCCGCTCCGATTACTTTCATCTTCTCTGGATATGCTATTTGCTTATTGAGTTCAGGATGAGGAATAACTGTCCAATTAACACTGGGAAGAGCCAAAGAAGGATTGGATATGAGTGCATTTGAACCATCGATCATAAAAAAAGAGGTTTTTTGACCACGTCTTTTTTCTTCTTTCATAACCTCGTTGGCAAAGGTAAGGCTTGTAGTATCCCATACTGATACTCTTGAAAGATCGTTGGCGCCGTTTACTACATAATCAGATTGTAATGTATCGATCTGTCCGGGAAGGATATGATTGGCGAAAAGAAGTTTAATCTGACCATCTCTCATCTCTTCCGACCATCGTTCAGGATGCCATCCTCTGGACGCAATCCCAAATCCCGTAGCTAGTAATGTAGCTCCTCCAAGGGTTTTTAAGACTGTTCTTCTTCCTATGGTTTTGTCTGCATTGCCTTTAGTAGTTGGCGTAGGTAGAACTATTTTTGGCACCTCTGGTCGTTGTTCCCCTGCAGGATTTTCTGAACCTACACGTATCTCTGTTGTCATACTTAATTAGAAGTATAACAACGAATATGAATTATTCAATACCAAAATATATTATTTTTCACGAGATAGTCAAAAATGTTTAAAACTAACTTATAAGGTTCTCTTATATAAGAAGATAGATTGTTAGAATGAAAGAGAAATAAGGGGATTCATGCTTTTCTTTTGCTATTTTAAAACTATTGTGGTGAATTTTTGCCTGTGCCTAAAAGCTCTTGAGATTTTTTGAGAATTTCTTTCCAATTTCCCATTTTTCGAAGCATTAACATATAAGCTTGTGCTTCTTTTACGTCAAAGAACCATGTGAGGAAAAGATATAGCAATAGTCCTAAAGAGCTTGAGATGCCCGCAAGGGCAATCAAATTCATTGTATGGGTAGTATCAAAGACAAGCTGGTCAAGCAGCTTGATTGGGATGTATAGCGCGAATGCAGTCAGGAATGATGAAAGGAAAAATTTGGTCCAGGAAGGGAGTAGTGTTGCTCTCCCGAAACCACCTACTCGTTTTTCAAGCAATAAAAAGAGAACAACAAGCTGAAAAAGGCTAGCAAGTGAATACGCAAATCCAAGACTCTGTACACCCATATGCATAACAGGAATGAAGAGATAAGCTAAGAGAATAAGAATAGCTGTTGAAGCGCCGCCAATAATGAGAGGAATTTTTGTGTCATGAAGTGCATAAAAGGCTCGCAGTATTAATGTAATCAGTGCTTGTGCAAAAATAGATATACTAAATAAGGCAAGTGTTTGTCCTGTTGCGACTGTTGCAGGCCAATCGAATTTACTCGCACCGAATACCAGTCGTACCAATGGGATACGTAATACCAGACAAAGTACAGAAACAGGGAGTACCAGATACAACATTTGATTAAAGCTGTTGATAAAGGTAGCTTTAAATTCTTCAGGTTTATCTTTCTCACGTGAGAGGACAGGAAATGCTGCCTGAGCTATGGTTTGCCCAAAAAGCGCAACTGGTGCAAATGCTAGTGTTTTGGCAAAATCAAAAATAACATTCATTCTTCCTGGATCAGAAAGAAAGGAAATGAAAGCACCGATACCAATAGTACCTAATTGAAAAACAATAACTGAGATCGTTCGTGGCCACATAAGTTTGCCAATTTTTTTGACACCTTCTGATTTGAGATATGCGATATCGGGTCTGAAATGGAATCCCACTTTTCTTGCCAGGGGGATTTGTGCACCGATAAAAATAAGCCCTCCCAAAATGACACCAATTGCTGTTGAATAAATTCCTAATAGTGGTGCAAATACAAGTACGCCAATAATGATGCCCAAATTATAAAGTGCTGCGGCAATTCCTGGGACAAAGAAGTGATTATAAGATTGTAAAAGTGCTGTGAAAAATGTCCCTACGATGAAGAGCAATTGCCCAAAGATGATAATGCGCATTAAATTCGCCATGAGCACCATATCTTGGCTAGAAAAGTTAGAACCGAGATTAAAAATTTGCAGAATTTGCTGAGCAAAGAATGACAGGAAAAAAGAAAACAGAGAAAACAGGACAAGGCCAGTTGCCAAAATTGTTGATGCTACTTTATGCGCTTCTTGCTCTTTCCCCTTTGTTAAATAGTCAGAGAAGACGGGGATAAATGCACTAGAAAGTGCAGCTGCAATGGTAAGTTGGAAGATAGTATCAGGTAATTGTGTTGCGTATAAATAAATACCTAGACTATTTGAAGCGCCAAAAATCCCAACAAGCAATCGTTGACGAATTAATCCTAACACCTGCGAAAGGATGACCGTCACCATAATAACAAATGCCGCAGAAAGAATATTGGTTTGTCTGCGGGTTAAAAGATCAAAACTTTTGGATAAGAACTTGTTTTTCATTCAACAATTATGACACGGCAAGCTCTACAAAAAAAGAGGCGATCCCGTCTTTGTACTCACGGGGTGCATCATCATTTTATGCTCCAAAATGGCATAAGTAGAGCAAATGTTGTTTTTTTAAGTATATCATGCTAAAATTACGGAATGCCAATACTAAAACACGCAAAGAAAAAGTTAAAACAGGATAAGAAGCGTACCATAAAGAATAGGAAATTAAAAGATACGTTTAAAAGCCTGATCAAAAAAGCAAAAGAAATAAAGACACCAGAAGCACTTAGTAAAGCTTTTAGTGCTGTTGATAAAGCTGCAAAAAAGAATATTTTGAATAAAAATAAAGCAGCTCATATGAAGTCTGCATTGACAAAACACGTAGCATCTGACAAGCCTGCAGCTATAGTACCAAAGAAAGCAACCAAATCTGCTAAGACTGCGAAATCATCTGGGGCAAAAGCAAAGCCTTCCTCTAAGAAAAAATAGTTAGTATAACAAGTATAATTTTGTTTATACTATACATATGTTAGATATTAATCTTATTCGCGAAAAACCCAAGGATATTCAAAATGCCGCTTTAGCTAAAGGGGTAACAATTTCTATTGAATTAATTCTCAAATTAGACGCGCAGGTACAGAGTTTGCAGCGAGAAGTGCAGCATATCCGTGAAGAACGAAACACGTTTGTAAAAAGCATCTTCGGTAAACCCTCTTCTGAGCAGATAGAAAAGGGAAAAAAAGTTAAGGAAGAGCTAGATAAAAAAGAAGAAGCCTTCCGTATTGTTTCTACAGAATTGCAGACGATACTGGTAGGGATACCCAATCCTGCAAAACTTGATGTGAAGGTTGGTAAAGATGACTCAGAAAATGAAGTGGTTAAGAAAGTAAGCGAGCCGATGAAGTTCTCTTTTAAGCCAAAAGACCATCTTGAGTTAGGAGAGTTATTAGATATTATTGATGTTAAACAGGCAGCTCTTGTTTCAGGTACGCGGTTTTATTATCTTAAGAATGAAGGTGTTTTATTAGAGTTTGCATTAAAACAATTTGCATTTGAGATTTTGATTAAAGAAGGCTTTATACCGATTCTTCCACCTGTTTTGGTGAAAAAAGATATTATGGATGGATTGGGCTATACCCAAATGGGTGAAGCAGAAAATATCTTTAGTATCGAGAATGGTGATTTATATCTTGTCGGAACCGCGGAGCAATCAATTGTGCCATATCATATGAATGATGTTTTAAAAAAAGAAGATTTGCCACGACGGTATGTTGGTTTTTCTACTGCTTTTCGTCGTGAAGCTGGAAGTTATGGAAAAGATACGAGAGGTATTTTCAGAGTTCATCAATTCGATAAATCAGAGATGGTCTCATTTGTCGCAGAAGGAGAAGATGATAAGGAACACGAATATATGCTTTCACTCGAGGAAAGATTCATGCAACAGCTGAGTATTCCCTATCAGGTTGTGAAAGTCTGTACTGGAGATCTCGGTTTTAATGCTGCAAGAAAATATGACATTGAGGCATGGATTCCAACCCAAAATAAATATCGGGAGATGACATCGACTTCAAATGTCACTGACTTTCAGTCGAGAAGATTGAATATGAGGTACCAAGAGGGTGAACAAAGAAAATATTTGCAAATTCTTAACGGGACGGTCTTCTCAACACGACCTCTTGTGGCAATTATTGAAAATTATCAACAAGAAGACGGTAGTATAGTGATTCCTGAAGTTTTACAAAAATATATCGGCAAAGATAAAATTATTGCAAAATCTTCAAAGAATAAATAATTCTCTTTGCGGGCAGAATGTACACTCGTTATTTTAGCCTCAATAATCCCGTAATCCCAGCGGTGATTTTATTTGATTTGGCAAGCTAAATGTAGCCTTTTGAGGCAGGGTTAATTTCTTGACAAAAAATTTGTTTCGTTTCACTATTAAATTATCCTACAGAAATAAAGGGGGTGATGAGCATGCCAGTAAAGAAGAAAGTAGCAACAAAAAAAACCGTAAAAGCTAAAGTAAAAACAGTTGGTGTTAAAAAATCAACAAAGAGAAAGTAGAAATACTAAATATTTAGTAAATAAAAATCCGCTGCCCGCTATGGGATTGGCGGATTTTTATTGGGTAACAAGCCTTGAATTATTGTTGCGTATTGTAATTTCATCTGCGTATACCATAATATAACAATATATGCTCTTTAAAAAACATTTTTACTATAAAAAACACCTTACGTATCTTTTTGTATCGTTATTTTTTTTAGTTATTTCTGCTTCGCCCGTATATGCAAGTGAACTTTTTTCTAATACGACGTTTACAAGCAATCTTTCCAGCTGGGATATCGGTGAGATGCCAACTGATTTAGCAGCAGTACAAGCATGGTTCCGGTCTGATCAGATAACCGGAGTTTCAGATGGTGGATCTGTCAATTCATGGACAGATCTTTCCGGCAATGGTTATACAGCGACGCAAAGCGCTACTTCACAGCAACCTGTATATAAGGCAAATATGCTGAATGGGCAACCGACTGTCCATTTTAATGGTAGTCAATATTTGCAGCTTCTACCGGCTAGTCTTGGAATAGCCAACAGTACAGGAGGGTTATCTCTATTTGCTGTTATTAAATCAGCATCAGCAACGCAACGCGTTGTCTCTTTATCTACTCCAACAGGAACAGATCGAGCAGTTATGGGAAGAACGAATGGGAGTGCTTTTATGGCTGATGGCAAAAGGTTAGATAGTGATTCTACCCAAACCCTCAGCGGTGGAACATATACGACGAATAACTTCAGTGTAGATGATGCAATTTTTAATTATAGTTCTCGTAATTTGAACATCTTTAGTAGCGGTACCAGTCAGGCAACAACTACGACATTCCAAACTGTTGGTAATACCTCTGCAACTAATTCCAAATCAATTCTTATTGGTTCAGATAATACCAATGGTTTGAATGGAGATATCGCTGAGGTAATTATTGTTAATAGTGCTCTTAGTACGGCTGATCGCGCAAATATTGAAACGTATCTGGGTAACCGGTATGGTCTTACTGTTACCAGTGCCTCAATATCTGCAACTCGTACAAATACCTTTACTTACAATGGTAATGCTATGTCAGCAAAAGTAGTGACTACAGGTACTGCGAACTTTACCCAAATGGTAAATGTTGGAGATACAAATACGTATACATTAACAGCATATGTTCATAATGCGACAGGAAAAGCAATAACGGCAAATGATGTACAACTTTTTGCTCAAGGTTCTTCTGTTTCTACAATATATACTCCTCAAGCTAACGGATGGTACCAACTTACAGGATCAGTAACAGGACTTTCCTCTTTATCTGATTATG
>DATMOG010000080.1:0-41347 GCA_035568375.1 Candidatus Sulfotelmatobacter sp.
AGAATAATTGACGAATCATATCATTTGTTTTCACATAAGAAAGCACGTGAGAATGTTTTAAATTTATACTCTAAACATAATGAAGATATAAATGTTCTGTTTGGATTTTTACTAAATGAAATAGAAAAAGATTTGATTGAGATTAAGGTTGAAGATTTCAAAAACTTCACGTATAATGAAAAAGAAGTAGCAAAAAAAATGAAAACTGCTACAGATGATGCCTATGAACAGAAGCAACTTACACAAGAACAATATGAGGAAATCACGGCAACAAGATAAATCAAAAGAAAGTCAAAAATCTAGATGGGTAGAAGAAATAATAAAAAGTTTTAATAAGAACAGAAACAAAAGGATAGCAGTTGCATAAATCACAAAAGTACCCTTTACTAATCCTCCAATTAAATTATTTTACTGAGTTCAAAATTAACTGTCTTCTTAGTAACTGGATGTTCCGCACGCAAAGAATCAAAAGTTCACATGAATAATAGCAAACTCCATGCAAATTGTAAAATGCTTCCACTTATGATTTATTAACTTGTTAATAAAAAGCAGATAAAAATTAATATAAATATATATGAGAATAAATATTAAAGCTTTATTTTCCTTCCATTTTTTATTATTCTTTTTGTGTTTGCTTTTATTTCACTACTTTCTTCAGCAGTACTACCTGTTAACAAAGCATATGCGGATGGCTTCCAAGTTCAAGGCTCAGTAAAAGATAACAATGGTCATTCTGTAACAGGTGCTACGGTAGATGTTTATACCGCTGGGACTAAAAATGATGTAATTCCTTTTACTACGACAGACCACAATTAAATTTCAGTATGTGTCGCCTATGACCTTTATTCACTCCTTCCATCCGAAAAGTGCGTGACCTATACATTATATCTTCTGCTCTATTATTTCTTTTATACTCGAGAACTGCAAAGAAGGATAAATCAAATCAGTTGGTATCAAACAAAACAGTAAATCATTCAGTATATTATAGGACATTATAGCTACCATCAACCTTAATTTTACTTATTTTGAAGAAGCCCTATCAGCTTAATTTTACTATTTACCAAGGAAATTTGATTTAAAATTGCGTGGGTAAATGTTCTATCGGAATTTGTAGATGAAAATTCCAATTAGGATCATTAATCGAAAGTTCTGTCCCTGGAGTATTAATCCTCTCTATAGTTACTAACCAATCTTGTATAGGAATAATAACTGTTTGGGCTGGAGAAGTAATGACAGCATTTCTCAATATCTTTGTAAATATTTTATCATCTATGTTATATGCAACATTTGCAGCAATAGCAAGCCTTTGTTTTTGTTCAGGGGTTAAATTATACAAATAGCCAAGCAATGTTTCTGTATCATGAGTTGTCGTATACGCGACAGTAAATTTCGGATAGTGCAAAACATCTGCATATTCACCAATAACTATATCTTTTTTTTCATCGAGACCAAAGCGTAAAATCTTAATACCAGGACTATTTAATCTCTTCATAGATTCTCTCATTTCATCTATTTTGTTACCGCTATCTTCAACAAAAACGAAAAGTCCGCATTCTTTACTGAATTTGACAAGTTCTTCAAAAACAACCGTTCCAGGTCCATCTCTATAGCCATCATTCTGTTGGCTTGTCACATCCATTGCACCGTAATGGTAAAATGCTTTGGCATAGTCAAATCGAATTAAATTAAAAAGTCCTGCAAGATAACGCAAACGTATTTTCCATAGAGATATAATTTCATCCCAATTTTCTTTTGATTGCCAATTATAGAGAGGATGACCCCATATTTGTCTTCCAAAAAATGATGGAGGAATGTTTGGCACTCCAGAAATATATTGCATACTTCCATCTTTTTCTAAATCGAAAGCAGATTGATGTGCCCAGACGAGGGGGCTTTGTATACATACATAAAATGGTAAATCACCTTGCAAAGAAATATGTAGTTTTTTTGCTTTGTTTCGAAGTTGCATATATGCTTGATGAAGTTGCCATTGTAAAATGATTTGATTGTCAATTTTTTTCGCGAGTTGATTACTCCAATAATCAAGTGTTGCTTTATCTCGATTTCTCAAACCATCATTCCATTTTCTCCAATCATCAGTTTTGAAATGATCCGAAAGAGCGCAAAAAAAAGCATAGTCATGGATCCACTGATTATTTGTCTCGATAAAATCGTTTTTTTCAGATTTTGATGGATAAACTCCAACAAAAGATTCTGGTAAATATTTTGGATCAAGACCAATGCCATAACCTTTATACGGTGATGGGACACGTTTTGTTGCTGAATTAAGCTCAAGCTGCGTTTGATAAAGAGGAAGAAGCTGCCAAGCAGATTGGTTCGTTTTTTTCAACCAATCCAAAAAACTAAGTCCTACTGCAAAAGTACCGTTGTCATTTCCATTATTCGTTATACTTACAAGTGCAGATATTGGAACAAGTGTTCCAATAGTCTTTTGCGAATTTTTTAGCGGAATCATTATCTTTACATTCCAACAATTGATGCATGTGTTACTTCTGTTGTATTTACACTATAACAGCTTTATTAGGGAATTGCGAGTGATAGTGGTACAATGAGGCTATGAAAATATTATTTCTTGCTGCTGAGGTTGCTCCATTTGTTAGAGTTGGAGGACTTTCTCAAGTTATATACTTCCTTCCTCGAGCGCTCAATAACCTAGGACATGATGTACGTATCTTCATGCCGAAATATGCATCTATTGATAATAAACAAATTAAAAGAAAAAAGAAATGGAAACTTAAGAAAGAAATAGAAAATTTAGCAGTTCCTATTGAAAATTTTCAAACTAAATCCACTGCAAAAACGCCACAAGAATCACTTCTTTGCAATATAAAATTCTACCCAAAAACACGAGCAACTATCCACACATACTTTCTTGAAAATAGGGAATACTATGAACTACGCGCCAATTTATATGGTTATAAGGATGATCATATACGTTTTGCACTTTTATCAAAAGGCTGTCTTGAGTGGCTACTTTTTATGGAAGATTTTATTGCAAAAAAAGATAAACGAGGTTGGTTTCCCGATGTTATTCACTGTAACGATTGGCATACAGGATATTTTATTGAGTTAGCAAGACAATCGAAAAGATATAGTGGGTTGCTTGCAAAAATACCTATTGTTTTTACAGTTCACAATTTTCTTTACCAAGGCAATTATGATTTTCGATATGGAAATCATAAAGAACATGATACAGGACTAACCCCACTTGCTTCTCTCGATTCTCCAAAATTACAAATGCAAAATGCGTTACTTAGGGGAATTCTTTATGCTGACGCTGTAAATACGGTAAGTACTACCTATGCCGTTGAAGCATTAACACCACAATTTGGTGCGGGACTTGAAAAAGAATTACAAGGAATACGGGGTAAGTTAGCCGGTATTTTAAACGGGCTTGACACCAAAGAGTTTAATCCCGATACTGATCCTCTTATCCATAAAAAATATTCTATATCAACTTTTCCTGTAGCTCGTCGAAAAAACAAAATCGATTTACAGCGTCTCTTTCTTCTCGAAGAAAATGTAAATAATCCTTTGTTTGCTATCTCAGGTCGATTAGTTCAACAAAAAGGGTGGGATATATTACTCAAAATGTTACCACATTTATTTGCAGCACGAAAAGATGTACAACTGATTGTTCTAGGGAGTGGCGATGAACAATACAGAGATCAAATTACTAAACTGGCAAAATTATATCCAAAACAAATTGGGCTTCATCTGAGATCTGATTTCAGACTACCTCGTAAACTTTTTTCTGGAGTAGATATTATGCTTATACCAAGTACTTTTGAGCCGGGAGGTATCGTTGCATTGGAAGCACTTCGATATGGCGCAGTGCCTCTTGTTCGGAGAACAGGAGGATTAAATGATATTGTTGTTGATTTTGATCCGATCAACAAAACAGGGAATGGATTTTCATTTGAAGGGAATGATCCTTGGGAGCTTTTTGCTACAATAATCGAAGCGTTGACTATTTACAAACAACCACATTACTGGAGAAAACTTATTCATAATGGCATGTCCTATGATTTTTCTTGGAAATATTCGGCAGCGCTGTATGAAGATTTGTATAAAAATGTTCTCGAAGTGAGAAAACGTGTGATAAGTATCATACCTCATCCTGCATATGATGAACCAATACCTGTCGTCTAACTCTGGTATACTGACTATATGACAGATCAGCTCTGGTTCAAAGAATTTAAGGCTTCTAAAGAATGTACCTTCATAAAAGATCGTCCAATTGTCTATTTTTGTGCGGAATATGCTTTACATAATTCTCTTCCTCTTTATGCCGGAGGACTTGGCATCTTGGCAGGAGATATGATCCGTGAAGCAGCAGAACAAGAAATTCCATTTATAGCAGTTGGACTCTATTACCATCAAGGATATATATCACATGATCTTTACCCAGATGGTATAAATGTAAAAAGCTCCGGTCCGACAAATCCAGAAAAAGCTAATCTAACGCCTGTTGTTGATAAGCAAAATAATCGCATTATTGTCACAGTACCTATACAAGATTCCTTAGTGTTTGTTCAAGCATGGTCACTGCAAATGGGAAGTGTTCAAATATATTTTCTTGATACTAATATCCCACAAAACGAGGAAGGAAATAAACAAATTACTGATCAACTTTATGCATCAAGCAAAGAAACACGATTTAAACAGGAAATAGTTTTAGGCCTTGGAGGGCTTCGTCTTCTTGAAGCATTGCAGATATCACCAATGGGTTATCATTTAAATGAAGGCCATTCTGCACTTCTTACACTTGAGATCGCACGACATGAGATGCAAAAGCACAAACGTACATTTGCAGAAGAAATAGCGAATACAAAAAAACATATTTTTTTCACTAACCATACGCTTATTCCTGCAGGGAATGATACCTTTAATGCGGATTTGGTTTCTGTACTTTTGTCTGGTTTTGCAAAAGAATTACAAGTGCCGGTAAACGAAATTATCAAGCTAGGTTTAGTTGCCGGATCAAGCATGTTTTCAATGGCTCTTTTAGCTCTTCGAATGGCAGGAAAGATAAATGCAGTAAGTCGTCTTCATGCTAAAAAAGCTCAGGAAATTTGGAAAGAATATCCAATGATCCCTATTACTAATGGTATACACATCAAAACTTGGGATTTCATCAAGAACAAAGAGAATATATGGGAAAAACATCAAGATAATAAAAAAGCTTTGTTAACCTATATTCATAAAATGACTGGTGAAACATGGGATGAAAATACACTTCTTTTAGGATGGGCAAGACGAATTGTTGAATACAAAAGACCACTAGCGCTTTTTGAGAATCTACAAAAATTTAAAGATATAGCGACTACATCTAATCGACAAATCCGAGTTGTAATTTCAGGGCTCTCTCATGAAAATGATGTGACAGGTTTAGCATTGCTCACAAAAATACAAAAAATTGTTACGGAAGATCTCAAAGGCATCGTTGTTTATTTGCCCGGCTATAATATGGCAAGTGCCAAACTTCTTGTTTCAGGATGTGACGTATGGCTTAATACTCCTATTGTCGGTTTTGAAGCGTGCGGTACGAGTGGTATGAAAGCAGCGCTTAACGGAGTATTGCCATGTTCTACAAATGACGGATGGGTTGCTGAGGCAGATTTATATAAACTTGGATGGATTCTTAAAAATGAGAATCTATCTGAAGATATTTTAGAAGTCTTAAAAAATCAAATTGCTTCACTGTATTATTCACGAAATAAAAATGGCATTTCGGAAAATTGGATACAAATGATGAAGAACGCACGGGATATGACTTTAAATCAATTCAGCACAACAACAATGTTGCGTAACTATATTGAAGAATTTTATCTTCCAATTATCAAAACCCACGAAGCAAAACTTTAGCTATGACAATACAGCTGATCTACTAAACTAACAACCGTTTTCAAGATAAATTGTTGCTTTAATTCTATATATGACTGAAACTAGTAGATATTTATTTATTGCTCTAAGTAGCATAATTACTATTTCGGCAACAGTACCTTACATTCTTGACATAGTAAAACCTCGTATTGTTTCTTGGTTTACATGGACATTACTAACAGGCATTTCCGCTGCTGCTTCCTTAACTGACCATCAATATGCTGCCGGCATTTTATCTTTATCAGCTTCGGTAGAATGTATGATTGTTGTCTTATTGGGTTTAAAATATGGAGATAAACAATTTGCAGCCTTTGATATTTACTGTCAAATAAGCGCAATTGTCGGCTTGATCCTATGGTTTATTTTTAACACACCAGCGATTGCTGTTATTGCAGGCATTATCATTGATTTAATTGGATCGCTGCCTACTCTCAAACATGCATGGGAAAAACCAGCAGAAGAAACGTGGATTACCTTTGCATTATCGAGCTTAGGGGCATCGTTTGCTGCTTTTGCTGCCTCCAACATTCGCATTACAGCTCTTGCTAATCCGATTTATATAATTACTATTAATGCAATATTCACTGCTGTTTTATTGATACGCCACAAAATACCTAGGATAATATAATAATTAGGGTATTACATAGAATAGTCTGTAAAAATGTAGCAAAATTGAAAAAATAACATTACTCACTTCTCATATGCCTTATTTTTTACCTTTATTTAACTAGCTAAATCAAAATGTGAATCATACCTCAACTAGGGGAGTGCGATCGTTCTAGAACTTGTCGCCTATCCTGCAATTATCTTTTTAGAATATAATAAACAAGCGATTGACACTGAAATATTAATATGCATTTAAGAAAAATTCATAAGTAAAGATCCCTGCGTTTTTACATCTAACAAGATTAGGATATAGCTATCTCTTATCAAAAAATGCTCAGTACGATCCAATTGTTGGCTAATGGTAGCGTATCAAAAATGACAGTTTAAAATTAAGGATTTATCCAACCCATTTATTATTGTGGAACTCTTCGATTTTTGAAATTAATTCAGCAATTTCATAGTTAGAAGTATTGATATTATTCTCTTCAAATGTTCGCAACCCTTCGATAATTCTTTGTACTTTTTTTGCTCTTTCTTTATTTAAGTATCCCACCTTGATCTCATTTTGTACAAATGTACGAGATACAACCTGCAGGGTAGAAAAAAATATTGAAGATTCAATAAAAACATTAGATATATCTTTCATATCAACACTGTGTGACTGAGAGGAAAGAAATTGATTAAAATGAAACGTTACTCTACTTTCTTCAACTTCTATGGTACTTGGAAAAAGTTCCCATGGGAATTGAGAAGAAATTCTAATGATACTCCTATTCGATTTCTTTACTAAATCATTAACAATTTGTCTATCTTCTGCTTTTTTAATTGCTATATTTTTTGTGTTTTCATTTATTCCTGACTGTATAGGATTTTGGATTTCTTTAGTCACCAGTTGTTCATTCAAAGGTTTTTTAGCTGAAGCAATCTTCGATAGTTCTTCTCTTCTATTATTATCTTTTCTTACTCGTTCTCCTTGTATGTGCAATTTCTCAAGCCAATAACTGAGCTTTCTACTTTCAGTATGAGCTGGATGAATAAAAGGAAGTCTTGAAAAAATTGTCTTTGATTTTATATTAATTACTCTACAGTATAGTCTTTTGCTATGATAATTGTGTAAGTGATCAGTATTGGTCATCATGAAATATCATAAAGAGATAAACTACTCTATAAAAGAACAGACTAGTTCAAATAGTCATAAAAGTGATTCAAATTGTCGTCTATGCAGGAAGGCATGGAGGTGACCATCACGGTTTTGGATACATATCAAGCAATTTCTTCATATTCAAATGCATCCATCACATATTTGGCATAACAGTATTTTCAATAGGGAAAGACAAAGAATGAGTCTTATTATTTGGTAGAACTTTATATCGAGTAATCATCCCTGCTAAAATATGATCATTTACATGACAATGGAATAACCATATACCAGGATCATCAGGAATCATATCTGCAGTTACCATTCCCATAGGAAGTACTTGTGCAACATCTGTTCGCATACCATTTATTAACACCGTATTACCATGCCAATGGGGAGTATGTAAATCACTTTCTCCGCCCATACTTGCAACATACCACCTCACGCGTTCTCCTTGAATCATAGTCATCATAGGCATATTACCATAAATATATCCATTGATTGAATATTTTAGATTACTCTCCTGAAAATTCTTATCATTTGTATCAACAAAGTGAGAATTTACGATAGCAGTTTTTATATTATCAGTAAGAAACCAACTGGTATTTTCATTAAAAATAGAAAAAAGCGTAACAAACTCCTTATCAACATCTTTTGGTGTACCATCAGGACGAGCCATACCACGACGAGTTACAATAATGGAACCTACCAAACCTGTATTAGTATCTTTTACTTCATCAACATGTGAATGATACATCCACATTATGGAGCTCGGATCCATAGGACCAGGACCAGCACGTTCTGGTATGTACCATACATACATATATTGCCCTCCAGGTGGAATAGAGTCTCCTTGGTTAGCCTTTCCTGAAATTTTATCGTTATATCCTGCGCCTTCGGAATCCTTATTATAAAATACTCCATGAGGATGCATGCTGACTGGAAAAGTAGAATTATTTTTAAAATATATTTTTATGGTATCACCAACTTCAGCATGAAGGGTGGGACCAAGAAGTCCCAAGTATAGTTGACTTTTTGGAATCACTGTTAGGTGCTTAAATGTTTTATCAGTATATTGACGATATATTGCTTTGCGATAGGTACTTCCTATCTGCTTAGTTCCAGATAATGCATAAATTGCCTCTTGTTGGGTAAATGATTTGTTTGTTATCAAATTTTTCTTACTTGGAGCATAGTCCCACATTACTTCATCGGCAGCAATATAATATATTCGTGTATGTGTACTGGTAAATGTATGCAATGGGTGTAATGATCTATAAAGATAATGACTACCAATGGACAAACCAACAAGTAAGATAAAAAAAATGCTAAGCCAAATAATGTTGTTGCGTTTGTTATTATGCATAAAGTTACTGTGTAATATCGGCAAATACCACCAAACGTTTGCTATAGCTATTTTGAGCTTTATTCCATACCCCATCACAAGTAATAAGATTGAGATGAGCACTGTCGTTCTTGCTAAAAATTTTATCTACGTATCCAGGATTAAATATGCGGCTTTCTTTAACTACGAATGCTTGAAGAGTTCCTTTACTATCTTTGATATATATTTTTTCTCCAGTTTTTAGCTTATCCAGATTAGCAAAAACACCTGCTTCACCATTTTTACCATCAAGGTGTCCTGAAATAACAGCGCTGCCGATTTCACCTGGACGAGACCCAAGCTTAAACCATCCCACATCAACAATATTATTCGGTACTTCCATTGCTCCATTAGCAGTAACACCTACATATTGAATATCGGCATTGACATTAATCGCTGGTATAAGTAGACGTACTGGCAATCCTGAAGAAGTTCTGCTTACTTTGTCGATTTGAGATGCCGCACGCTTTGGAATACTATGGATAAGATGAGAAAGAAACAATATAGAAAATAGTGCAAGGGTTATCAAAAATAATAGCAATCCCACTCTGATTTTGTATATATTTTTACTTATAATTTTCATCACCGACTATAGAAAACTCTCACTAGTTGATTAAACTTGTTTATATAATTCTTCCAGTCCTGAACTATTCATTTATAAGTTTTAAGAAAGAGGACAAAAATAAGGAGAGAAAGTTCCATGGAACGACATTCTGCTGAGGAGCCAGCCCTGTATTAGGGAGGCTCGGCCCTCCGACAAGCATTGCTGTTCCGTATGTTCCTATTGCACAATTATTGTTAGCTGCAACCTGAACCCAGATAGGTTGATTTGTAGGCAGAGCATTGAGTGTGGTTGAGAATCCTGTGACATTCGTATTATATATCCAATTTCCATTTGTCAAACCATACTGAACAGTAAATGTATTTATTCCAGCGAATGGACCCCAATTTATCGAGATACTCGTAGGACTAATTCTCGTAGAGGATAGTATCATTGGCACTGTTGTAATAGCAGGTGCTATACAGGGAGGCACTCCGCCCGTAGAATTAGAGGATGAGCTAGTTGTAGAGGATGAGCTAGTTGTAGGAGTAGCAGTTGGAAGCGGGCATGTCGGTGCGGTAATCGTATCTGTAGTTGTTGAAACTGTTCCTCCAAATGCTAGGGCTCTTCCTGTCCATGTTATGGTACTCCCTATGGTAATACCCGAAGCATCAATATTCGTTCCAACAAATGTAGAGTTTGCTCCAAGCGTTGTCGCTGCGGTTGGTGCCCAAAATACATCGCAAGCAGATGCGCCACCTGCTAATGTAACAACTGAGTTAGCGACGGTCGTAAGTGCACCATTTACTTTAAAGATATATGTACCGCTTCCGTTTAGCGTAATTCCTCCTGCGCCAATGGATGCAGCGCTTGATGCTCCGGTACAATAAACTCCTGGTGTGTATACCCCAATTGGACCGTGTGTTGTGTCAGTAGCGAGATCGATTGCTCCATTAGCAAATGTGAATGTACATGCTTGCCCATTGAGGTTCGCCAATGCAGAACCCTGATCTGTCCCTGCTGTAGAATATTTCGTTGATGGAGGGCTATATGTCGTACCATTAACAGTTGGCGCTGTTGCTGGGCCCGTAGTATATCCAAGATCCCCGTTAATTGTGGTTCCTCCTACAGTGTTAGTATAAGTACCAGAGAGAATACCAAAGCTGGCAGCTTGTCCTAGACTTGGAGTAGTTGCTGCATATGCATTCGGGGTGGGTATAAAAATAAACTGTAGGATAATAATCAACAGTGATATAAAAATAAATTTCATTTTGTTTAAAATTTTCATTAAGATTTTTTATTATAATCTGCTAGAAAGTAAGCAAAGTTATTTCATTTGCTACAAATTAGTAACATAATATAACTATAGACATATGTTTATTGCTTTGTCAAGAACTAATATAGATTCCCTCAAGACAAGGGAAATTACAGGTGTCAGACCAAAATAGAAATGTCACCCCTCTGAAGTCAAACCTTTGCCAAACTTAAAATTTTTCCATACATGATTCGATGATGGTTTGTGGTTCAGTTTATGTGTTGTGAGAATAATAGGATTTATCTTCTCTTTCTTTGGTCTTTTAGGTAAGGCAATGACATTGAGGTAGTGTTCTTTTAAGCTGAAATGCATGCTACCATCAAGCCATGTTTCAATAACGACTTTTTCTTTTGCTCTGACCGTTGTTGGCTGTATCTCGGCAAGCTGATACCAATTGTTTTTAAACTGGACAGTGAAGTCAAGATTAATCCGTCTGGTTTCGTGAATTGAGAAAATATGATCAAGGTTTCTTTTCTCCTCTTTGAATAGTTGCTTATGAACATCTCCTTCTTTGGTTGCTTCAACAGCAAATTTTTCATTAAATTTGGGTATGAATATCTCTTTTAAGAATTTGTTTCCATCTTCAGGTGTGTTGATATTTACCAGCCGTAGCTCTTTGACTAATCTGTCTTGAAGTGTCTGAAACAGTCTTTCAACTCTTCCTTTTGCTTCTGGTGAATTGGCAGTGATAAGTGCACTTCCTATGGTTTTCATTGCCCTTTGAAATTGGGTCATTAGCTCTGAATTATCAACTGCTGATTTATGATTGATTTTGTAAGTTGAAAATTTATCAAGATAAATACCAAGTGGTTTTCCATATTCTTCAATATATTCTTTCCAAAAGGTAAACACTGCATGGACTCCTTCATTAGCAGCAAAGCCTGCTTTAGTTATCTTTCCTGTTGCATCATCAATGGAAGCTAACAAACAAACCTCCATAGGATTTCCTTTTTCATCAACAAAACTGTTCTCAAACCATAAGTGATATGATCCATCAAATTGTTGAAGCTCTCCAAAGTAATCTTTTCTTGGACGCCAGGAGCGATAAGTAGATTGCTTCTTTGTACGAGCTTTCCATAATCCACTCTGAATCATCCAGCGTCTCGTTGTTTCCTCACTAAGCGAAATATCGTGATGTTCTTGTAGCTTTTCTGTTGCGAAAGTTGGTCTAAAATCAGTATATTTCTCCTTGATGAGGGAAAGTGCCGTTTCTTTTGTTGCCTCCAAAATTCGATGATTGCCTGGTTTCCCTTTTAAACCATGGACTATACCCGACAATCCAACTTTTCGAATGTTAGCTTTTGTTCGTTGCACTTGCCTCACAGATAAATGTAATTGCTTCGCGGCATGAGCATTGGTAATCTTTCCTGCAATTGCAAGATTAAGGATTGTGATTTTTTCTCGCTCCTCATTTGTGAACCTGGTACTAGCCATCCATACATGATAGCCATCATACCTCTGTTTGCCGTTCTTGCTAAGATGACATTTCTATTATGGTAGGGGTGACGTTTCTATTGTGGTGTAATAAAGGGAAATTACAGGTAGACAAACATGCAGATATTTGCTAAATTGAAAATATGCCAGAAGGAGAATACCAACCACGCCAGGTATATACAGAGGTACAAAATCAACCAGAAATTTCTCCAATACGTGATGGACTGAGTGCAATTGTTTTACCAAGAGAAATAGTTACAGATGAAGATCCAAATGCACTAGAGGATCAAAGAATAGGTACAGAAGAAGTTACAATAGGAAAACTAAATGATTTTCTTCAAGGATTGAATAGGCAAGGTGCACATATTGTAAGTATTTTCGACATAACCTTCGATAGAGGTAAAAAAGGTGGCGTTGATGGAAGCGTATTCGAGACACGAAAAGTAGCGATTGTTAGAAAGCAACCAGGAGAGGGAAGTCCACCACCCACGAGTGATGCACTTCGTTATTCCTCAACAAAACCATAGTCGAATTTTCTAATATTTATTCTCTGCCCTCAAAGTAAGGAGATTGAACTTTCTACTTCATTTCCCCAAACATCCCAATCTCTAATTTTTTACCTTGCAAAAAGCTCTAGCTTATTACAGTTTCCTCCAACTTTTTCTATTAACTGCCTAAACATATCTGGCTTTTTGCAAAGCTTACTGAAAATCTTTTAAAGTTGAATTAGATAATCTAATAAATAAAGATGATAAATTCAAATGGTGGACAGTATACGAGTTTTAACCACATTTAACTTTATTTTCAAATGTATCTGTTATAATTTTTTTATGATAAATCGTGAAGAACTACTTTTTGTTGTTAATGAAAATAACAAGCCACTCCAAGCATAATGAAACTCATGCAAAATACTTATGGCATAGATGTTCACATATATGTGATTATAAATTGAAAAAAGCAAATTCTTTGCCAAAAAAGAACACTGCTTAAAGATGTAAATCCCGGTAAATGGGAAGCATATTTTGGTGGGCATGTTAAAAATGGAAAAGAATATATTGATAACGCAATTATTGAATCAAAAGAAGAGATTAGTTTAGATCGGAATAAAAGCGACATGATTTTCTTCAAAATTTATAAATATATACAAGATAAAGAATTTCAAAGTATTTTCTATACAAACTGGCGTAATAGTATTGACGACCTAAAATTTGAAAAGGAAGAGGTAGAAGCGGTTAAATGGGTTGATATAGTAGAGCTACAAAAAATTTTCAGAGAAAGAAACAAATTATGGGTACATGATGGTTATGAGAACGACTTATTAACTTTAATAAATAAAAGTTAATTTTGCATAAAAAGAACTGTGTATAAAGTATTCTCATACTAGGATTAACATATGCATGAAGACGACCAGAACAACTTTTTTTTAGGAGATTTTTTTTCTATCTTAACAACAAAAAAAAGTATCATAATTATTTTTTCTGTAAGTTTAGTTGTATTTTTATATAGCCTATTTAATGGCTTTGTCTATGATGATGACTCGCAAGTAGTTAATAATCCTCTAGTTCATTCTCTTTTAAATTTTCCTTATTTTTTCCAAGGTGGAACTTTTTATGACTCTGGAAGTGGACAAATAAGTAGTATTTTTTATCGACCAATTGTATCAACTATTTTTACACTACTTTATATTTTTTCAGGAACGTATCCTTTTCTTTTTCATCTGTTTCAAGTAATACTTCATAGTATTAACGCAATTCTGGTGTTTCTATTATTTCGAAAATTTTTCAAAGAAAAACTCGCCTTATTTACTTCTTTAGTATTTCTCGTACATCCTATTAATCAAGAAGTAGTGGCATATATTTCTGACTTACAAGAAAATTTATTTTTCTTCTTTGGGATGTCAGCTATCTTACTATCGTCAGGGGAAATAAATAAGTTCAAAAAAATATTTTTAATAAATATTTTTATTTTATTAAGTTTGTTTTCAAAAGAAACAGCAATATTATTTATCCCCATAGTACTACTATATAATTATTTTTTTAATAAAGAAAAAGCTCACTTTACTTTCTACACATCACTTGTCTGTACGACAGTAGTTTATATATATTTGCGTTTTTTTGTTGCGCATATCTCTAAAATAAATGAAGCGCTAATGCCTATAATGAACGCTTCTCTCTCTGAAAGAATACTATCAATTCCATCAATTATCTTTTATTATTTACAAACATTTTTCTTTCCTTACCAATTAGCATTAGGTCATGCCTGGGTCGTAACTTCACCTTCATTTGATCAATTGTATATTCCCCTTATGGTCGATATTTTATTTTTCTTTTTTATTGGTGTATTAGGATTTTTCATAAAGAAAAAAACTCCTAATGAGTTTACAGTTTTTCTCTTCTTTTTACTATGGTTTCTCCTTGGTTTATTGATGCATTTGCAATTAATACCGCTAGATGCAACAGTCGCTGATCGCTGGTTCTATTTTCCTATCGTAGGATTATTAGGAATGATTACATTATCTTTTAATTTTTTACATTTGATTAAAAAAATAAAACCAGAGATAATTACATCACTAGCAGTAGTAATAATTATGATATTGGCAGGCAGAACTATGGTGAGAAATGCAAACTGGATTGATAATTTAACTTTATGCCAGCATGATTTACCGTATGTCCCTGAATCATATAATGTACAATCAGCATGTGGAAGTCAATTTATAAAAGCTGGACAATACGAAGAGGCTAAAAAACATTTCGCAATCGCAACTGTTCTTGCTCCAAAATATAGTTTCAATTGGTATCAATACGGACTTAGTTATGAATATACACATGACATACCCAAAGCAAGAGAATACTACTATAAGAGTATTCATTTAAGTAATGATGTGAATGCATATGTGAGTCTTGCAGCGACGTATCTAAAGTATGATAACAATCCAAAACAAGCTAAAAGAATTATAGAGGAAGGATTAAAAAATTATCCCAACTATCAACGGCTACAACTATATCTAGCGGTTTGCGAATATAAGCTTAATAATACGAAGAGAGCTCTTGATATTGTAACCAAAACGTATCAAAATTCACCCACAATAGAAGCAGCATACGTTCTCCGCCAAATTTCAAATAATGACAATGTGCAACTTGGCAATTAACAGAGACAATATAAAAAATGCTACAATATTGATATGAGTGAGTGGAATAAAAGCCTCAAGACTAGCATAGCGTTCAAAGCAACGTTTTTTCTATTTGAATTTATTCTTCGAAAAAAATAGATTTTTAGCATACTTTTTATGACAGAATATATGCCAGGACTTTGTAATATAGGTCCTGAAGAAATTAAAAAAAGACGTCAATTGGGAATTGTTGGTTTAGTTATTAGCCTAATATTTTTTGTTCTGCTGATAGCTCTTAAAACAAATCTCGCTTGGAGACTTCTCATATTCTTCCCAGTCTTCTTTGCAGCAACCGGTTTTTTACAGGCTCGTATGCATTTTTGTGCAGGTTATGGATTACGAGGGCTCTATAATATGAGCAAACGTGTAGGAAATACTGACTCAGTCGAGCAATCTGAATTTAGGAAAAAGGATAAACAAAAAGCAGTACAAATAACAATATGGGCAGTACTTATTGGTTTAATTGTTATAGGAATAATATATAATCTTCCCTTTTAAAATTGTTTTTAATAGCTCATGTGCCTCTTCATGAAATAAAATCTTAAGGTTGACCCCTTCGTCAAAACAATAAAACGGCTGAATTTAGACTAAGGTTTTCCTCATTACCAAAATACATTTCATTCAGTATTTTGTAATTAAGGGATCACTTGCAGAAAAAAATCATGCTGGTCTTTTAACACGCTCCAAGCTATATCAGTAATCTTTCTTCAAGTTTCATTGATTATTCCCTTTTAGTGAGAGTATCACATTCTCCATCTTTTGTTATTGAAAACTCCTTGCTATACTCTGAAGACTAACCTGTCCACAAAAGATGAATAATTTTCACTCTCTTGAAGCAGGATATATTTTATCTCACAGTGGGTTGGATAAATTACCAGCCTTTCTTTTTCATCAACTTTTATTTCTTTTATCTTTTCTTGTTGGATCCACACTAATTGTTAGTATCCTTCTTGCCTTGAGAAAATTATGGAATATCAGAAGAGCACTTACGCAAGAATATGTCCTTCTCGAACTCACTCCTCCTGCGAATACAGAAAAAACAGCATATACAACCCAACAACTTTTCTCAGTCATTCATAGTTTGGGAGTACAAAAAACGTTTCTTGATAAACTCCTCGGGAGGAAAACGCTTTTTGGATTTGAGATTGTTTCAACACAGGAGCAAGGTATCAGATATCTTCTCAGGACGAGAAAAGAGGATGCAAGTAACGTCAAACGAAGTATTATGTCATATCTACCTCATGGTGAAATAAAGAGAGTTCAAGAATATTTGCTCGATAAGAGAAAAAATTCACAAAGTCCAAAAGTTATTGAATTTTCGCTTTCTCGCCATTTTGCCTATCCTTTACAAAAACAAGATGTCCTAGATGAACATGATCCGGTGGCATATATCACTGGTATGATGACAAAGCTAAAACGAGATGAACTGATCTCATTTCAAATTGTGCTTTCACCAACACAACGCAAAGAGGCAAAAGTGTTATCAAAAATGATCTTGCGGAATGAAGATATCTTACGTAGATTAGATAAACCACAAATTCCAATAGTTCTCGCTCCTGTTTCTTTTCTTATTATACTCCTCATAAGACTCATTACTTTAATCGGCACACAACTTCAATGGGCACTGCTGGAGCTTACTCGAGATACCAGTAACCGTTCAGTTTATGCACAAAATCAATACGACTATCAGCAACCACTTCCAAATCCTGCAAAACCGGCACGAGTATTAAGCAGTTTCGAAGAAGAAGCGATTAAATCCGTGCAGGGAAAAATTGATCAATCGCTCTTTGAAACAACAGTACGATTCTATATTCAAATCACTGATGCAACTGAACAAAAAGAAAGAATTAACGGTTTTGTTTCATCCCTTGCGATATTTTCTGTACCCAAATATCAATCGCTGAAGAAAAAAAGAAGCTTTCCTAAACTGTCTGATGAACTACGGTTATTGAGCTTTACTAATAGACTTCTTTCTCTTTTTTCAAACAATAGTCCGGCATTATTGTCCGTTTCTGAAATTGCAGATTTATATCATTTTCCTTTTACCAGAATTACGAAAACAGAAAATATTGTCAAAGTACACAGTAAAGAACTTCCCGCACCCCTAACGCTTAAAAAACGTCCGTCATTTGATGTTATTTTTGCCAAAAATACCTATGGTGGAACGGAAACAGTCATCGGGCTTAATAAAGAAGAACGGGTACGGCATATGTACGTCATCGGTGCAACCGGTACGGGAAAGACAACCATGCTATTATCAATGATTAACCAAGATCTGAAAAATGGAAAAGGTGTTTGCGTTATTGATCCGCATGGTGATCTTGCAGAGGCAGCAATCAATTGCATACCAAATGAAAGAATAAAAGACCTTATCTATTTTAATCCGTATGATATTACACATCCAATAGGGGTAAATTTACTTGAGTTAACCCCTGGACTTGATGAAGACGCTTCCTTAATCGAAAAGGAATTTATTGCTGAAAGTGTTATTTCACTTTTTAGAAAAATGTTTTCTGATGCTTCAACTGCACAACCATTTAGGATCGAATCAATCTTACGAAATACTATTTACACAGCCTTTACCCTCAAGAATCCAACGCTTTTTACTATCTATGAACTATTAAATAATCCACCATTCCAAGAAAAGGCAATAGTTAGACTTACTGATGAAAATTTAAAAAATTTTTGGAAGTTTGAATTTGGTAAAGCAGGCGACTTTCAAAAAGTGAAAATGGTGTCTCCCGTTACAGCTAGAATCGGAAGGTTTCTTTTTTCTCCTTCTGCTAAAAGAATACTTGAGCAGGAGCGATCAACCATTAATTTTGATGAAATACTGGATAACAAAAAGATTCTCATTTGTAATCTTGCTAAGGGAAATATTGGAGAGGATACATCAGAAGTCATGGGGATAATGCTTCTTAATAAACTTCAGTTAGCAGCATTTAAAAGAGCAAGGATTGCGCAAAAAGAAAGAAAAGACTTTTATCTCTATGTCGACGAATTTCAAAATTTTGCGACACCATCGTTTGTGCAAATGCTTTCTGAAGCAAGAAAATACAGGCTTAATTTAATAATGGCTGAGCAATCAACCTCGCAGCAAAAAGATAAAAACCTTGTACAAATTGTTCTTGCTAATACGGGTACTGTTGTTACATTCAGAAGTGCCAACCCCAAAGATGAGGAAATGCTTCTTCCGCAGTTTCGCCCATATGTTGCTGAAGGTGAAATAATGAATTTACCTTCGTTTCACTTCTATATGAAAACTGCCGCTCTTCATCCTGAAGAACCTTTTTCAGGTGAAACACTGCTCCTCCCTGTAAAACTAGACAAGACTAAAATTGAAAAGCTGATCCAAGCTTCAAGAAAGAATCATGCAATTATTTACAAGAAAAAACCTCATGTGAAACAAGGTGTAACTGACAAGGTAAATACCGTGGTACAAAAGAAAAATACAGAAACGAAACCGGATATTTCGACTGCAAGCGTTCTACCGAAGAAAAAAAGAAAGCAAAAACTGACCCCACGGGCGGGGACAAAAAAGAGTGAATTGTGAGGCTGAAAATCTAAAAAGTTCTGTCTTTCTATATCTTATATATACATATAAGAGAACAAAATTTGCCAAAAGAAAATAAAAAACAAACAAATAATCAATTACTATGCTACTTCCAAAAACAACCGAAAAACAAAAAGAAATATTCATGTACCTTTACGCCTATCGATTCCTTACTACAAATCACTTTCAAAAACTATTCAACCATAAAGATAAAAAAAGAGTCAAAGAATGGTTAAAAGATTTAAAAGAAAAAGGATATATTCATAAAAAAGAAACCGAACAAAGCTATATTGATAGATCAAAACCTGCAATCTATTGCCTAACTCCCAAAGCTCGGCATCTGTTAAAAAAGGATGAAAATTGTGATGTATTAGTCCTTGATAGAATTTATAGTGAAAAGAGAAGAACGCTTAAATTTATCAATAAATGTCTTTCAATTGCTGATATGTATTTGTACTTGTTATCACGAAAAGAACCAGACCAGGAATTAGATTTTTTCACCGAAAGTGAGCTCGTGAGCTATAGTTATTTTCCTCAAGAGTTACCCTCTGCATACATTACCATTACTTCAAAAAATGATGTAGAGCGGTACTTTCTAGAAATGTATGAAGAATATACTCCCGCTTTTGAAATGCGAAATCGAGTAAAAAAATATATAAACTATGCTGAGAGAGGGATATGGGAGGCTAATACGAATGATGAACCATTACCCTCGATTTTATTTATTTGCCCTTCAAAAAAGTTAAAAAAACATATTTATTATTATGCCTTAGCAAAATTTAAAAAAGCCTATGCGGAAACAATTGACCTTTATTTAACCACGTGGGAAATAATAAAAAGTGGTGAAAAAAATATTTGGGAGAAAGTAGAGCTATAAAATGGCAAGTTTTATAACTAAAAGTACTCGGAATAAAATCTTTATCCTTATCTTGACCTAATGTAAAACCCTAGCGGGATTTAACCCCCATTTTATAAATTACTACTAGTACGATCAATGTATTTTGCTATAATATATTCATGCAGTATTCGTGGTATACAAATAAAATAGATAAAAACTCTCCTGAAACTATTCATCAGATACTAGCATATGGTTCACTGGATGATATTAAATCATTAAAACAAACAGTCGGAGAAGAATCACTTACAGAACTATTCTTGAGATCCCCCCAAAAAATATATACTGCTTCTACACTTAACTTTATTGCAAAGTTCATTTTAAACATACATTCTTCAATTGATGAACAAAGGTATCTTAAAAATACACCTCGATATACTCGATAAAAGAAGACAAGAACTTTTAACAGAACTTCTTCCTTATACAAAGGATTTTGTTTTAGGTGGTGGAACTGCTTTAGCGTTACAATTAAATCATCGAGAGTCCTATGATTTTGACTTTTTTTCATCAAATCAGATCGCAAAAAGTACCATCGAAAAGATTTCTCAATCGATAAAAATAGCAACAATCTCTGTAGATTCATCTGAGGAATTGACATTTTTTACTGAGAACGAAATTAAAGTGACATTTCTTCATTATCCTTTTGGTTACGCATATCCTTTAGAACAACTTGATAATGGATTATCGCTCTTCTCAATAAAAGATATTGCGATAAAAAAAGCATATACTATTGGAAGAAGAGGTGCTTATAGAGATTATTTTGATTTATATGCTATATTTAAAGGCGATTATATAAATCTGTCAGAACTTATTAATGAAACAAAAAAAATATATGGAAGTATTTTTGAAGAGAAACTCTTTTTACAACAACTCGTGTATTTTGGCGACATAACTGATTTTACAATTCTACCTGCTGGATCTCAAACGGTTCCAACACATGGAGAGATTAAGCAATATCTTGAAAAAATAGTTACTCACTATTTGGGACAATAGTTTTTCCTAAATTTCATTTTATGCTTGATGCCTAAAAAATATTTGAGAAGAGGAAACGCTTTTACAGCTCTATCAAAAGAACCCTCAGATAATAGTAATTGATTAAGACTCCAAATGGAAATAGTATCTATAAAAGTGTTTGAACTGCTGATTACCACTTTGTATATCACTCATAAATAATCACCTCCTTTGCGCTTATACGTTGATTGGAAGAGTGGGGACACACTTGTTGTGTCCCCACTCTATTCCACTACACCGTGTAGCCCATCACATCGTCATAGACCTTCTGTATGACGTAATCCATAGTGATTGCTTGTCCAGTGGTCGTACGACCCCACCAGATGCCATAGTCGTTATTTATAATAGGTTCTCCAATAAGCTGTAGTTTTTTACCAAGCCATGGAGAAATAAGCCACCATTCAAAAATTTCCTGAGGCATTTGATTTGCTTCGTAACACTCCTCACATTCTCCCGTCTCGCTATCAAGACAAGGAAATTCACCATGACACTTTACGCAGACAGCAGGGGACAATAAATTCCCGTCAAACTCCCGATAAAGATTATCTATCTCATCAACGGAAAACAATTGTTGCTTCAAGGCTTCTTCAATCAAAGATGATTGGCAAGCATATATTTCTCTTCCCACAAATGCATCAAGTGCCTGTTCTCGTGTTATTTCGTTCATGTTGTCACCCCCTTTCTTTTTAGTAGTCATAAATTTGTTGCAGTCGGCGCGCGCCTGCGCCGACATACCTGCTACTGCATAAAAGGGGAGTGAATAAAAGCAATGAGGAATACGGAAACTACCGTAGGAAATCATTGCTTTTAGAGAGGGCATTGCCCTCTTACCTTAAAAAATAAATGAAATCTATTTTGATTCCAAAGCAGGATGAAATAGAGTATAATATTGCTCAGAACATATGTTTGAACAAGCGTTTAAAAATATTGATAATGAGCTTCGAAAAGATGCAGGAGTAAGCAGCGAACTAGATTATATTGAGCAAACCTCTTGGGTGTTATTTTTAAAATATCTTGATGATCTTGAAAAAGAAAAAGAGAAAGAAGCTATGCTTACTGGACATACATACAAGCCACTCATAGCTCCTGAATATCAATGGGATGTATGGGCAACTCCTAAAACAACCGACGGGAAATTAGATCACCATAAAGCACTCACCGGAGATGATCTCATAGATTTTGTTGACCAAAAGCTCTTTCCCTCCCTCAAAAAATTTAAATCCGTTACAGAAGATATCAGCACAATTGAATACAAAGTAGGAGAAATTTTTTCTGAATTAAAAAATAAAATCCAAAGCGGTTATACACTTCGTGAGATTTTAAACATCATCGACATAATGCATTTTCGTTCACAAAAAGAAAAACATGAATTATCACATCTCTATGAAAGCAAAATCAAAAATATGGGTAATGCAGGACGAAACGGTGGAGAATACTACACCCCTCGACCTTTGATCAAAACGATACTTAAAGTGGTCAATCCACAAATTGGTCAAACGATTTATGACGGCGCTGTGGGATCAGCTGGATTTCTCGTCGAAGCATTTGAATATCTAACACAAGATAGAAATAAGCTGTCAACTGATGATTGGGTTACGCTTCAGAAAAAAACGTTTTATGGAAAAGAAAAAAAAGGCCTTGCGTATATTATCGGTACGATGAATATGATTCTCCATGGTATTGAAGCTCCAAATATTCAACATACCAATACACTTTCTGAAAATATCATGGACTACCAGGAAAAAGATCGATTTGACGTCATCCTTGCAAATCCACCTTTTGGAGGTAAAGAGCGAGCAGAAGTACAACAAAATTTTCCTATCAAAACAACTGAAACTGCATTTCTGTTTCTGCAACATTTTATAAAAATTCTGAGAGCAGGAGGCAAAGCAGGAATCGTCATCAAAAACACCTTTCTTTCCAACACAGATAATGCATCGGTATCACTTCGTCAATATCTTCTCGAATCATGTAATCTCCACACAGTCTTTGATCTTCCTGGGGGTACATTTACAGGAGCCGGAGTTAAAACAGTCATTCTCTTTTTTGATAAAGGCAAACCAACAAAAAAAGTATGGTATTATCAACTCAATCTTACAAGAAACCTCGGCAAGACTAATCCACTCAATGAAAAAGACCTTGAAGAATTTGTTACGTTGCAAAAAACAAAAGCTGATTCAGTAAACTCTTGGTCTATCGATATACAAAATATTGACCCAAAAACCTTCGATCTTTCCGCCAAGAATCCTAACAAAAATGATGAAAAATCTCTCAGAGAGCCAAAAGAGATTTTGGAAGAGATGAGAATATTGGATGAAAAAAGTGTGGAATTATTAAAAAGCATAGGAAAACAAATAAGTAATAAGAGATAAACGAAAAAATTTATACTTTATTAATCTGTTACAAGTTTTTTGAAGAAAAAAGACTGGCATTTACGGTCAGTCGAAACATTACGCTAGTCCAGTCATCGTGATAAAACAATTGTATAACGAGCGCACATTATAATCAAACAGCGATCAAATATAAAATCCCATCCAATAAATATAATTAATTAAAAATAATTAACAAATTGTAAAAGAGATTTTGAAAAAGATGAGGAAAACTAGATAAAGTAGAATTATTAAAAAATATTAAAGAGATTCTTTAAATCATGAAAAAACAATCGATAAATCTAACAAAAAAACAATTTAAATCCTTGCTTAAAGTAGTTTACCTAGGTAATTGGATGGTAAATGCGTATCGTACCGATGATACAAATGAAGAATACGAAAGCATTGAAGATCTGATTTTTTCATATGCACCGCAATTTGGATTTGAAAAATATATAAGTCATGAAGAAGCGGATGGTGATAAATATTATCCAACAAATGATTTTGAAGAAACAACTGATGTTCACAAATTGCATGAAGCATATGATGAGGAGACGTTTTGGGATGAATTGGCAGAACGATTAGGAGAGAGAGACTTTTTGGAAAAATATTCAAAAAAAGAAATTGAAGATATGAAAAGAGATGAATGGTTTATAAAATTGGAAGAATGCATTGAAAAATATAATGAAGAATTTGAAAAGAAAGGTTTGGAAAGAATACGGAAAGAAACAAATTAATTAAGAGAATCCCATGAAAAAAAATATTGATGATCAAATAGTTTTATACACAACTGCTGACGGAAAGATATCACTCGAAGTAAAAATCGAAGATGAGACAGTATGGTTGACTCAGCAACAAATGGCAGTATTATTTAATACTACCGTTGCAAATATAAATATCCATTTAAAAAATATTTTTAATGAGGCTGAATTAGTAAGAGATTCAGTTATTAAGGATTCCTTAATAACTGCTGCTGATGGTAAACAATATACTACAATACATTATAACCTTGACGTAATTATTTCTGTTGGATACCGAGTTAAATCTCTTCATGGTACACAATTTCGCATATGGGCAACACAACGATTACGAGAATATATTATAAAAGGATTTACCCTTGATGATGAACGACTTAAACAAGGTGGTGGGAGAACACGATATTTTGACGAACTACTGCAAAGGATTCGAGATATCCGTAGTAGTGAACGAAATTTTTATCAAAAAGTAACCGATATTTATGCTACAAGTATCGATTACCGAAGCGATGATAATCTCACCCAAGAGTTTTTTGCTACTGTTCAAAATAAGATACATTACGCAGTTCACGGAAAGTCTGCAGCAGAAATTGTTTCAGTACGAGCAGATCATACGAAACCGAACATGGGGCTTACGAGTTTTAAAGGAAATCATATTACAACACACGACATACATGTTGCAAAAAACTATTTATCTGAAGCTGAACTAAAACAATTGAATCTTATTACTACTCTCTATCTTGATTTTGCCGAGCTACAAGCAACAAATGAGCGAGCTATGAAAATGAGTGATTGGATCAGTAAACTTGACGAATTTCTCAAATTGAGCGAAAAAGGTATATTAAAAAATGCCGGCACCATAAGCTCTCAACGAGCACATGAAAAAGCAGAACAAGAATTCAAAGAATACAGCAAAGAAAAAACTAAAAATCTCATCTCTGATTTTGACAAAACGGTAAAGAAATATTTAAAAAAATGAATTTATAAATAATATGAAAACTACATGGCAAACAAAAAAACTTGGAGAAATAATTGAGTTGAAATATGGCAAGGGCATTGGGAAACATGAACGTAGAGAAAATGCGTCATATCCTGTCTATGGGGCAAATGGTATATTAGGGTATGCTGATAAAGCATTGACTTCTGGTGAAGCAATAATTGTTGGTAGAAAAGGTTCTGCTGGCGAAGTGACTCGAGTTTCTGGAAAATTTTGGCCCTCCGATGTAACGTACTATATTTTTGGAAATAGTCATATAAGTATTGATTTTCTTTTTTACTTATTTCAACTAATTGATTTAAAAAAATTTGCACGAGGTGTAAAACCTGGAATCAATCGAAATGATGTATATCAAATTGACATTTCTTTTCCGTCATTAAAAGAACAAAAAAAAATAATTAAAGTGTTGAATGAAGTTTTTGAAAAAATAGAAAAGGCGAAGAAAAATACTGAAAAAAATCTCCAAAACTCCCACGAGCTTTTTGAAGCATATTTGCAAAATATTTTTGAAAATCCCGATGGAGGTTGGATTATGAATGAATTAAAAGAACTAACTACTAAAATTGGCAGTGGGGCAACTCCTCGTGGAGGAAAGAAAGACTATAAAGAAAATGGTATCTCTTTAGTTCGCAGTTTGAATGTGTATGATCGAGGATTTAAAAGAAAAAATTTGGCATACATTGATGAAAAACAAGCGGATAAGCTTTCTAATGTAACTCTTGAACAAGAAGATATTCTACTTAATATTACTGGAGCTTCAATTGCTCGTTGCTGTATTGTACCTTTAGAGATACTGCCTGCAAGAGTCAACCAGCATGTTTCAATAATCCGAATAGTAAAAGAAAGGATGTCACCAGAATTTTTGCACTATGCTCTAACATCAAAAAAGTATAAAGATCGATTACTTTATACAGGCTCAAAAGGAGGATCTACCCGACAAGCAGTAACAAAATCGCAAATTGAAAATTTTATGGTTCAATACCCACGATCACTCTCTGAGCAAAAGTCTATCGTCAAAAAGCTTGATGAGCTTTCAGAGAAGACAAAGAAGCTAGAATTGATTTATACACAAAAACTTGCTGATCTGGAAGAATTAAAAAAATCAATTCTTCAAAAAGCATTTGCCGATGAGCTATAATAACCGTTAATATGGTCAACTTATCAATATAATTAACGATAAATTGACAAATAACCGTTAATATACTATACTTAACGCACATCATGTCTACTACTACACCACTCAAAAACCGGATAAAAACTCTTAAAATCCAATACGATACCTTTAGACAAGGAAAAGAATCTTTACTCAAGTTACTTGATGAGGCAGAAGTTTCAGAAAGTGTTTATAACTCAAATGCCATTGAAAACTCAACTTTGACACTTCGCGAAACTGAAAAAATTCTTCTCGAAATGGAAGTATCACGAGATGTTTCTGTGCGTGAAGTATTTGAAGCGAAAAATCTTGCGAGAGTCATGGAATATGTTAGTGTCAAAAATCAAGACGAACTCACAGAAGAAAAAATATTACTCCTCCACCAAATGCTTATTACGAATATCAATGAAAACATTGCAGGCAGATTTAGAAAAGAACATGAATATGTACGAGTCGGTGTTCATATTGCACCAGCGCCCGAATATATCGGTCAAATGCTTAACCAACTGCTTCTTGAATACTTCAGCGATCATGAGCTCTATTTTGTTGATAATATAGCTAAGTTCCATCTCGATTTTGAAACAATCCATCCTTTCAATGATGGCAATGGCCGCATAGGTCGTGTTATTATAAATTATCAACTCTTCCGGCTTGGCTTTCCGGGAATTATTATCAGAGACAAAGAGAAAAAAGATTACTATATGGCTTTTAACGAATTTCGTGATGATAAGAAAACGAAACGCATGGAAAAAATTCTTTCACTCGCACTTATGGAATCTCTTCACAAAAGAATTACGTATCTCAAAGGAGAACAGATCATTCCACTTGCTGACTACGCAAAACAGCAGGAAAAATCAATCCATACACTCATCAATGCTGCAAGACGCCAGACAATACCTGCTTTTCGAGAAAAAGCGGTATGGAAGATTGGAGTAGCGTATGAATGAAGCTGAAACACGAGCTGAACTGATTGATCCACAACTGTTTGCGAGCGGATGGGGAACCATCGAAGGAACAAAAGTTTTTCGGGAACATCGCTTTACCGAAGGCAAAATGCTAGCACGTGGGACACATGGCAAACCAGAAATTGCTGATTATATCCTCGTCTATAAAAATCAAAAACTTGCAGTTATCGAAGCAAAAAGCGAGAAAATCTCATTTTCAGAAGGAGTCACACAAGCAAAAGAGTATGCTACCAAACTCCATATCACCTACGCGTATGCGACCAACGGACGTGATATCTATGAAATAAACATGCTAACCGGCAAAGAAAAGCCAGTTGCAGCATTTCCTACTCCCGATGAACTCTGGCAATCCATCAATTCAGATCATAATGAATGGAAAGAAAAATTTGCCTCTATTTCCTTAGAAGGGAATTACGGCAAACGCTACTATCAAGAAATTGCTGTTACTAAAGCACTTGATGCAATTGCTGATGAAAAAAATCGTATTCTCTTAACACTCGCAACGGGAACAGGAAAAACAATAATTGCTTTTCAAATCGCATGGAAATTATTTCAAACAAGGTGGAATTTAAAAAGAGATGGTAGTCGAAGACCACGAATACTTTTTTTAGCGGATCGCAATATCCTGGCTGATCAATCATTTATTAAATTCTCGTCTTTCCCAGAAGATGCACTCGTACGCATTAAACCATTAGATATACGAAAAAAAGGAAAAGTACCTAAAAACGGCAGTATCTTTTTTACAATCTTCCAAACCTTTATGAGTGGCGAAGATAATACTCCGTATTATGGTGCTTATGAACCGGACTACTTTGACTTTATCATCATTGATGAATGTCATAGGGGAGGAGCAAATAACGAAGGCAATTGGCGAGCGATTCTTGAATATTTTTCACCTGCCGTACAACTCGGTCTCACAGCAACACCCAAAAGACGAGATAATGTCGATACCTATCGATATTTTGGTGAACCAATATATAGCTATTCCCTCAAAGAAGGTATCAATGATGGATTCTTAACACCCTTTAAAGTGAGCCGTGTCAAAACTACATTGGACGATTATCGGTATACCTCAGATGATGCTGTCATCGAAGGAGAAGTAGAAGAAGGCAAACTCTATGAGGAAGCAGACTTTAATCGAACCATTGAAATTGTTGAACGTGAACGAAAACGAGTAAAAGTTATGCTTGATGAAATAAACCAAAACGAAAAAACACTTGTCTTTTGCGCCAATCAAGGACACGCTGCTCTGGTACGAGACCTGATCAATCAATTAAAAAAAAGCAAAGATCCTCATTATTGCGAACGGGTTACGGCAAATGATGGATTACGAGGAGAACAATATTTACAAGATTTTAGAGATAACGAAAAAATAATTCCAACAATCCTTACAACTTCACAAAAACTTTCAACAGGTGTTGACGCGCACAATATCCGCAATATTGTCCTCATGAGACCTGTTAATTCTATGATTGAATTTAAACAGATCATTGGCCGTGGTACGAGACTTTTTGAAGGAAAAGAATATTTTACTGTCATTGATTTTGTGGATGCTTATAAACACTTTTCAGATCCTGAATGGGATGGTGATCCAATAGATCAGACCGATGACACAAACTATCCAACATATGCAACTGAAGAAATCGGATTACACGATTCTTCGGCTCAAGATGAAGACAGAGAACCATCTAAAAAAAGACTGAAGATAAAGCTTGGCGATGGAAAAGAAAGAGAGATTCAACATATGATTGCTACTTCATTCTGGAGTGCAGATGGCAAGCCTCTTTCTTCTGAACAATTTAAGCAAAATATGTTTGTTCAATTATCTCATTTTTTCAAAAATGAAAAAGAATTACTAACTATCTGGTCTAATCCAAAAACAAGAAAAACGTTTCTTGATAAAATTGCAGCACTTGGATTTGGCATTGCGGCGTTAGAAGATTTACAAAAATCGATAGATCCTAAAGATTGTGATCTTCTTGACGTTCTTGCCTATGTTGCATTTAACATCACTCCCACTTCACGAGAAGAGCGAGTGAAAGAAAAACAGGAAGCTATTTTCCAGGGACTAGAAGAAAATCATAAAGAATTCATCAAATTTGTTGTATCAAAATATATTAAGAATGGATTTGAGGACCTAGAAGAGGATACATTACCAACATTACTTAATCTAAAATATAGTACCATTGCCGATGCAGAAGAAGTGCTCGGTGATGTTGAAAGCATACGTAATACATTCTTTAATTTTCAAAAAAAGCTTTATTTATAAAAAAATAACACACGACGTGATGCACTTCTTAGGATCCAGGGATAAGACTATGAAATTATGTATAGTCCCATAGTTTGACAAGTATTATAAACTATAATATACTTCCATGCATGAATCATGAACGTGATGATCACTAAGATATTACCGATTTGACTGGCAGTGCTCTAGAAAGTACAGCACCACCAGAAATAGATTCAGGAGCACAGCTTGTTGATTTCATCGACACAATATGCGCTTGATACAGATTCTCCTACGAGCGCTGATGGTGGTGTACGATATTCACTTCTTGCAACCGCTGATGGGAAAAGTGTACGAAGAATATCTCCTGGAGAAGGAATTGGCGACAGATTACGTGTGGGTTCTGAGGTTTCTTATAAAACTCCTGATAGTAATATAACTTTTACCAGTTATACAGATCCACGATTAACAACTCCTGATCAACGTGATAATCATGACTCAGGTGTTGCAGATTACTTGACTCTTATAGGAGCCACAACCATTCTCTTAAATGGAGATACCGTTGTCGCAAGAACGATAAGATTTAATAAGAGGCCTAGTACTTCTGAAGAATATATAATTATTTCTAAGGGTGATCATCATACTGTCTTTAAAAATCCGATAGGATCTTGTTACCTTGAGGAGCAAAGAATAAGACACGCTGCAAATATTACTCAAAAGCCTGTTGCTCCATTCTCACAAGCAGATAATCCATTGTCACCGACAGAAACAACGAAAGCTTTTCGCCGTATTGGTGATGCCTATATAGATGCTCTGCATCAAGACTATATACAGGCTTCTGTACAGAGAAAACAAAAACTTCTTAAATGACATATGCTCTAATAAAGCTGTTTGTTTCTCTAGACATAGCTATTGAGGATGCATTGATGAAAAATTTATTACATATAATAAAACTATATCTACCCGAGTGAGAATTCGAACCAGAAATGGTTGAGTGCCAAAATACGTTTACCTCTGATGTTATAATCAATTTATGATTCAAGATATTAGTACTATAAATAATTTGATTGAGCAAAACAGAAGTAATCTTACTAGTAAATTTAGTGTAACAAATATAGGTATTTTTTGCTCTGTAGCTTCAGGTAATAATAGAGAAACGAGTGATATCGATATACTTATAGAGTTTTCAGAGCCTATTGGTATGTTTACGTTTATAGAACTTGAAGATCATCTAAGCAATATTTTAGGTAAAAAGGTTGATTTAGCAACCCCTAAAGCATTACAAGCAACTGTTAAAAACAGTATTCTTCAGCACTACGTCTAAAAGAGAAGAAAAACTATCTATTGAAGATATATTTCATTCAATACAAAAAATTGAAACTTACACTAAAGATATGCTGTTTGTTGATTTTGAAGAAGATGAAAAAATTGTAGATGCTGTTGTAAGAAATCAAACATATGGAGAATTCCATGTGCCTATGGCTATAATTGTAGCATATTTTGTGTAAAGAAAACTTTCTTGACAGCTTGGCTATTTCAATATATTCTACGGATATACCATGAGTGAATCACAAGAGACATCCGCCGGTGGAATCGAAAAAGAGCCAACTACAGGTGAGCGTATTTGGGGGCCAGTACTTGATGCTGCACGAAGAGGAGAAACGCTAAGTCCAGACGACCAAAAAGCATTGCGTATCAGAGATGCGTGTTTTGATATCGCTGACTATTGGAATGCTGTAGGTGAAAATGCGGTCCAAGACCTTTCTCATGAAGCAGAATTATATATGAGATATGCACAGGGATACCAGACGCTCGATCAGGAAGGTGTAGTAACCGGTATGCATAACGATGGAGGACAACGCTTAGCTTCTGACCCTCCTCTTTTGGATGCAGAGTTTGTCGGTGGGCAATGGCAAGGTATGCGAGCACGTGAAGGACATGCAATCCCTTACGATCAGATTCTTCCACAACTTCAAGAAATGGCTACTTCCCAACACGCCGTTGGTGACGAACCAGCTTTTGGAATTGATGTAGCAAATCTTCGTCCAAAGATGCAAAGTTGGATGATTGGAAGAATGTATGTGAACAGTACCAAGGAAACGTTGGCATCAAACCTAGGACGGACACCTCATCCAGATACACCACAACAAAACCCTCCTCAATCATAGTCTCAACATTTCGTTTCACATCCAGTGGTATACTAGGAGCTTTGGAATTTTTACATTGTTTACGTTTCAATCTTCGATAGCGCATTGACCCCCTATGAAAATACGACTATAGGGGAAGACTTGAGTCATACAAAAACTGCGATTGCTATATATTTCTGGGAAATAAGTTACAGAACAATGTGATCCGACTTACTTTCTGTTGAGAATAGTAAGTATAGTTTTTGTGATGGTTATATTGAAAATTTTTGGTACGAACGATCTCTTCTTTCAGCTTAACGCATAGTTACTTTGTCAAACCCTAAACAGCTACGACACAATAAATGCTTTGGAATAATTAGGGGATTATACTAGCAAAGATTACATTTCTACTAGTAGGCTATCCCTAATTGATCACAAATAAAACCCTCTTGATTCGGTTTCTTCTTTCTTTTTCCTTCTTGAGCCAACCTGCTCAATGTCGCAACATCAAGTTTTATACGTACAATGTTAGTATCTTCTTCTATTGGCGACGGAAAAACCACACTCGTGTCTGGCAAGCTTGGCAGCGCAACAGCATCAATAAGAGGATCAGGATCTATGATCAGAACTGTATCATACTGTTCTGATTCGAGACGATAAAACTTTTTTTCAGCCAATTCAGGATCTTGTTCCTGTAGTTCAGAAACGGCTTGCAAATAACCAAAGAGTGCTGCCGTTTTATACTTCTCCATTTGCCGTAAACTCAATATTATTTCCCCAGTTTTTATTTGACCAGTATATTTTTCAGCTAGCCGCATTTCATAGGCATGTCTTTTGTACCTATCTATCGGTTCTTCTGCCTGTTTATCGATATCAGCAACAGACGCTTCTATTGCAGCCATACTATCCTTATCAGTATCTCCAACTAATTCCGTTCTAAAAGCCGAAATCCTCTGTGGACCATCATCACCACGAAAATCGATACAAACCTTATATTGAGCAATTGGTGATTTATCTTCAAGTATTCCATCATCGCCAAATGGACCAATAGCAACCGCGCTTATGTTATTTCCTCTTTTTGCTCTATCTATTTCAAGAACAGATCTCACAGCAGCTACTTGTTCTGTTTTATTAGCAGATGTAGCTGCACTTTTTAGTGTATCAAGGAGCGAATTTGGAGATTGTGGAGTTCTTTCTCCATCTGTTTCTATCATACCGGATAACATTTCATAAATTTCATGTTCAACTTTATATAAAGAGTGACCTGAATTATACTTTTCCCATCCTTCTTCTAAGGCTGTGATATCTATTGACGTGTGTATTCGAGGAAAAACCTTACCAATTTCCACCGGACATATTGGATCACTGAAACTCCTAGTAATTCTTTTGTCACTAGCCTGCCCTAGATTAAGCATTGCTATCTTATGTTTTCGCTTATTTTTTATAACCCCTAATGTTGTTATAATATTTGTCTCTGATAACCCAAGTTCTTGTATTACTCGCAAATATTGCAAAAGAGAACGATTTTTTTCACGATCGATTGCCGCTAGTGAGTCTCTACGTTCCTCTCCCACAATAGTATGCGACCTTATTACTCCCTCACTTCTCTGATCCAGTGCTGCAATCTCATAGAGAGCCCTCGCCATACTATCTGTTGGTCTCTCTTTTTGTATTTTTGTATTCTCGCTTATCAGTAAAGGGATTGATTCATCCGTATTTCCATCTCCTACCTCAACTGGAAGTTTTGCAACAGAAGTTGATAGAAATTTTGGATGACCATCCTGAAAAACGAGATACAAGAGATGATGTTTCAAACTAAGATCTGGATTACCATCATCATCAAAAGGAACTCGTGTGATAATTGTAGTTCCTTTTCTATTTTTAGGTGCTATATTAAGCGCCTTTAAAATGATACTCGCAGGCTTTTCCTGACCTCGTAGTTCTTCTAAAGCGTGAGTACGATCAGAACCATCAGGCCGATCAAGATCCCTAGAATTTTGTCCACCACCAGATACTGTTTCTTTGCTCATAGTAAACGCTATTAAATAGCTGCACGGATTATATCCCATAAGTTTATTCAATGCAAGTAAAAATACTACAAAAACGATTTTCAATTTGAATATAGTATTAATCTAATATACTAATAAGCCAAAATGGTGCAAAAAATTCAAAGCATTATATAAATTGTATCCTACACAACCCAGCAAACAGAATAATAGTAAGTCCAAGAACAATAAAATCGAGATAACAATATCTATATATATACATCTCGTACAATTGAGATCACGCTTTTATTGATGTATAATGTTTGATCTATGGGCGAACCAAATTCAATAGGGAGAACTGTTCAGGAAGCAAAGCGTACTTTCGATTTAGAACGCGACAGATGGGACCTTCGTACCTCTTTGAGAATTTTGCAAAATCCGATGTCTGCACCAGAAGCACTAACAGATTTTCAAAAATTTTTAAGGCAATATCATACTGCTGGAATCAATAGTAAGGGGACAAGACCCAGGGCTGCAGAGCTGAGAGTTTTACAAGATTCACGACGTGCTCTACAAAGAGTAGTTGCTCACAATGTAGAAAGAAAGCTATTACCTATTGTACTTACTCTTCTCGATCCAAAATCTGACATTGTCGATAGATTACAAGAGCAAGGAATTGACAATGTAGACCAGTGGGAGGGTGCACGTTATAGATTGTTTGAAGGTGATAGTGCAAAGATTGCTTGGACTTATGAAAAACTATTCACATCGATTATTCCTAAAGTATTCGATTGTTATACTGAGACACAACAAAAGATGCTTCTTCAGTGTAATTATGACCTAACTACTGCAGTACAAAGAGCAAGTGTAGCAGTTCTTGAAGAAGAATCTCCGAAAAAGAATATACCTGAACAGCTAAAAAATATGCCCTATGTTGGAGAACACGAAGAGAATGCCGATGTTTCGTTTCGAGACAGGACACTTTTGTTTTTCGCTAATGAAGCTGCTCCTGATAGATCAAATAATAGCCTTCGTCCAAATATATTTCTTCAACTCGAAGCTAACGGAGTAGGATTTGGTGAGTTTTATGGATCTGCTTTTCCGACACTTGCGTTTGTAGCTCGAAAAGCAAATTGTCCTCCGAATGAATGGTTCAAAATGCACCTTCGCAATATAGCGCCTTTTTCAGCAATTGCTGCGCTTAAAGACTCACAATCAGCAGAGATATTCTATCTAAATCCTTCCCCGCCACCTTTTGCAGTTACAATGTCAGAATCTGATCTCTGGGAGATAGAGGTTGTAAGAGAACCACTAACTGCAGCAACAAAAAAAGTTAAAGAAATGGATGCACAACAGCTAGGTGTAACCAGTACAATGAGTGAAAGAGGTCGATGCCCTTCAAACGAAGCATTACCTCCTCAAACAGAAGAGCATAGAAAAGGACAAGTTGATCTGAAAGCTCTGATTAATGAGATAACAGATGGTCATATTCCTGAACATCTAAAAACTGTTATGCTACCAAGTGATGTGTCTGCTATTCTTGCAATAGTATTGACAGAAAGACTTCGACAGAGTGGCATCATTAAACTTAATCCTCCCGCGATAGAGTCAATTAAGCACATAGATCCTTCAGAGAGTGGCACTATTTTTTCTCAAGAAACAGCCAACTAATTTACTAGACTTCTTCCCAAATAAAAAAGGTGTTAGTGTAGTGTCTTCAAAATAACTTTATCATGATAGGTACCCCCCAACCATTGTAATTCTTCATATAGTACAATAAGGGGCAATGAAGAACCTCACACTAAAGCGCATACTTAAACGTCACGCAGGACTTCACAGGGTCATCGAAAATGGAAAACTTGATAAGGATGTATTTGATGAAATAGTAAAAAGAGGAACGAAACAAGAGGCGTTTGATAAGAAAAAGTAGATTTACTCTTTATGATATAATCGTTTTATGAGCATATATACTATTCCACAGGATAATAAAAACACACCACAACAAGTAGGTGGAACTATTACCATTTCTAATGGTGAAAAAATTTATATAAAACCAAATTCAATTCAAAGTAACGAAAGTAGTAAATCTTCTATTGAATTTGTTAAAGAATTTAAAGAAGCAATTAACGAAGGCTTATTTAAAAAAGAAAATGAGCAAGAAAAACCAACCCGAACAACAGAATAATCCACCCAAACAAAAAATCATCCTAGATACAAATATATTTTCAGATTTAACTGATAAAAATCTCGTTGTTCCCCTTATTCAATATTTAACCGACTTGGACAAAAGAGGTTTTGAGTTTGCATTATCTGATATAACATTATATGAGCTGATGAGAGGACAAACTTCTGATAATGAAAAAAAGAAAATAGAAATGTTATCCTCAACTTTTCGTTATTTTTTATCTCCTGAAGTATTAATTACTGCTGCTCAATTGGATAATTTATTAAAAATGGAAAATATCCAGGTAAATGGAGTAGATCATGGGGATAAATTCATTGCCGCAACTGCAATTTTATCGGGATCATTAATTTTAACTGCTGATGTGAAGGGGTTTCCATGGCCATTCTTTCATGAAATAGAATATAATCTTCTAGTTCATAAAATAGATAATAAAACAAAATGTCATGTGATAGGATTATTACGACCAGATATTGATTTAATTAAACATCATTTCGAAGCAAGACCGTAAAAGTTATATCTGTGAAAGTAACAAGTTAAACATCTGATCCGGTGTCTTCCGGTGATTATATTGAAAAATAATATTCACGCATATACCTCTCTAAATATTTAGGACGCACATGCCGATAGACTCCTTTTACAGCAAGTTTAATACGACCCCATAGCTCTTCAAATATCTTATTGAGTATATATGCATGGTCGATTGTATAATGTTTAAAGTAACCGTATTCAGGTAAATTTTTATATGCTAAAAGCCCATCAGTCATAACATGCGCTTTAGGATCAATATGTTCTTTTATTTCTTTAACAAGAACCTTTTGTGTTGCTTGTGGAATATGTTTCATATATGCTTTCCCGTTTCTTTGCACCATACCCATAATAATTTCTTTTTTCGCATTAGATTTCCATTCATATGCTCTATTTGCTCCTTTACCACCAAAATATGATTCGTCAACTTCAACGACTTTATCAAGAAGTGATCCATCTTTTTTACCCATAAGAATGCGAATTTGCTTCATCATAGTGACTCCTAGTTAACGTTGTAGAGACTTTGCGGATATACCAGATCGAGTAACAAGCATTAAATAAATAGCAAAAAACCATACTTGCAACTTAGTAGAAGATTTATCAAAAATAGTATCAACAAGAGGACTGATTTGATGACCACCACCACATTGATAAACAAGACGACCCTGTGAACGTCTACGGTCACATTCGACACAATAAGGCTTGAAGCCTAACCTCGTCTGATGGGTATTTCTGAAAAAACTCTTTTATAGCATCAAATGATTAGGAATTCAGGGATAATTGCGTCAAATGTATTAGTTGTACTCGATCTCATTGTTCTTACTTTAGATCATTGGTTGCACTTTATAAAGGCAATATTCATACTTGCACATTGCCTATCCCATTGCTATAATCACTTAAATTTGCCCGATGATAAACTGCCCAACTATGGCAGTTTTTTTTGTATTTTTTTTGGTATTTATGAAAAAAGCAATCATCTTACAATCACTCATACTTACTTCACTTATCATTGCAACTCCCGTCTATGCACAAACCGCAGGAGTTTCACAAATTGAAAACTTTATCAAAAGTATCATTCAAATTCTCGTAACACTCGCAGGAATAACTGCAACAGGATTTTTTGTCTGGGGAGGATTCCGATATATCACCAGTTCCGGTAGCCCTGAACAGCTTGAAGGAGCAAAAAAAACAATTCTTTATTCAGCAATAGGACTTGCAATTGCGCTTGGCGCCTTTGTTTTTAGTAATATCGTCTCTAGTCTTGCAACAACTGCATTTGGTTCAGCCCAATAAGAGAAAACCGTTACACATGAAGCGTTTAACCTTACTCAGCCTTCTTGCACTCTTTTTCATCGGAGCACATCCTGTCTACGCGCAAACAAACACCGATGTTTCAACATTTACCAGTCAAACAATGAGTACGCTCATTGTTTTTGCGTCCCTCGGAACCGTCTTTTTCCTCATTAAAGGCGGCTACGCATATATCACCTCGACAGGTAAACCAGATGCCCTAGAACATGCAAAAAAAACCATACGCAATGCACTTATCGGCCTTATCCTAGTAGTAACTGCAGGTTTTACATCCCAGCTTTTAACAAATGCACTAACACTACCGAGCAATCTTTCACATACCACACCATTACAAGTAACGCCAATTATTCCGATACCTCCTCCCGGAGGACTCACGCAAGTTATTATTGATGCAATATACGGCCTTATCCAAACAATCATCATATCAGCAACAAAGCCACTCGTTGATGGCATCATCAGCCTTTTAGCAACAACACCATCAGTCGTAACAAATTCTGTGATCTTTAACTTTTGGTTAACCATACTTGGGATAACTGACGCGCTTTTTGTTCTTCTGATCGCAGTCTTAGGCTTTCAATTTATGAGTGCTGCAAGTTTTGGATATGAAGAAATCGAATTTAAACATGTGCTTCCCAAAATAGCAGTAACGTTTCTTGGGGCAAATTCTTCACTCTTTTTGGTTGATTGGGTTATTACACTCTGTAACACCTTAGTAAACGCACTCCTTAAAACAACAGGAGGACTGGATAAAGCATGGGTACTCAACGCATTTAATCCGGCAGCACTTGGCACTGATGGAAGAGGTACCGCACTCATAACGCTTATCTTTATGCTGCTTTTTGTTATTCTTGCTGCAATATTACTCCTTTTTTATATTATCCGCCTCATTGTTGTCGCCCTTGGCGCAGTGCTTTCTCCTCTCATTTTTCTCTTATGGGCAGTACCAAAATTTTCTGATTTTGCTGAAATATCTGCAAAATCATATCTTACTATGATCTTTACTGTTTTTGTCCATGTCGTCATCATTCAACTTGCATCAGCATTTCTTACCCTTCCTGGTCAAGTCGGCACAAATTCATTGGTTTCTGTTTTAGTCGCGATTGGTTTATTTCTCACCTTGTTAAAAACACCTTCATTTATGTTTCAACTGATGTTCTATAACACGGGTAGGGGAATGGTCAGAAAACTAGGTGGACAGATTATGAATGTCATTACCAATAAAAGAGAAAACGTCTCTGCTCCACCTGAGGGATCGGGTAAAGTTCAAATATCCAGAAAGGTAGTTACTGCATGAAAATACGAAGAATTCCAGCACAAATTACGACAGTTGAGGATAAAATAGCCGGAAGTTTGAATCTAACCCAAATGACTCTTCTTATCATTCCTGTTTTTGTTTTCATGGCTATTTATGTTGTTTTCGCTCCTTCAATGCAATTTGCCTGGTACAAAATACCTCTTTTTATTCTCAGTGGATCAATTCCGCCAATTCTGGCAATCCGTATCAAAGAAAAAATTGTGCTAACGTGGCTTGTGATTCTCCTTCGGTATAACCTTCGTCCGGCATACTATCTGTTTAATAAAAATGATTCATATCTTAGAACAATGAATATTATTACTATTGCTAAAAAAGATAAAAAAATAACAGCGCACGCAAAAGAGAAACAGCAAACTAAGACTTCTACGTTATCATTTGGCGACCTGGTACGAATTGAGGGACTACTTGCTAACTCTAAATACAGCTTTTCGATAAAATCACAAAAGAAAGGAGCATTTCATGTGGCTTTTGAGCAAAAACAAAAATAGCATCTCATCTAGAAAACAAATACAACTTAAAGAAGTGAGAGACGGAATACTCATTCTACCGAATGACCGTTATCGGATGATACTTGAAACATCATCGGTTAATTTTGAGCTAAAAAGTGATGAAGAGCAAGACGTCCTTCTTGAAAGCTTTCAAAATTTCCTCAATTCTCTCCCATGTCCACTGCAAATTCTTATTCGCGTCAGAGAGATTGACGTCGATAGCTATATAGAACAGGTTACGAAAAGTAAGGAATCAGAGACAGAAACTGTTTATCAAGAACAGATTGATAACTACGCAAATTTTATCAGGCAAATCGTCTCAGGAAATAAAATTCTCACTCGTAAATTCTATATCATTATTCCGTATACGCATCTTGAGCGAAAAAAAGATTTTGCCATAATTAAAGAGCATCTGTATCTCCAGCGTGATTTGGTACATCGTGGTATTGAAAAGATCGGTATGAAAGCACGGAGTCTTGATACCCTTGAAGTGCTCAATCTATTCTATAGCTTCTATAATACCCAACAAGCAAAAACACAGGAACTAACCAAACACTCTCTCAAAATACTTTTGGAGGATACCTATGTTTAATATACCAACATTCCCAAAATGGACACAGGACACGATTCTCAAGAAAATAACGACAAAGAAAAAATCAAAAAAGGCACTCGTGAAAAAATCCTTCCAGTATAATTTTGGCGAGCAGGATCAAGTTGATCTTCTGTCCTACTCAGGGCTCAAAGAAAACACAACCTACTTACAAATGGGTGATACATTTGTGCGAACACTCTTTGTATCCGGTTATCCGTTTGTTGCCACGACAGGCTGGCTTACTATGCTCATTAATTTTAATCATAATAGTGATATTTCCTATCACATTGAACAGGTTAACCCGCTTCTTGCTCTCCCAAAGCTTAACCGGAAGATAACAGAACTAGAATCACGAAAACGTACGATGCTCAAAGACGGTAAAGTGATCGGTTCAGAATTGACTGATCCTCTCGAATCAGCAATAGAACTACGAGATAAAATTCAACGGGGACAAGAGAAACTTTTTCAAGTATCAATATATATAACAATTACTGCCGATTCATTTGAAGAACTGAACAAAACAACAACAATTCTAGAAACCGTTATGGCGACCAAGCTATTTTATATAAAAGTTGCAAGCTTTCAACAACTTGAAGGATTACAATCAATCCTTCCAAGAGCTGAAAATCAATTACAACAGAGGCGGAATTTAGATAGTTCCAGTGTAGCCCTCACATTTCCCTTTGTTTCGAGTGAACTTGTCCAAGAATCCGGCATGCTCTATGGCATTAACAAATCAAATAATTCATTGGTCATTATTGACAGATTTAGTCTGAATAACGCAAATTCAATTATTTTTGCGCAATCAGGAAGTGGTAAAAGTTATACTGCCAAAGTTGAGATACTGCGTCAACTCATGCAAGGGACAAAAGTTATTGTCATTGATCCTGAGCGGGAATATAAGCAACTAACTAATTCAGTACACGGGACGTATATCAAACTCTCTGCGAAATCAAAAGAAAAAATTAATCCATTTGATTTTCTTACCAATTCATACTCCGAGGAAAATGATTTAGCAGAACATATTCAAGACCTGACAGAAATCATTGCACTTCTCGTTGGTAAACTATCACAGGAAGAAAAAGCACTCATTGATAAAGCACTGATTCAAACATATAAAGAAAACGGATATTCACTGTACAATACATATAAGCCGAAAATCAAAAAGAGTAACAGGGGTAGAAAACCCAAGCAAAAAAGGTATCCACTTCTCAAAGATTTTTATACTGTCCTCAAAGACATGAAACAAAAAGATCTCTGCAATCGCCTGGAACGGTTTGTTACCGGATCGCTCTCATCAGTTTTTGATTCCCAAACAAATATTGTTTTAGATAACCGGCTCATTGTCTTTGATATCAAAGAGCTGCCCGAATCATTGCGAAAGATCATGATGCTTGTCAT
>DATMOG010000081.1:0-16060 GCA_035568375.1 Candidatus Sulfotelmatobacter sp.
GTATTGCAAGAATACCGATAACAACCAAAAGTTCTATTAAGGTGAAACCTCTCTCTGTTTTATTTATCTTTAGGGCAGTCATATGTTTTAACTCTTAATCTTAATTAATAGTAACGAACTTACTCAACCGTTGTCAAGATAGCAAATTATAAACAACATGAATAAGAAAAACTATTGTCCTAACACTATTGTGATATTATAAGTGCCTATTTGTTTTTCTTGCACGATCACATTCTGTACATATTTCTTCACTTCTTCAAGCACAATATTTCGCACATCTTGGCTAATTCCTGATGAAAAGGAGACTAATGTTCCTGAACTACCAATCGAACTTGCTGTCTGTAAGTTAACACTCTTGAATTTATACGTATCCAATCTTCCCAATAAATTTTGAGCTACAGAAGGAGAATTTAAGGTATCCACAATTTGGATTGTTAAATTTTGTGTTTGTAGTGTGCTAGCACTCGTTGAACCAGTTACTGTTGGTATAATCGTTGCTAAAACAACAGGATTTGCAACCTGTGGTGTTGGGTTAGAAGTATTAGCGAGTGCAGGTTGTTTAGGAGGTGTTGGCGGTGTCTGACTCTGCACATAAACAATAACCAATACAAATATCAAACTAATGAATACTCCACCTAGTGCATAGAATCGCTTTTTATCACTTTTTTTTGTTTGCAATCTTTCTATTTCTACTTCATCAACCTCTTCCATCTCTTGTTTTACTTGTGGCTGAAAAACTTGTTGTCCAAGTAAATTATATTGTCTAACTGCATTTATTTTCTGCAAAATCATAGTCGCCATCGCCAGATCTAGAACAGGTCGCAAACTTAACCCATTACCAAGAACTAAACCAGGTACCACACTTTCTACAGTAAATCCAAGATGCTCAAATGCTATTGCTACTGATTCATAAAAATCTTTATTTGTTGCACATACTTTTAACCCATCTTTAATAGGGATTGTTTTACTCACAACATTATCAAAAGGAACGTGTTCGATAAATTCATCTGCCTGCTTAAGTAATAGCTCTTTAGTTATAAGAAGAGGAGATGCAACAGTAGGGTTTTTATGCGTTACTGGGTTCACAAAATCTTTAATAAAATACGCACTTTCTGCTAATACAAAAACAAGGTTTGAAGGAACAATTTTATTGTTGGCAACAAATACCTTAATCAAATTTTCTAGTAATTCAGCATTGATGATGTCAAGATCTTGAACGATCTCTGGCACAAAACGAAACTCTAAAATGCTCCTAATATAAGGAGAATAAAATTGAAATTTATCCTTCTGTAAATAAATAATACCCGTCTTGACTGTCATTATTGATACACTTCCCCTCTTGATGTTACTGTTAATAAACTATTTTGATATGTCGCCATAATCTGCACCTCACGTAAAAATACACCTGTTACTCCTTTCGATAAAATAACATACGGATTACCAGTCGATCCAGTTCCACTTACAGAAATAGTTGCAGTGCCACTTCCAACTGTTACTGTTTCTCCTGTATAAGATGGATCACGTAATAATCTAAGTAATCCATTCTCCGCACCACTTTGTGCGATATTATAAGCGATATCCCCCTGTTGTTGTTTAGTTCCACTTAAGGAATTAACTAATATCATAACTACTGCGGCGGAGGTAACCGTAATACCAATCACCGTAAAGAAAAGTAATGTAATTAGTGCCTGTCCTTGTTCATATTTCATTTTCATTCATTGCCAACTGTCGTTGTAAAACTTTTTACTTCTTGCTGTCCAGCTTTTTCTTTATTTCTACTTGTTACTACATAAGTAATTTGTATCGTATCATTATTAGTACCACTTCCGATACGAGTAAATGTCAAGCTTGAAACTGTTGTATCATAGCTATTTAATACATTTATCTCATTTGTACTATTATTAATTACTTGCAAATTATTGTTACTATCAATGCTATATGTATAGTTTATAGAATTTATCGTTATTTGAAAAGTATTCGTCTGAATACCAGGATTGACAGGAATTAAAATAGCACTCGATGATGCAACATCTCGGGTAAACTTTTCTAATATATATCTACCATCCTGATCCACACTTGATGTAGATGTAGATTCAAGCTGTACACTAACAATTGAACCTAATATTGCGCTCATAACGCCAAGAAGTAACGTCAAAATCCCTATATACAACACCATTTCAATAAGAGTAAAACCCTTTTGTTTTTTTCGTAGCATATTTCGTATGTTTTTTTTCATCATATTTATTAATTTCCAAACGTTAGCGATTGCAACATATGTAGATACACATAAGCAAAAGTCGGATCACTTGCTGTACTACCAATACCAAAATAACCTCCATTGTATGGTAATATCGCAATAATATAACTACTTCCAATTGTTCCATGCGTATACAATGTCCCGGATACACCAGTTACCATTGCCTGAGTTGCATAACTTTGGCTGCTTGGGTCATTTGCAGGAAATAAATTATAACTTGACCAACCAAAGCCTACATATTGCTGATTTGGATCTTGAATATTAGCAGTAGGGAGATAAAGAGAAATACCTGAATGTCCGTTGGTATCCTGCGTTTTAAGTTGCCAATTTGATGGATAATCTACTGAATAATGATCAATAATATTAGTATATCTAGTCCAAGTAATTTGTATTGGTGGAGTTGTTGGAGGAATATATATTTGTAACTGTCCATCTGGCCCTAAAAAGACTATTTGAAAATTTGTAACATTTGGATTAAAAGTGTTAGTCGTTAAGCTCGATGAATTTCCTGATGATCCACCAGTATTCCCACCTAATTGTGAGATACTTGTAGTTTGTTTAACATTTGATTGACTAACTGATTGATTCACTTGAGTTCCTGTAATATTTTGTTCTGTCGAGATTGTTTGTTGAGTAACTGTTTGCCCAGATGACGTGGTAGTATTCTGAGAAGGAAAAATCCAGCTAAAAAAATAAACTAGTGGATTAGATTGATTTAAGGCTGCAGAAGATGAGTGATTTGACTGTTGCGTAGATGTAGTTACTAAAGGAAAAGTAGGCTGAGCAACTAACTGATTTTTCCTTATTAAAGATATTACTAATATACTTCCTAGAACAAGAAAAACCATACTAAAAATAATAAGAATAAATTTATCCGATTTTATAAATTGCTTAACTATATTATTCATATATCATCTCTCACTAAGGAGAATAATTAACTGTCATATCATAAAGCACGGGGGTTTGACTCATATCCGTTGTGGTAAACCAAACTTTATAACGAAAACATTGTGCTGGGTTTTGGTAATTTGGATTATAGTTTCCAAAAGGAATCTGTCCTGAAATCGATGTGCCGTTTGGAGTAAAATATGCTGTTGTATTTCCATTTGGTCCAACATAGGTAAATGCCGCATTACTACAACTTCCATTGATAGCATTAGCAACTGCAACTTGCATTTGAATTGATGTTTGTGATGGTTGAGCTATTGTTGCTTGAAATCTATTAAATGCCGCAGAATACCCAGGATTAAAAGTACTTGATTCAAAGGTACCAGACGAAGAAAAATTGCCTCCGTTCCCTCCCTGAATAATTTTAAATTGGCTACCTGTTTCACCAGTAATAATATAAGAATAAGCATTATTGTACTGATCGAGTACTGAAGAAACGCCATAGACACCTGAAGGTATATTTAAATACCCACACAAAGTTGGATTTGCTTCATTTGAAATATCAACTACTTGATATTGTTGTGTACCACCAGTACCAACAATAATCGCCCTATTATTACCAGGAACAACAGTCATACCAGTAGGATTAGTTGGACTTGCACTATATTGTCCTACCGTACTATAAAAAGGCCACCACCAGGGAGGACTACTCCCTACATCAATGATAAAAAATCCACCATTAGCCCATCCTGTACCATTATTAAATGCGACATAAGCTCTTGTCCCGGAAGAATTAACAGTGAGTCCTTGCGATTGTTGATTGTAAGTTAAATTAGAGGCACCGACAAATGAAAAGGCTTGCCCTCCATTACCAATTGAAAATACCTGTAACCCTAGAAAGGTATTACCAGTTCCTACATATGCTTTATTATTAGCAATAGTTACCTGTCTTGCTGTAGGATTTGTTTGCCAAAATCCAGCATACATTTGCTGTGATCCTAGTATAACCGTATGCGATCCTGTTTTATTGGTAATATCAAATGAATATAACATATTACTACTAGTAACATAGAGTACATTACCTGCTGCAGCTACTCCATTTGCAGGATTTCCTCCCGGTATTGTAATTGTTCCAACTTGTGTGTAAGGAGTATGCGAAGTATCCAAAATAATAACCTGTGATGTCGGATTTGTTGTAGCTAAATATACATAGGTGCCGTCGCTATAAATAGCATTGGTTACGTAGCCACCATTAAAAGTACCCGCAACTGATGCAGATGGAGAAGCAGGAGGAGCAGGAGTAGTAATTCCAACATTGATAAACATGGCACTTCCACTCGCTCCATCTCCTGAACCTAAATAAGCATCACCGGGCACTCCATAAAGTGCATTACTTAATTTTGGCAAACTTACTTGATTAATAACATAATTTTGTGGACGACACCAGTTTGCGTTACCTGCTCCAAGTTCAACCTCACCACCACTTATATTAGTTACCGCAGTTCCTGTCAATATACCTGCAGAAAAATCACTTACTGTAGTTTGCGTATACGTAAGATCAGTTGTTCGAGATAAATAAAGTGTCGTCGTTAGACTTGAATATGTCGGCTGACTCCAAGAAATAGTTATTGTAACTTGTTTCGTTGATGGATCTAGCGTCCCACCAGAAGTAACTATTGCGCCAGTAGTACTCCGGTATATATCACTAACAATTACTTGCTGAGTAAACCCATTTACTGTCTGCGCGTTTGTTACAAAAATCCATTTATTATTAGATATCGCCGCATGATATGTTCCATCAACCGCAAATAGTGACCAATTACTATTTTTGATATTTTCGACTGCTGTAACTACCTGTTGCATCAATGCAACTGCTTGGACACGTTGTTGTTGTTGCGGCCTAGATTGCCTTGATGCATAGAGCCCTGTTAATAATGCTGGCAAAATAATTGCTGAGATACCGATAGCAAGAATAAGTTCAACAAGCAACTGTCCTTTTCTACTTTTTCTTATCATGTTAATTTACCGTTCTAACTACACCATATTTATTAATAGTAATTATTTTTTGAGTCCCGTCAGCAGTATCACGTAATGTAATCGTATTTTGTCCACTAATAAATCCTGAAATTTGACCACTTCCTCGCAAAAAAAGTATTTGCGAACCTGGAAATGTTGTAGAGAACTGAAGGCTCACTGGCAAACTTACTGGAAAATTATTAGTACCATAAGTACTACGAAAAAGCGTATAACTGGCACTTTCAAAATGTACCCCATAATCGGAAACTGCTCCGATCCCTTCAGTATCACCTATCATAGCTTTAATTTGCTGTTCTTTATAATCCGCAAGAAAGCTATTAACAGTCGAAGACAACTGAGAAGTATGTTGAGCTTTAAATAAGTTCATAGTTGCCAATCCAATAAGTATGAAAAAAATCGAAATGACCAATATCACTTCTATAAGAGAATAACCTTTCATAACTTAATGTGTAGCCCCGACTTGGCCAATTAACTGATAAATCGGAGCTATGATCGCCATCATCATGCCACCTACGAGGATGCCAACACCAACAAGCATAATAGGCTCAATCATTGCAGTTAGCAATTTGAGAGTATTTGAAACTTGATAATCAAGATATTCAGAAACGTCAAGCATTGATTTATCAAGAGATCCACTTCTCTCTCCTGCTTCAATAATTTTAATCATAATAGGTGGAATAACTTTTTTACTATCTTTAAATCCTTCTGATAATTTTTTTCCGCTATACACATAATTTTTAGCATGTTTAATAGCATTGGAGATATTCTTTTTAATCACCACGTCTTGTGTTAATTCGAGCGCTACAGTAATTGGAATACCTGCCGTAAGTAAAAGATATAAACTTCTGGTAAATCTTGTTAAATCAATTTGTTGTACCAATAAAGAAACTACTGGCAACGAGGTAAGCAAACGAACAAAAAATATTCTATACCGTTTGAAGAGATAAACAGTTGCTAAAACTAATAAACTCGTGACAATAATAATCTGAATTGTATAGGTTAGTAATGCATCCGAGAGAAAAATCATTATTTTTGTTGGTAGCGGCAATACAACATTAAGATGTGCAAAAACAGTTGCTATTTTCGGAATGACTACTACCAAAATAACTACCATAACAAGCACAAAAACTATCAAAATAAATGCTGGATAAATCAATGCAGATCGAATTTTATCGTTAAATTCAATTTCTTTTCTGATGTTTAATTTAAGATCATCCAATGCAGTATCCAACGTACCAGATTCTTCTGAAGATTTAATGATACTTACTGTCACTTTGTCAAATATTTTCGGGAATTTTGCAAATGTTACATACATATGCTGCCCCTGCCCTAGATCCTGACGTAATGTTTGCAATAATTTTTTTTGTCCTCCTTTTGAATCTTGCAAAAGAGAATCAACAGTCTCTAAAATAGGGATCCCTGATGCAAGCATTGTATGCAGGTTACTAACGAGGGCAATTTTGTCACTCGCTGATAATGTGTTATTAAATGTTATTTCTTTCGTTTTGACTGTCATAATGATTCGATTTTAGTTACTCTCAGCACCTCTTCAATCGTTGTTACTCCTTTTATTACTTTACTCAATCCATCATCAAGCATCGTATTCATACCGTCAGCAACTGCTTGTTTAAAAATTACGTCGGAATCATTATTTTCAGAAATGAGTCTTTTAATATTATTTGTCACTTCAAGAACCTCAAAAATTCCTAATCTACCTGAATAGCCTGTGTAATGACACACCTCACACCCTTTACCAATATAAATTCTTGCATCTTTTTTTGTACCGAAATGTTTTTTTATTGCATCTGCTGGAAGATTTTGCATCAATTGGTCAACAGTGACATCTTGTGAAATTTGACACATTTCGCAAATTTTTCTCACTAAACGTTGGGCAATAATAACGTTTACGGTAGAAGCAACCAAAAATGGTTCAACGTTCATGTCAGTCAAACGTGGCAAAGCTCCAGCAGCATCATTTGTATGTAATGTAGAAAGTACTAAATGGCCAGTTAATGCAGCATTTACAGCAATCCCTGCAGTTTCTGAGTCACGAATTTCGCCAACTAAAATGACATTAGGATCTTGTCGAAGAATTGAACGGAGACCGCTTGCAAAAGTTAAATTTGTCTTTGCATTTGTCTGAATCTGATTTATTCCTTTCAAACGATACTCTACAGGATCCTCGATTGTAGTAATATTTTTCTCACGCGTATTAATGATTTTTAATACTGAATAGATTGATGTCGATTTACCTGAACCAGTAGGTCCGGTCGAAAGAATCATACCAAATGACTTTTTAAAACCATTTGTTACCTTTTGTAAATCATTTTCACTCATTCCGAGATCAGTCAAAGAGAATTGTCTAAAATGCGATGCCAAAAGACGCATAACAATCTTTTCTCCATAAATCACTGGCAGAATTGAAACACGGATATCTAGATTCTCTTCATCGAGTTGCACCTGCATCTTGCCATCTTGAGGAGACATATGTTCATCAGTTCGAAGACTTGAAAGAACTTTAATACGGGTGGCAATTTGCTCATGAAGCTTTATCGGCAAAAATAAAACGTCATGTAAGATACCATCAACGCGAAAACGCACTAGCATATCCTTTTCTTCTGGCTCAACATGAATATCAGATGCACGATCCTGATAGGCATATTGAATAATTAATTGCACAATCTTTGCAATTGGAGCTTCAAGAGAAGATGTCCTACCTGTACTTCGCACCTGTTCTGAAACTAATGAATCAAATGTCTTTTGTAAATCCCGCCTGTAAAGAAATAACTTATTATAAATATCTCTTTCAGTTGCAAGATAGGAATACACTTTTTGTCCTGTTTTACGTGCGATCATCTCAGGGATCAAAACGTTGGTAGGATCAATCATTGCCACTTTTATCCCATTCTCATCACGTGCAAAGGGAATTGCTTTATATTTTCTTGCCAATCGTTCAGGGATAATACGAAAAGACTCTTCAGGAATGGGAATTTTTGAGAGGACAACAAAGGGAATCTTCTTTGCATCAGCAACTATTACACCAAGATTTTCATCAGTGATAACATCTTTTTCAATTAATGCATCACGAAAAGTAATATCTGAATTCTTGGCATATTCGAAAACTTCATCGATTTTCTTTTGATCAACGACTTTAACATTGAGCAAAAGCTTTTGTAATTCTTCATCTGTTATTAACATAGGCAGGAAAAAATACTTCTTTAATTATTGTAGCGTAAAATGGAAAAATGCAACACCCTTTTATTTTTCTCCTAAAGAAAGAATGCGTGCGTATAATTTATCAAAGTCAAAAAAACTCTTATTTACATACCCCCGAGCTCCCAACATCCTTGCTTTTTCAATATCTTTTTCTTGTCCTAACGTTGAAAAAACCAATACAGGAATTTTTGGAATCAAATGTAGCTGTGCCATCTCCCTCAAAACATCAAATCCATCCTTCTTAGGCATAATAATATCAAGCAAAACAAGATCTGGAGTATAAGTTTGTAATTGTTTCAACCCCTCTTCACCATCGGATGCTGCTTCAACTTCAATATTTTTTTCCCTTAGCTTTGATGAATAAAATCTACGAAAAAAGGCATCATCTTCAATCAATAAAATTTTCATTATGTAAAATTAAATAGTAATATTTGCATAGGCTTTGAGACTCTCAATCGCCTGTGATAAATTCTTTTCTTTACTTGTTTGTGCAATTATATTCAAACAATCCGACATTTCTCTGCTTGCTTCATCGAGTTTTACTAAAATATCTTCAGGTAATTCACTCTTATTTTCTTTTTTTGCCTCAAATATTTTTTCCATTAGCAAAGAAATTGTACCCATTGATTTATACTCCATCATTAAACTCTGTCCCTTTAAAGAGTGTGCATCTCGATGCAAAGTATCAATCACCTTATCTATTTCTGTGCCCTGGATCAATTGATGAAGATTTTTTTGCAGTTCATCGATATATTGTCTTGCTGTCTGAAGATATAACGCTTTATATTTTACTTGATCGTCCTGTGATAACGGCATATCTTACTTACTATACGGAGAATTTCCTAGGTTGTCAATGCAAATTAGTCTACTATAATGGAACTATGGGTGATATTTCTCCAATCATGTGGTTTGCGAATATTGATCTCGAATCTGAATTAATTGGAAAACAAACTAAGCATCTTGCCAGACTCGCACAAGCAAAACTACCTATCCTTCCTGGTTTTGTCATCACATCAAAAACATATACAGATTTCTTACAGGAAAATAAACTGGATCTAAAAATAAAACAACTATTAACAACAATCGCAATTGACCGTCCAGATTCCCTAATGCAAGGAGAATACCATATCAAGCAACTTTTTAAAAAAAATATACTGAATGAGCAAATAAAATACAAAATCGTAAACTTTTATCAGCAACTCGGTGGGAATGAAGTTTCTATTTCCTTATATGAGACAGGCATTCATGAAAGAAAACACAAAATGGTGCAAGCAAAAAATGTAGAAGAACTCTTTGAACAAATTATAAATTTGTGGGCTGAGATGTTCTCTAGTAATGCAATCTGGCATCGTCATCAGCATGGACACAATCATGTTCATGCTGATGCTGAGCTCATCATTCAGAGAAAAGTAAATTCTGACATAACGGGAATCGTTACTACTATCGACCCATCAAATCACGAAAAAGATAAACTTGTCATTATGACACATCACACCCACAAGGGAGACTTATACGTCCTATCAAAAAAAACTTTAACAATCATCGATCGTACACTTAATCATAGAACAAATCATTATAGACTTACGTCTGACGAAATTTTGGAGATTGGGAAAATTGCAAAAAAAATTGAAGAAAAACTTTACTTTCCTCATGAAATTATGTGGGTTATTGATAAAAATAGCATTTATATAACGACAGTAAAACCATTTACTTCCCTAGAACAACTTCAATCTGAAAAGAAAAAAAGACTTCCTATTGTCCGAGGAAAAGGGATAACTGCAAGAATTGGGACAGGTATCGTTAAAATAATTAATTCGAGTAAAGATCTACAAAACATAAGTGCACATGATATCTTTATTGTTACAAATTTAGAAACATACCAATTGCCTCATATGACAAAAATACAAGGTATTATTGTGGAGTCAAATGAACCAAATTCTATGTTACTACAATACCCTAGCATCCCTGCAATTGTTAATGTAAAGCATGCAAAAAATATTTTCAAAAACGGGCATATTATCACTATCCATGGAGCAAAAGGAGAAATATATCGAGGAGGGTTTTTCTAAAAAACCCAAGAAACTAAGCTTGAAACTTAAACGGTAATATTTTATACTACCTTATGGCTTACTTAATACTTGTACGGCACGGCACATCAACCTATAACGAAAAAGGCATTTGGGCAGGATGGGATAATCCGGAATTAACAGATAAAGGTAAAGAAGAAGCAAAAATTGCAGGAGAGTGTCTCAAAGATATTCACTTTAATGAGGCATATACGTCTGACCTCATCAGGCATAAACAAACGCTACAAATTATCCTTAATGTCATTAATCAACACGATGTAAAAATCATCGAATCGAACGCAATTAAAGAACGCAACTATGGCGACTTTACTGGAAAAAATAAATGGGAAGTAAAGCAGCAACTTGGTGAAACAGCATTCTTGAAACTACGTCGAAGCTGGGATTTTCCAGTCCCACATGGTGAATCATTGAAGCAGGTATATGAGCGTGAAATACCTTACTATGAAAATAGTATTCTTCCACAATTAAAAGCTGGAAAAAATATTCTTATTTCAGGTTCTGGCAATTCTCTTCGCGCGCTTATCAAATATTTAGAAAAGATCCCCGACAATCAGATTGATAAAGTAGAAATTGCACCAGGAGAAATATATGTATACGAAATCAATACATTGGAAGAAATCACTCATAAAGAAATTAGAAACCATCACGAATTAACCGTTTAATAACTATAGGTGGAACAGGAGGACGAATTCACCTTTTGGAGGCGTTTTCTTAAAATGTTTAAGAGATTCTGAAATTTTTTCTCTTCTAATTTCTTCGTATAGTTTTGTTAACTCTCGACATAAAACTATCTCAATATCACCAAAAACATCTTGTACATCTTTCAAGCTTTTTTCCATTTTATGAGGCGCTTCAAATAGAATTACTGTCGAATTAACTAATTCTAAACTCGATTTTATATTTTGGAAAAAGGTAATTCTATGACCAGGTTTATGCGGCGGGTATCCAACGAAAAGGAACTTATCAGTTGGCAAACCAGAGACAGTCAATGCAGTCAAAACAGACGATGCTCCAGGTAATGAAACAACTTTCAAGTCTTCTCTAATACATTCACGGATTAACTTGAAACCCGGGTCTGAAACAGCGGGTGTTCCTGCGTCTGATACAAGTGCTATATCTTTACCAGCATGGAGTAAACTAATAATCTCAGGAATCCGTTGTATTTCAACTTGATCATAATATGAAAGTAACTTAGGCTTCTTTTTCTCTTCTGGATTTGGGGAAAATTCAATAAGCAGTTTTTCAAGAAGTAGACCTGTCCGACGCGTGTCTTCGCAAGCAATAACCTCAACAGTAAACAATGTTCGCAATGCTCGAAGTGTAATATCAGCCAAATTACCTATTGGTGTCGGTACTAAATAAAGTATTCCCATTAAAATATTATACCAGAAGAAACATGTTACTAGTATTTGCGGACTAAACCAACCACGCGGCCTTGAATTTTAATTGTATTAGGGTAAATTGGCTCCATTGAGGCATTAGCAGGCTTTAAGACAACTTTGCCACCTTCTTTATAAAAACGTTTCAGAGTTGCTAAATTATCATCAACAAGTGCGACAACAATTTCTCCATTATTTGCAACATTTACTTTTTCAATCACAACATAATCACCATCGAAAATGCCATCTTCGATCATGGACTCACCTTTTACCTGCAAAACGTAAGATGTTTTTGATCCTGAAAGCATAGAAGCAGAGACTTGAAATGTTGCATTCGGATCAATATGTGGTTCAAGCGGTCTTCCTGCAGCAATATAACCCATCAATGGCAATTCAACAGATGGTGAAACTCCCATAAATGTTGAGACGATACTCTCATCCTTAATTCGCAAAACACGAGCATTTCCATCTACTTTTTGCAGATATCCTTTATCAACAAGATTTCTGAGTATGACATGAATCGTCGAAACACTTCTATGATTTGTAGCATTTGCTATTTCACGTAATGTGGGAGCGTATCCGTGTTTATTTTGGAACTGTACAAGGAATTCTAATGTTTCTCTTTCTTTTTTATATAATACACCTGGCATTACTAAAAAATATACGATATTCGTATATTTTTGTCAATAATGCAGAATGCTTCATAAAATATCAAACCCTACTTTTTATTCCGTGAAATATTAAAAGAACTTAGTTATGTTATAATATCTTTATAATGTTCACTGGAATCATTACCCATCTTGGAACAGTAAAGAAAAAAACAGATGTCCTCCTCTCCATTACAACTGATAAGGAACTTTTAAAACAACTCACCAACGGCACAAGTATCGCAATTAATGGCATTTGTCTGACAGTAGTTTCAAGAGATAATGACTCTTTTAGTATTAACTATATGCCTGAAACTGCCAAAAAAACAAATATTCAATATTTACAGCCTGCATACAAAGTCAACCTTGAACTCCCAGCAACTACTAACACGCTACTTTCAGGACATATCGTCCAAGGACATATTGACTCCATCGGAAAGATAACCTCAATTGAAAAAAAAGGAAACAGTCTCATGTTTACCTTCATTATTCCTAAATCATTGAATAAATATATTGTTGAAAAAGGATCAATAAGCGTGAATGGTATTTCACTTACCGTAGTTTCAGTCACAGAAGGACAATTTAGTGTCGGGATTATTCCTCATACATGGGAAAAAACCATGTTACATACCACCAAAGTTGGAGACTATATCAATGTTGAAGTTGACGTGTTAGCAAAATATCTTGAAAAATTAATAAAATCGAAATAATATGCTTAAAAAACAAGCTTCCCAAAATTTTAATATATTGTTTCCCGAAAAACTCAAAATTGCTATTGTCCGTACTAATTATTATGTCGACCTAATTGATAATCTTGAAATATATGCTCGTAAAACACTTTTTACAGCAGGAATAAGTGAAACAAATATTGAAACATTTACTGCGCCTGGTTCTTGGGAAGTGCCACTCCTAGTGCAAGCAGTTGCTGAATCGAAAAAATTTGATGCTATTATTGCCTTTGGCATCATTATAAAAGGCGAAACGTATCATTTTGACATGATTGCCAATGAAGTAGCACAAGCATTAATGCAAATCTCACTTGACTACAGTATCCCCGTTGGATTTGAAGTACTCGCTGTCTTTGATAAAAAACATGCAGAAATACGAGCAGAAAAAAATGAACACAATAAAGGTATTGAAGCAGCAAATGCTGTCTTGCAAACAATACAATCACTAAAGAAAATCTCTAAATAATACTTTTCTCTCGTCCTCTACCCCTACTCTTAGCATGTGCTACAATGCATCTATGAAATTCCATCTTGAATCCAAATTTCAACCGACAGGTGACCAGCCAAGCGCTATTCAACGACTGACTAAAAACCTCAAGCAAGATGTCAAAAACCAAGTCCTCCTTGGTGTAACTGGTAGTGGAAAAACTTTCACTATGGCAAACGTGATCCAGAACATCCAAAAGCCTACACTCATTATTTCACATAATAAAACCCTTGCAGGGCAGCTCTATCAAGAATTTCGTGACTTTTTTCCGGAAAACGCCGTCTCCTATTTTGTTTCCTATTATGATTATTACCAACCTGAAGCGTATGTTCCACAAACAGATACCTATATCGAAAAAGAATCAGAAATAAATGAAGAAATCGACAGGCTACGTCTTGCAGCAACGACTAATCTGTTAACCCGTAAAGACGTCATCGTCGTAGCCTCCGTTTCATGCATTTACAACTTGGGATCTCCTATTGAATACGGAAAATTTGTTTTAGAATTGCAAAAAGGTCTAAAAATAAATCAAAAAGATATTTTGATCCGGCTTACTGATTTACAATATAGCCGCAATGACTATGAATTCACCCGAGGTACATTCCGAGTCCGCGGAAATAGTATTGATATCTTCCCCGCTTATATTGAATATGGTATCCGTATTGAAGCAAATGATGTTATCACCAATATGTATGAATTCAACTCTCTCACAGGCGAAATGAAACAGCCTCTTGACGCAACAGTCATTTATCCTGCCAAGCATTACATGACCGACCCTAGAGGGTATCATGATGCATTTGAAGCTATCAATCACGATTTGGATATCCGAGTGAAAGAACTACGAGATCATAATAAACTTATAGAAGCCCAACGGATTGCACAACGGACCCAGTATGACCTTGAGATGATTAAGGAAGTCGGCTTCGTCAACGGTATTGAGAACTATTCTATTTATTTTGATAAACGAGATCCAGGCTCCCCCCCTTATACGCTAATTGATTATTTCGACACTGCTTCTGATGAGTGGCTTTTAATTATTGATGAATCACACATCACGATTCCTCAGCTCGGCGGTATGTATAAAGGTGATCGTGCAAGAAAACAAACATTGATCGATTATGGTTTTCGCTTGCCGTCAGCCCTTGATAACCGACCATTGAAATTTGAAGAATTTATGAGGAAAACTAACCAGATCATCTATGTCTCTGCAACACCAAATGACTATGAAATCTCACTCGCAAAAGAAAATGATCACGGCATCGTGGAACAACTTATCCGACCAACAGGTCTTGTAGATCCGAGAATTGTGATAAAGCCCAGTGCAGGACAAATTGATGATTTGATGAATGAGATAAGAGAACGCGTAGCAAAAAAACAGCGAGTACTAGTAACAACTTTGACCAAACGCATGGCCGAAGAGCTTACTAGTTATCTTCAAGAACATGAAATTAAAGTCGAATACCTGCATTCAGATATTGAAACACTTAACAGACAAGATATTCTAGATAATTTGCGTCTTGGTGAAGTTGATGTCGTTGTAGGAATTAACTTGTTGCGTGAAGGATTGGATCTTCCTGAAGTCTCACTTGTTGCAATTCTTGATGCTGATAAAGAAGGTTTTCTGAGATCTCGAACTTCATTAATTCAAACAATGGGACGCGCAGCTCGAAATGTTGATGCAAAGGTGATTATGTATGCGGATAGGATCACCAAATCGATGCAAGCAGCAATTGAGGAAGGCGAAAGACGTCGAAAAGTTCAAATGGAATTTAATAAAAAGCATAAAATAACACCAACAACAATTCAAAAAGCAATCAGATCTAAACTTGTTGAACAACAAAAAGAAGAAGAAAAACCGCAATTAGCTTCAATTATGCAATTTAGCAAGAAAGACGTCTTACTGCCAGACGAGCGGGAAAAAGCATTAAAGCTTTTACGAAAGGAAATGAAGACAGCAGCAGAGAGATTGGATTTTGAAACAGCCATTGCCATACGTGATCAAATCAAACTAGTACGGAAGAAATAAACTCTAGCCAATCTCTATCCACTCCATGACATGCTACTATTAAAATTTATAAAGTACAGCTTGTTTACATGACTCTTGTAACATTCTCATCTAGTTTTTACTATTTTTAACTAGACTAGAAAATTATTCCAATCGTTAACAATTTACCTATGATAAATGCTATACAAGAAAGACTAGCTATGAAAAGTCAAGTGGAGAAAATTGATAAGAAAATACTGAATAAATTGAAACTTGGAAGTGGATGATAAAGCCACAACAAAAAGACGCATTTTGTATGCGTTGTAGCTCTTTGACAAGACATCGGATCA
>DATMOG010000082.1:0-18502 GCA_035568375.1 Candidatus Sulfotelmatobacter sp.
TGGCTCACGAAGCAAACAAGGGGCAAAGACTCATGCAATTAACATGAGTATCATACAAACAATGAAAATGAAAAACCAACCAATTATTCCAACCCTTCACAGGTATATTACCTCTGCTCTCGAAAACAACTGAATAGTTACATTTTGATGTAAGTTATTGTTGTTTCGCCTATAGGCTATCCCTGTAGTGTAATAGGCAATAAGCAGATTAAAGCATACGAATAGTAGCTTCATTTAATAATTCCTATTAAATAGGATAATTTTTAATAAACTTATTAAGAATCTTGTGCAAAAAAACGTCACTTGACAGTACTCTGTTTTACTTTAAATGCATCCAGGGTTGCAATTTTTCCATATTGATAGAAATAGTTAAGTATATGAAGATGATATTCTGCAATATCTGATATCTCCACCGCAAAAGAATTTTTCACTGTTTTCATAATTCTGCGATAGCTTTTAACAGAGTATTTTGGTCTCGAATAGCCTATCCTTTTAAAGTTACTCGGCATAGAGATTTTACCTATCTTTCCGAAATGTATCGCAACTTATTCATGTGTACCCAGCCTTTCGCAATACCAATGTCTGAGTTTTTCGTTGAAGAAGCAAGATAAGACAGATTGCTCTTAGCATGCTTAGCAAAAATTAAATTATTACAACTTCCTAAAGATTTATTATCATTAATGGAAGAGCCCCTTTAGCTATTTATGGGAGTTTACTCAGCTAAACTAGTTGTAAGTCCTTCCATTTCTCTCATTCCTCCAAATGCAATTCTGTCGAGTATCATATCATCCATATCTATCATAATTCCTGAAACAACAGTGAATTCGCCATAAGTATCATTAATTTGGTCAGCTGCGTCTGATACTCTTCTCATTTTGGATTCCTCATCTTCAAAAATTGATAATTGCATATTATTATGTTCAGAAAAATGATAACAAGAAACACCCATATGCGTGATCATCTTTTTTTCCGGCTGAGCATTAAAAATTAGTTGTGCATGACGATACAGTTCAATCGTCAAATACAATTCTCGATTCATTGTCCGACCGCGATGCCAAAAAGTACGATCTTTATAACTAAACCACATATAAATGCCACGTGCTGAATAGCCTTTTTTCCGTAATCGTCTTCCCATTTTTTCGCATAATTTCATAATGAGTCGATAAAGGTCTTTATGATTAATTGTTGGCTTCTGTAATACATATTGATGCCCGATGGATTTGGTAGCAAATTCTCTTTGATCAGTTTCATATCCCCGCAATTTTTCATACCATCTTCCACCAATAATACTACGAAAAACTCTCTTTTCAAGAATTTCTCTCTTCGCATTAAAGAAATCAAAAGGTGTATGGATACCATGGATGTTAAGTCTTGCTTGATACCTCACATTAATTCCATTCAAATCAAGCAAATTTGCACTTTTATATATCGATAGTAAATTTTTGTGATCGATTATAGTAAGACCATCAGGTTTTTGAAGTGATGCACCTAATTTGGCAAGAAACATATTCGTACCAATGCCAATACTACAAAAAATCCATTCACCAATTTCATTCTTTATCCTCTGTTTAATTTCTTTGGCAACTACTATAAGTTTATGATAAACATCTTTTGTTGCATGAAAATCAATAATTGCTTCATCAATTGATTTCGGTATTACATCAGGAGAATAATCTTGAAAAATTTTCTTAAATTTGAGGTGAACATCTCGATATTTTGGTGGATCAGGAATACAGACAACAACTTGAGGATAAAGTGATTGAGCGTCGCTAACACGCATACCCATCTTGATCCCGAGACGTTTTGCTTCAATAGAAGGTGCGAGAATGAAAGCATTAGAAGTACTATATGCTGCAACAACAATTGGCTTACCTCGAAGAAGTGGATTTGCCTGTTGTTCAATCGTCGCAAAACAAGAATTCAAATCAATATGCATTATAAGAGGTTTATCCTGACTAATCGGAAGCTCCATCTGACACCTCCTCAAGAATCCATGCCAGTGAATCTGGATCATGTTTAAGTCGAAAAGCTAAGGTATCGGAGCAAACATGAAATATATGATAGACCGTACGGCCCTCGCGAACCTTGTGATGGTAGCCGACTTTCGTAATGAGATACGAACGACCGTTCCATCGGATTTTATACGGAGTGGTTTTGCTGCCGAGTCTTTTATATATGGTAATAACATCGATTGCCTCATTGATTTTTAGGTTCATATAAAATAGATTTTAAGAAATCTAAAACCTATTTCTAAACATGTTAGAGATAAATTTTTTAATTATTTGTAAAATTTTTAGTGATATTTTCGGATCACACTGATTATTACACCACCTATTTCCAAACTTTCTTTTGGATAAATGATGGGATATTTTTGATTGGCAGGTACTAATTCTACTTTGCTATTTCTCCGGTAAAAATATTTGACAGTCCACTCATTGTCAACGATTGCTGCAACAATGTCGCCATTATGTGGTTCTCTGTTAGGATCAACAATAATTTTATCGCCGTCACCAATAAGTGCCTCAATCATCGAATCTCCCGAAACAGTAAGGAAATAAATATTTCCCGTAGTATCATGGATATACTGATAGACATCGATACTATCATCCCGTTGCTCAAATGCGGGCATGGGATATCCTGCCTTAATAGTCCCTAAATGAGGAATATGTATTAATTTCTTGGGAAAGAGTTTACCCTTATCTCCTTTCTCAATAATTCCTGCCGCAATTAGCTGGTTAACTAGATACTGTGCCGATCCTTTTGATGAGAAGTGAAACAAATCACAAAACTCAGCATAACTTGGAAGACGTTTTTCTAAACGATAAAACTTCCTTAATTTAATAATTGCTTCTTGGATGTATGCTTTACTCATACCATACGAACGTACGATAAATATACCGTACGAAAGTACGGTTTGTCAATGGAGCAAATTCTATCTATTACACCACAATAGAAATGTCATCTTAGTAAAAACGCACAAGTCAGGTATGATGACTATCATATACGGATGGCTGGAGCAAATTCTATAATTTATTTGATGAAGTATCCCATAATAGGATATCCATTTCTACCTTTCACCTCTATTCAGATGATTTTATCATACCGTGGAATTATAAGAAGCAGATGAGTTGTTTATAGAAAATTTATGAGAAAATCTACAACTATTCTTCGTCAGCACAAACAGTAGCTATTTCTGCTATCAATTTTTCTCGATCCTGTCTAGAAAGATATAATATATCTAGTAGTTCTGGTTTGTTCAAAATATCCTTACAAAGCACAATATGATTTTCAAGAAGAGTCATTTTTTGTGATTGGGCAAGCATTGTCAACATAGTGATTGGATGCAGTTGAGATTGTTCTATCAAATCTCTCAATCCTTCCCCTTCAGGATAGTCCCAACTCAAAACACGCATTCCTGTACAATGAGAAAAGGTATTAGCATCAACTGTAGTTTTCGTATTAGTGACAAGCCAAGCTTCATCAATCTGATTTCGTACTTTGATATCTTCAAAACGTGCCTGAGTATATAGTGCAACATGTACTTCAGAACGAACACCAGGGCTATTATGAAACTTTGCCTCGATCATTGCAGTTCTCCCCTCTTTCTCAGCTATTACATCTATCTCATGAGAGATACATCTGCCACGAAGAATTTGTCGAACACGTGTTGCGTACCCCTGTGCCTCAAGTAATTTACTAATAAAATCTTCAAATGGATAGCCAGTAGGACCTAATTGCATAATGGCTTCTTTAAGAGAGTAACGAGTTTTAATGTAAGGTTTTGGAGAGGTGCTTAGAAATTCTAAAATGTGTTGATAAATTTCTTGTGTTGAGATTCCATCGTACAATTTGCTTTTAACATGAGTTAATACTTCTCCTCTGAGAGAATGAGGAATACGAGCTCGTCTGATAGAATCCATAACCTTTTGTTCGCTAAAAGGTTCACGAGTTCTATCAGCTTTTAAAACATGAATCATATATATATCATATCGTTTATTTCCTTATAAATGCAACAAATCCTTTTTTATTTACTGCTTCACGATAACGTGGATCTTTAATCACTTTTGCATATGCTATTTTTGACTGTGAATCAGTACCATTCAGAAGGAGTACAATAACATCTGCCCGATCAAGACCATACGGTATCGTATAAATATTTTCTCGAAGTGAAAGATGTGATCCAATATCATTAGATGCAGCAACGCTTTTCTTTTTAGGAATTTTTTTTAAATAGCTATCAATGTATGCACGATTTTGTACTTGCCGAATAAACATGTCTAAATTTGGATCTCGAGCTCCAGGAAGCGGTCCAAAAGCGTAAGCACCATAGAAGGAAAATATAAGAAGATAGATAGTAAGTAATAGATTCCAATAAGCTTGTGACACTTTTAAAAATGGGATTTGAATATAACGTACTATTTTTGCGCCGTAAATCGCGGCTAGGAAAATAAAAGGCGTTATTGTGGCTGTATATTGATAATAAATTTGATGCAGCTGTGTATTGTTACTCAAAATATTAATTAATAAATCAGGCACTGCAAAGATAAGGAAAAAAGGGAAAAAAATAAGTAAATAGCCAACTGGCAAAAATAATTGATTAAGGTAATCTAAACGAGAAGGATGTAATATCGTAGTAACAACCTTATTGGGAGAAAGTAAAATTTCTTTTATAATTTTTGTCGGACTATCACCAAAATCTGAAAGATAAACTAATGCAAAATGTTGAGAACCAAGTGTCTTGGGAATGGCATACCAAAAAAGAAAATAAAACATAAAAATACTAAATAGAAAAATACCAGTTCCAAAAACACGCTTTTTATGTATGAAAAATACAAGGATGCCAAATAAAGATATAATTAGCCAGATTTCTTCTTTACATAGTGCTGCTAAAATAGCAAATAACGTAAAAAGGATATAACGTTTTTTGAAAAAGAAATAAAATGTCGCCAAAAAAAGTGTCGTTACAAGAGTTACTGCATGAAAATCATAAATGTTTGCTCGTTGTACGCTAGGATTGAGCAAGTAAGCAACGGTAAAAGCTAACGCAAGATTGCGATGTTTCAAGACGTCTCTTGCAATAACATAAACGAAATAGGCTCCTGCGGCAACAACAATAGTTTGTATAAGAAGAAGCATTTTAGGATTTTGCCAGAGAGCATAAAAAGGGGCTAAAAGTATAAGAATAAAATCTGCATGAAATGCCAAACGCGAGATCGGTTCTGTACCATTAGGATTGGTGAAAAGGAAAATTCGCCCATGAAGACTATTCCAAACGGTTTGTGCCATATTCCCCAAATCGAATCTCCCTGTATAAAAATTATCATAACGAAAAAACGAAACTATAGTGAAATAAAATAAATAAAGCAAACTTAATGCCGTTACTATACTTACTTGAGAATGCTTGTTAATAATTTTTTCTAAACGCAAAATAACTTTACTTTTCGTTCGATACCAAAATATACTAATGCTGATAAATAGCATCTCTGAAAATATCAAAATAATTCTACAAAAGATTGTTCCAAATGCTGCTAATCCATAAGGAATAATTTTAGTCAAGGAAAATAATACAATACCTTCTCGTATACCAAAACCTGCTGGAGTAATAACTGATAGATAGCCTACAACAAACGCTAAATCAAAAACACCAATCAATTCTAAAAATAATTTCGGTGTTAAATAGACAACCGAACTGATAACAAAATAATTTCCTACCCCAAAAAAGAAAAGCGCAATTATGCTAATCCAAACAAGAAAAATATTCTCAAACGCTACAAATGAAGGAAAAAGAAAAGAAACTAAAGTACGAATTTTATCTGGTAAAGGACCATACACCTTTCCATTTAGACAATAAAGCACAGTTAACCCAAAAACCACGAGTCCGATTATCCATTCATAAACACTTTGATTTCGAGTAAAATAAAATTGTAAGGAAAGAAGTGAGATGATGATACTACCAATAATAAATAATTCTGCCTCAATAATAAGTCCTTTTGCAATATCTTTCTTTTTAATATTTTTTTGATGGAACAATACTGTCCTTCCAAAAAAAGACCAAATATTACCTGGAATATATCGTTTAAGCTCTGAAAGAGCCCATAAATAACTTGATTCACGGAATGAAATTGTGTAATGATACTGTTTCAATATTCGATACCAAACGTAACTTCTCAAGAAATAAAAAAGAATAAAGCTGGATATACCATAACCCAATAAAAAAAAATGTATTATATGAAAATTACTTAAAAGAGGTGGAGCCTGAGAAATTATTATTTTTATAATAAAAAAGAGGGCAAGTATTGTTAATGGCCATCCGATGAAAAATTTTAAAAAAGAATAAAGCTGAGAGCTCATTGGTGTATTGTACTTGTTTGAAACTTAATTGTAAATTTACTAATAGGCAGAATTACTAGCACTTGTAGGCTGGATAACTGTGGATTGACCACTATAAGTGAAATCTCTTGTTAATATTGTAGAATCAGAGCTGGTAATACTCCTTGCCCGTAATTCAAATTTTGTAGAACCATTTGGCAAATTATATAATGCAACTGAATCATTATTATAATCAGACCAAGAGCTCCCATTAATGCGATAGGACCATACCGCACCACAATAGACACTATCAGTATAAGAAATATCTACTTCAACAGGGTTATCATTAACTACTGCTCCTTCGCTTGGAGAAATAATATTTATTGGGCCTAAGCTTTTGTTACAAGGTCCTTGACTTGTCGCTACTGCATAAGAAGGATGTTGTGTATGAACGACTGGTTTAAAAAAAAATTTAGAACTACTCCCATTTATACCAGGCATAACTATATTGGAAACTGGTGTTGGAGTTGGCTTTGCATTATTAATAGATCGCAAACTATTAAAATTAAGAATAACAAGAAGAATTAATGAAGGTACACTCAAAATTGCGACTATGAACTCAATTAATGGCTTTTTATCATAGATCCGTTCGAGCTTTTTCTTTTTCACTTTAATCCTTCTTGACTTGGTAAATTCCATTTTTTCCATCTCTACTTTATTATTGTAGTTTAAAAATATTACATTTGTAAACAACGAAAGAGCAATAAAAAATGAAGTATAAAATTGCAACTTATAGGCATAGTTGATACAATATACCTACTATACGAAATTATAGTGCAAAAATGCACCCGTAGCTCAGCGGATTAGAGCACTTCGCTTCGGACGAAGGGGTCGGGGGTTCGAATCCCTCCGGGTGTACTTTGAAAATTTTTGAGCTTCATAGAGCTCGTTTAGCCTATAGGCACTGCCTAATTTAGGGGTTCGTAATATTTTTTCATCCAGTGTTATTTTTTCAGGGAGCAACGAACTCTGCATCATATGTTTAACAAGAATTTCAGCTCTATCCCACGCTTTATCAAAATGAGTTAAATAGAAAGTCATCCATTCAAGCACTGTTTCTATTTCAATTTTATCTATCTTCTTTTCTGAAAGTAGGCTTTTCTTCGTGGCGAATTCAAGATTTAGTTCATCTTTCATTTTTATAAACTCACTGTCAGAATACATACCTTTGAGATGTTTCCTTTTTAAGGTTTGCAATAACTCATATAATTCTGCAATGTCCTTTTCAATGTGTTTTGAGGATATATTTAGTTCCTCGTAGTCTTTCTGGTACGTCTCCTTCATCATTTCAGAAAAGTATTTCATGGTTGCAGGCTTAACTCTGACACGTTTCAAAAGTTCCTTAAACTGTTCATGTATCTTTTCAGCATTGACTTCAAAAGTTTTATGAAGTTTTCTGTCAGGACAAGTGTAATACCAAATAATTTTCCCAGATTTTGACTTACTTGGTGCTCCTGTCATATTCTTATTGCATAAAGGACAGTACAAATGCCTACGAAGCGGTACTTCATCTCTGATATCTTTTCTTACATCAGATTTTGCCTGTTTCCTTCCTGTTATTAACTCACGAACCCGATAAAAAACATCAGGTTCAACCATAGGTATATGTTTGCCTTTTGTCTCTCCATAGATAGCAGATGAAAGCATACCCGTATAGTATTTGTTAGCAAATATCTTTGAAACTGTTTGTCTGTGAAATGGGGCATCTTGTAAACATAGTTTATCTAATTCTTCACGAACTTTACCCAATGTCCATTTATTTACGTCTATCTCATACCACATGCGTTGCAATGGTTTAAATAATCTTTCATCTGGAATACCACATGTTTTTCCCTCAACAATTCCTACTTTAAAACCTATTGGTGGTTTGGTTGTAGAATATCCTGCTAAAAAGCGTTTTCTCATTCCATCTTTTACTCTTGTAGATTTCAAATCATTATCGTATTGAGCTGCTGCTGAAAGAATGTTTTGAAGAAATAATGCTTCAGGGGTGTTACCACTTGTCTCAGTAGCACTAATAAGCCCTACACCATGTTGTGAGAGCATATGGCGAAGCGAAAGAAAATCCAGTTGGTTTCTTGAAAATCTATCCCATTTATACACATAAACAGCACTGATATTATTTTTCTTATCTATGCAATATGAAAGAAGTTCTTTTAATGCAGGACGGTTGGTAGTTTTAGCACTTTGTCCTTCTTCTTTAAAATCTTTAACGATAATGTATTCATCTTTTTCTGCCTTCTTATGCGTTTGTTCAAACTGATTATCTAGGCTAAAATTATCAACCTGCTCGGTCGTAGAAACTCGTAGATATGTAACTGCGTATTTCATTTCAATCTTTTCTGTATTCATTTTTACCATCCTCTCCTTTTTATGTCAATTCAATTTTTGTTTTTGTTCGTATATTGGCAATAATTATTGATAGTAATGCTTTACACATTTTTTGTGTTTCAGCATTGAATCGCATTATCTCCTCATCAGATAAGCTTTTTGCTTCTTCGCCTAACAGCTCTCTCGCTTTTTGTATTGTCATAATTGTTAATCGGGAAATCAATTAGCCTACTCCAACAAGCTATTTTGCTATGTTTCCTGATTTCCTACTGACTGGGTATTGGGAAACGTGAAAGGTGTTGTTTCTTGTTCCCTCAGGTGTTCAAGGAGAAAATAGTATGCTTCTTTTTCTATAATTTCTGACCCAATAAGACTTTTGTTTTTTAGAACAGTTAATGAATTATTGATTGTTCCCTCTGCACAATCAAACTGTATGAGGTTTGCTATTAGTTCGCTTTTCTTTTTTTTGCCAGATTTCAAATACTCAAGGATTGTTCTTTCACGTTTTTCCACTGGTGTTTCTTCTGGTTTTATTTCACGATCAAAAGCCAAATCAAAAAGTCCATTATTATTGGTTGTGAATGTAAGTTGGAAAGCATTAAGAAGTTCTGAGTCCCGTGCTTTTAGATTGTGTACAATGACAGAGTTTTTATCTTTTCTTCTCAATGTAAATAAGATGTCTGTTTGTGCCATAAAATCAACTGAACCTAATAATTCATCGGGCGTAGGTACTTCATTTTTATAGCCGCTTTTATTTGAATGGTGAATTAGAATGATTGATGCGAATCCAATAATTGCTTTTAATGGCTCAAAAACCTGTCCTACATCACTTGAGGAATTGATTTCTTTTCCTGAGTGGCTCCTGTTGAATGTATCAATGACAACCAACTTTATATCATTCTCTTTAACAATTTTCTGTAAATACTCAGCATCATCTTTATTATCAAGTTTGAAGGGGTCAGAATATTGATAGAAAAGTATCGGAAGCCCAGTAAAATCGCCTACAGAGTTCAGTCGTCTTTTTAATCGTTGGAGTGGTATCTCGCGATCAATAACTAACACAGCCCCTTCCTTTGCCTCAAACTTTCCTAAAAATGGTTTTCCTGATGCCACAGCTTTTATGAGAAGCTGTGTGAACAATGACTTAAAGTGGTTAGGAAGTCCCGATATTATTGTTATTCCTTGGGTAAGAACGATATTTTGGACAAGCCATGACTCCTCTTGATCAGGGAGCGCTAAGACATCATCCACAAGTAACAACTCTGAATATCTTTTGTTATTATTTTGTTTCTTTTCATTGCCGATTACTTCTTCCATAATTTTATCCTCCAAAGGCGTTGATGTATAACTGCCATAATCGCTCATAGGGACAACTCCTTAACAGCTTCTTTGAATGAAAGGGTATCTATTCTCATTTTGAAAGTGATGACATTTCCATGAGCTTGGCAGCCGAAGCAATGGAATGAATTTTGGTTTATGAAGATCGTAAAAGACGGAGTTTTTTCTTTATGAAACGGACATAATGCCGTTATACGATTTGCTGTTTGTCTAATTTTATCAAGATAAGGCAAAGCAAGATCACAAAGTGAATAGTTTTCTGCCCGTTCTTTTTGTTCCTCCCATTTAGCTTGTGCATCTGGATATCTGTCATTGTTTTTATTCAACAGACGTTTTTGTCTGTAAAGTCTGTATAAATGCTTATCAATTTTAATAACGGTAGATGCATGAAAATATTTAAGGTAGGAAGTCCAGAAATATGAAAATGACTCATCTTTATTTTCATGATGTTCAATTTCTTTAACCTTGTCATAAAATGTTCTCATCTGAGATATAAGTTCATCTCGTTCTTCCTTGTACTCAAAAATCTTTTGTGAAATAATTTCTTTTGCTTCAGGAAAGATTGACTGAAGTTCCTCGTCAGTAAATTTTTGAGGAGTATATTTTATTGGTAAATCAAATATATCCTCCATAATTATCTAATACTTCCTTTCTGAGAGAATATGAGGTCTTTAAGGTCATGAAGCCTTGCAAAGAGGTCTCTGGGGTTCACAGTGGCAATTCCTGAGAAATAGTCATTTACCAATTGTTCTGTTTTTTCTTTTGGCGTGAATTTGAAGAAAAACTCGTTTCCGTGCTTAATAGCGCCCACAAATTTAATATCTGGTAAACAGCTCAAGAAAGCTGAAAGGTTTAAATTTTTAGTGGAATACTCCTCAATTTTAATCTGTTCCGTAGTCATATAATCTACAGACAGCATAAGAGAAAAGATTATGGAGATCAAAAGTCAAGAGTGTATTATTGAGGCTAATTTTGTAACGTAATGCGATTTAAGAGGATTATTGAAGCTAAAAATGCTTAGAATGAGGAATTATTCTATTTCCACTAACTGGTGACGATTCTCTCCTAATGGCTTAACAGTAAGTGCTAATTGTTTTATAATCCTATTAAACGTTTTCAAGCCATTTTTAATCTTGCCATCAAATATCTTTTTATTGCTCAAATAAACTTTCTTTGTAAATTTCTTGTGTTGTATTGTGGGTTTAATGCAACTTGTAAGAAGATAGTTTTCTATTACATCACGTTTACTAAAATGCTTTGCCATTCTTTTTTGGACTTTATATTTTCCGCCGTTTGGAATTAAATTTTCTAAATCTCTGACTTGAGAAGTTTTTCTTGAATTATTATTTCTGTTTAATTCATAAGCAAAATCTCTTAGATTTCTTTTGCTTTTATAGACTTGCTCTATTTTTTCTATTTCCTTCTCTGCGTCTTGTTGCATTTTAATAATGCCTGATCGTATATCAACTACCATACTTCCTCTCAATCTCAGCCTGATTTTACTACTTTAGTGCCTAATTGTCTATTTTATTGTCTTATGAAGCTTTATGCTGTAAAATACTATCAACAACTTAATGTTGCCTAAACCCGCAGGAATGTGGGCATGGCATAAAAAACGATTCAAAGTATCAAGCTCCTAGTCAGAGCACTTTGAATCGTCATACAGGGAAACTTGTATGGGTGGGATAACTCATCGCTGGCTGGGGGCTTTTTGTATTCCTTAGCCAATTAATATTATGAAAAAGCTATTCGGAGTATCAAATTTTGTTCAAAAATTATTTTTATTTATCGTTATCCTTTATTTTGCTTTTGCAGATTTACCCCATGTTCATGTAGGAACGCCTTTTGAGAATGTAGTTTCTATCCTTGCGAGAGTGGTAGGATTTATGTTTCCGATCTGGATTGTGGTATTTCTATTGCAACCTAAGAAGAGTTTATCAATATTCTTGAAAACTTCGTTCTCAGTAATAACCTTGTTAGTTGGTGCTGCCATGATGGGTTTAACAACATTTATAAACCCTTATCAAGGAAGTATAGAAGGCCTTTGGGCACTAGGGTATATTGTAATGGTTGGATTACTGCTTTATGCGCTCAGCGTAGCTTGCAACATAATTAAAGCACTCTGGCAGAATAGACAAAAATCATTTCCATTTTAGTAAAAACAAGGAAGTAAAAACTAAATAAATTGGTACCTAGCATATTGACTGGATACCAGACGCTAAGCCTTATTTTTAGATTGAGATTGAAGTTATGCAGAAATATAAATTTGCTATTGATTGGGGTATCCTAAGACCTCTGTCGGTCTTGTTATTTATTGGTGCAGCTATGTCACTACTACAACAGCATTGGTTAATAGGAATCTTATGCCTGCTTGATATATTCCTGCTTGGTGTAGTAGCAGGATCAATTCTTCGTAAAGATGAACGTTTTTATACGTTAAGTAATCCAGATATTAAAGAAGAGATAGAAGCATATTACAAAATTGACGATGAGCACACAGAATTAAGTCCCAATGAGTCGATGTTATTGGGAAAGTCACTAATGGCAACTTCATTACTATTCGCAATAAACATTGTTTTCTTACTAAGACTAAACCATGTTTATATTGGTTTAATTGTACTTTACGCAATTACAGCATGGGTTTCAGGTTTCATAGTTCAATTTATGATGATTGGCATACTTATGTTCATTATGAAGATCAAGAAAGGGAGAAACCAGTAAATGAAAGGCATTATTAAATACTTATCTGATAATTTAGGAACCATCGTAATTGCATTGGTATTAGGGTATGTGTTTAATCACATAGGACATTGTTATCAAACAACGAGTCAATATGATTGCAATATAGAAAGAGATTACTACACTTTTGACTTATTTGGTTTTATTTTGGATGCTTTAGGATTTTATATTCTTCTTTCAATAGGAAAAGGTTTTGGAAAAAGCGAAATGAAAGAACGAATAATTAAAAAAATGTATGAAGATGATTTTATGAATAATGCAGAGAATATTTCTTCCTCTTTCAATTTTAAGAACCAAGAGAGGAAAGAATGGTGTGACCTGAACAATGAAAAATATGAAGAGCATGAATTCAATCACGAAGAACTCTCTCCTGGGATGTATGAAGCTGTTTGGCGTTTTTTCCTACACAAGATAGAAAAAGCATAAAATTATGAAGAAAAAAATATTCTTTGCTCTAGGTATTCTTATTGTAGTTACCATTGTTTTTATTTTATACAGCAACCGTGTACCAAAACCTCAAACCCCTCTATTTCAAATGATTACTTCTTATCCAGACGAACCAAAAGCAGAAGCAACACAAGCAAAAGGCAATAAAATTTCATCAACTCCTTGGATTACTCCAAATAAACCAGAAATTATCAAACCAGATAATAAAGAAACGTTTCTGAACAAACAATCTATAGAACAAATATGGAAAGACAATCCGCACATAAACTTGAAGCAAAAAATGAAAAAGCTCCAAATTGATCAAAAATATTACCATTACTTCTACGACAATGGATTGCTTCCTATGGATTCTGTAGAGGTAAAAATTGCAGGCGATGGGATTTCCTATCCTTTCACTCAGAGCATTGGGGTGGGTTGTGGCAGTTGTGAATTGCAGTATATGCAAATGTTTATTGGAGATAAAACATATAGCGTAAACTCTACATGGGGTTCTCTATCTCAAAGGGCTGATGGAAAGGGATTCTATTTGATGAACGCTGAAAATGATTATGCTATCAATGTAGAAAAAGAAACGATAAAAAGGTTTCAATGGAATGGCGATGGTTTTACTGAAGTAGGAGAGAAAACTATTCGTTTTGCTCTCAAATAAGTATTCTCTGCTATTGTGATTGTTGTACAAGCGCTTAAAGAAGCTCATTTTGCATAAAAAAAGCAACGCTCTCTAATTATTTGAAAATATTGTTGAAAGATCTGGCTGAGGTGTAGATTTATCTGATAGTTGTAAACTTACAGTAACAGGTAAAGTTTCATTTACGTTACCCTGTCTAGTACTTCTTCCACTCCTATCAAGGATACTGTTTGCTGCCATAACTCTTGTCTGAGGACTTATTTTCTTATCCTGCATTATCTCGTATAGTGTACTCGCAGCTTGAGGAGCAATCATTTGGAAAAACAAAATTAAACTCTCTTGGACACTCCCGTAGCTTCCACTTCCTACTGCTTGAGCAATATGATCTTTGGCTATTTTATGAAGTGCTTGATAACTGTCAAAAGATAATTTATCTAAATCTTTAACAGACTTTAATGAATTGGTCTTTATAACTGTTCCCGCATCGGTTCTGACAACTGGAACTACTCCAACGAGTTCATATACTCTTTTTGCTAAAACAAGCGTTTCTAGCTCATTGTAGCCTTTTACCATGTAGTTGTAGATCGCGATTTGTCTGGGAGACATTCTTGCACGAAGGATACGAATATCGTTTATCGCTTCTACTGCTGTTGCTGTTTTCTGTAATGCGAGGTCTAGTTTTTTCCCTTTATTCATAGTTTTATTATACACTTCCTGATTCCTAACCCTTAGTGTTTGGGGAACGAGGAAGCATCCCAAAATGATTTTTTCCAAAAGGGCTCTTTGCATATCCACCTTATTAGAACACCCCTTACCCCAAATGTGTTAGGAGCATGGTGAGGGGTGTTATGGTTACTCAGCGAAGCTATCAGAGGGGCGGTGAAAGAATATATTAGTAAAAGTTGAGATAGTTTGATACGTTTGTAAAAATATTATGTGCAAAAATGTTGAGAGAAAGGTCAAACATACCTTCTACTCAATTTTCTTCTTATGCTCAATTCCCTACTGTACCTAAAGATAATTAATCGGAATATACTGATGTAGTTGCTGGTAAGTTTCATAAAAGGCATCTATAAGTGTTCGTATTTCCGCAACTTGGGGGTACTTATCATATTATAATAGAAAATCATAACATAATATTATTATTAATAACACCAAGGTTGTCTCAAATGATATAATAAAAATGTGGATAGTTTACGAATAATAGATACAGTTGGACCTTTCGCAGTTGGAAATGGGAAGCATATTCTGAATTGGTCAAAAAATCCATTCGGAAATTTAGAGCAAAAAGATAGCTTAGACAAGAAAAAATGCAAAGAGGTACTAACAAGCTTTGATGATTATCTACAAAAAGTTACGACGTTAGGGTATAACGCAATTACCATTGACGACCTTCCACATCTTATCATCCACGATTTTTATACAACACCACTAAAAAAACTTTTGAGCGAGTATCAAAGGTTATATAAACAACTGTTTGCAATCGCAAATAAATATAATCTCAAAATTTATGTGAATGTTGACTACATGTATTACAACAATGATATAGATAATCATACAAATGGAAAATATAAACAGATAGAAAAATTGTTCTTCGCAACAGTAGAACATGCATTGCAACAATATCCAGAAATTACGGGTATTAACATTAGAATAGGAGAAAGCGATGCAAAAGATATACAAGACAATTTCATAAGCAGGTTAACCCTCAAAACACCAAAACAGGTAAATAGATTCTTAAAAGGAGTCCTTCCTCTTTTTGAAAAACATAAAAAAACGCTCATATTCCGTACATGGACAGTCGGAGTATATAAAATAGGTGATTTGATGTGGAATAAGAAAACATTTGATACTATCTTTTCTTCTATTAAAAGCGAAAATCTTGTTATTAGTATGAAGTATGGGGATACAGACTTTCTTCGCTATCTTTCGCTTAATCCTTTGTTCTTCCGTGGAAAACATAAAAAAATTGTTGAATTCCAAACAAAACGTGAGTGGGAAGGAATGGGGTTATATCCGTCTTTCGTTGGGTGGGATTATGAACAGTACCTAAAGCAACTACGGACAAATAAACAATTTATAGGTATTTCTGTCTGGTGTCAGACAGGAGGATGGACATGGTCATCTTGGAAGAATCTCACCTTTTTGGAAAACTCTTCCTTTTGGAATGAACTGAATACCTATGTAACCGTGAAAATTTACTCTGAAAAGATATCTGTTGCAAAAGCTATTGCTGGCTTTTGCAAAGAAAAAAGAATACAAGATAGCAAGGCATTTATACAGCTACTAAAACATTCTGAAATTGCAATAAAAAATGGACTCTATATTAAAGAATTTGCTTCAAAAGCAGTGTATTTCCGCAGGCTTCGCATACCTCCTCTTACTTGGATTGTATGGGATAAGATACTTGTTAATCCACTAACAAAAAGTTTTCTACTTCATACGGTGAAAGATAGGGAACGTGCAATTAAAGAAGGGTTTATTGCTATAGATGCAATTAATCAAATGCTCGCTTTGGGAATACATATGCGATTGGATAAATCAATTATCCATTCACTTGAATTTGAACTAGAAACATTTACTATACTTGCACAGGTACGAAAGGTGCTTTTCTCCTCATTGAGTGAAGAGGAAAAAGCTACAATAAAGAGACAAATAGCAACGTATGAGAAAAAGTATCCTGAGCATTATACAGCATCAATTAGTGTGTGGAAACAAAAAATAAGAAGAACGAGAAAGGCTACTATTGCTTTATACCTTACTCTCCGTTCCAAAATGACATATCGTATAATTGATAGAATTTCCTTACTTATTACCCCCATACAAAAGTATTTTATTAAACAGTATGTCAAGAGAGTTGCACCCTTTCTTTCTTCGCAAGCGATGGGAATTGATGTATTATTTAAGTAATTGCTGAACTTTATAGTGGCAAGACAAAAGATACTACTATATCACAATTGCAAATATCATATTTGAATAATCAGGAATAGCAAACGTGTGATCATACTCTTTGAACCGGGTACTATCTGGCTTCCACTCGGGGTACACATATAGTGATCGAAAAACAAAATGTCATATTTAAAATTGCAGTTCTTTGGCTTGAGTCATGCCTAAAGAAAATATATGAAAAACTGACATTGAGTTTTTAGTTTGCTATACCATTCAGAGCAATCGCTGCGATTTATAATTGAGATAAGGGAAACATACAACATACAAGTCGATTATTTCTTGTGCACGTATTCGACAAGCTTCATGAGATTTCCTACAGGTGTTGCAGGCAAAACACCATGTCCTAAATTAAGAATGTATCCTTCACGTTTCGGCAATGAATCAAACATCTCATCAACATATTTTTTGATCAAGGAAAAATCTCCTAGAAGCATCACTGGATCTAAATTCCCTTGTATTGCTTTCTCATAACCAATATTTTCCCATGCTTCTGCAATCGACATTCGCCAATCAATCCCAATAACATTACAATTTACTGATGCAAAAGAAGTAAGCATTCCCGCTATATTTGTACCAAAATGGATGAGTGGAACAGATGTATTTTGCAAAACAGCAAAAATCCGTTTGGAGTGAGGTAAAACATATCTCTGATAATCTTGTGGACTTAAACAACCTACCCAGCTATCGAAAAGCTGCAAAACCTGCACACCACTAACTATTTGAGACTGTAAATAAACTATTATTAAATCGCTTAATTTTTCCATCAGAAGATCCCATGCTTTTCTATTAGTATACATAAACGACTTTGTTTTAATAAAATCTCTTGTAGGTTTTCCTTCAATAAGATAACTTGCCAATGTAAATGGCGCAGCAGAAAATCCTATTAATGGCACTTTTTTTTCTAATTCTTTTTTTAAAATAGAAATTGTTTGTAATACATAAGGGATGTCTGATTCGGGTTCAAGAATACGAAGTTTTTCCACATCTTGTAATGTTTGTAGCGGTTCTTTTATCACTGGGCCAATATTTTCAACAATTGCCAGATCAATATCTATCCCAAGAAGAGGTATCATAATATCGGCATAGAGAATTGCTGCATCTACATTCAAAATATCTACAGGTTGAAGTGAAATTTGAGCAGCCAACTCAGGTGTTTTGACGATATCTAGTATATTTTTTTCACCCTTCAATTTTCTATATTCAGGAAGATACCTTCCTGCTTGTCGCATAAACCACACTGGTGTTTGTGTAGTATTTTTATTAAAACACGCGTCTAAAAATATGGTATTCATAAAAATGTAAGAATTTCTTCTAGTGATTTATAAACACAAGTAAAAATTGGTGTATCTTTCAAAGTATACGCTCGAACGTCATCAGATCGAAGTTCTATAATTAGACTCTGAAATTCCATAAGATCATCCATTTCATATGAAACAATAAACTCGTTATCATCAATCCCATAAGAATATAGTAAGAGCTGCACTATTTGAGGATATCTTCTCCCAATGGCAATGTGCCCTTGCATAAATTTTTTTCGTTCTTCAAATTTCAAGGTATACCATGCATGCGTTTTTGTAAATGGATATATTGTTAAATAGGCTCCACCTTTTCTACTAGTATCAAGATGTCCTGAAGATCCAGGAGAATATTGTGTTGGCCTTGTCATACCAAATAAAGTATAGGTAATAATTAAATAATTAC
>DATMOG010000083.1:0-16047 GCA_035568375.1 Candidatus Sulfotelmatobacter sp.
GAGGTCTGCTGCTTGTGTTGCTGTAAAATTCCTTTGTGAGGCTAACAAAAATTGGCAATACAAATCTTTTGTCCATCTTTTATTCATGGACATTTAATTTACACCGAAACCCTATATCTTGTCAAAATGCGTAAGTCGTATGAATTTTAAAAAAGCTTCTTGAAGACCGCAGTCTTTTGTTTTGTATTTTCATTAACTGCTTTTTCGTTTTTATTTAACAAAAGATGATTGGATTCTATCCCAAATATCAGGATAATTTTTATCAAGGCCCAATGTCCATAGCGCAATGCCTCCAAAATTTTGTTGGTTAGCATAATCAAATCTTGTTTGGAGCGAGCGGTTATCTATAATCCATGTTTGATGATCAATGCTAGATTGTTTATCCCTAAACCAACACCATGTCTCTTCTGACACAGTATCCCAGTGGCATTGGTTAGGTTTTAAAGCGCTGTTTTCGCGTGCCCGTGCATAGGAAATAACGACGGCATAGCTGTTTGGATTAATAGCTGGAAATGTTTTACTTGTTATTGTTTTGCCATCAACGACAGCCCATTCCCATCCATATGTTGGAATACCCATCATGAGTTTATTTTTTGGAATATATTTTTTGTAGTCTTCATACGTCGTTACAATATCAAAGAAATACTTCTTTTGTTTAAAGCCATTCATCGGTGCAACAGGTCCTGCTATATCCGAATTTTGGCCGTAATAATCATAGGACATGCCGATGAAATGGTCATAAATCGGTACAAGTTTTGCCAATTCATAAAGGCCTTTTTGTCGTGCTGAAAGCGGCATAATGCTGAGGGTGAGTTTGGCATCAGGTATTTGTTGTTTGAGTTGGGAAGCAAGTTTTTTACTAAAAGAGGTAAATGCTTGTTGATAGATGATATCCGGTTCACCGGTATATTCAAAATCGATATTGATGCCATTAAATCTTCGCTGTTTTAATTGCATGATAATATCTGATATTAGATTATTTTGTGCTATATTACTGTTGAGAATAGATTCAATGAGTTGATTATCTTGAGCAGCAACCGTAACACTGACTGAGGTTCCCATAATTTGTGCTCTGGTAAGAAGATCTTTGGTTGATTGTTTGATCCAACCATTCCAGCCAGGATCAGTTTGCCCATTTACAATTTTCAATAAATGTCCATTATTGCCAACTGAAAGACTAAAATAGTTTATCTCAGATAGTTCGTTTGGCCTGATGAATTGACTATTATCCAATCTCCAGTAGGGAAGAAAGCCGATTATCTGCTTAGTCAGATTGCTATGGGGTTTGGTTAAGCTTTCAACAAAATACTGTATAGATTTTAGTGGGGCTGTTGTTGGATAGATAATAGAAAAATAAAGACACATACATCCAAAAATAAGGATAAAGAAAGTAATAATGCTAAGAAGTTTTCTCATTGTTTCATTATAAAGATCAGCGATAAAAATGCAAAGTGAAAAATGACTGGCGATCTGTGTTATATATATTTTTTTATGAGTAGTGAACATAGAAATGTCAGAGGAATAGTTACAATTAAGAGATTTTTAGATCTCTCTCTGTATCCAATACATCATGTGTGAAAGGAGATGAGCCAATTGTACGTACGAATGTATTGTTTAGCCTAGTTGAATATTCAGAATCCAAAGTGTTTGCTACATTAGAAAGCAATTAGCAAGTTAGTTCGAGACGAATAAAATACTTTCAATTAGTATATTTTTCCTCTTTGACTTTTTATTTTTCCAAATGATACGCTAGAGTATAGATATGCATGACTCGAATAGACATTATCATGTGATTACCGTTGGTGAATCAACAATTGATGCATTCATGACGCTTGCTCATGCTAAATCAGATGTCCATCTTGAAAAGGAAAATGGCGGTTTATGCTTCCGTTTTGGCGAAAAAATTGATGTTGAGCGATATGATTTTGCCATTGGTGGAAACGCGACTAATGTAGCTGTCGGGCTTTCACGTTTAGGTATCAAAGCAACATTATGTACAGAGATCGGAGATGATGAATTTTCTTTAAAGATTCGTAATTGTTTGGCAACAGAGCATGTTGAGCGGTTACTTGTGCAACAGGTCAAAGGACAATCTAATTTTTCGGTTATCATTAATTTCAAAGGTGATCGGACACTTTTTGTTGAAGATGTTAAACGAGAGCATGATTTTCAATTTGATGATGTGAGCGCTGATTTAGTCTATTTGACAAGCCTTGCGGATGAATGGCGAAAACCTTACCAAACAGCTCTTGATTTTGCTAGTAAACATGAAGCTTCGATTGCCTTCAACCCAGGCTCACGCCAACTGCATGAAGGGAAGGATATTGTTCATACTATTTTGAAGCATACGAATATGCTTTTCCTCAATAAAGAAGAAGCTGAATTATTATTATATGAAAAGGAAACACAGCTAGATGACGAAATATATATTAAGGAGATGCTGATAAAAATTCGAGCACTTGGGCCAAAAGTTATTGTTATTACGAACGGTAAAAAAGGATCCTATGCGCTTGATGATCAAGAAGGATTTCATAAAAAAGGTATTCATCCAAGTGAGGTTGTCGAACGGACAGGTGCGGGAGATGCTTATACGTCGGGATTTTTAGCTGCCAGTCTATCTGGTTTGTCACTTCCCGAAGCAATGGAATGGGGAGCATGGAATTCGTCTTCCGTAGTTACGAAAGTTGGTGCCCAAGGAGGTTTATTAACAAGAGAGCAGATAGAAGCAAAAATGAAATGAATTATTTAAAATCTGATGCGTGACCTGCTTGTCCAAAAGCTTTCATTCTGTCAGCAATCATTTTTTTATTTGCTGTTCGTCCCTCTGCAAGGTATTCTCGTGGGTCAAATTGCTCTGGATTCTCAAAAAAGAATTTTCTGATTGCAGCAGTGATAGCAAGGCGTGTATCTGTATCAACATTAATTTTTCTGACTCCATGTTGGATACCTTTTTGAATTTCCTCGACAGGAACGCCCCATGTTGGTTTAATTGAGCCGCCATATTTATTTATCTCCTGTAATAATTCCTGAGGTATACTTGATGAACCGTGCATGACGAGATGTATATCTGGAAGCCGTTTGTGAATTTCTATAATTCTATCCATAACAAGAACTGTGCTATCAGGTTGCTTGGAAAATTTATATACACCATGACTTGTGCCGATTGCAACAGCAAGGGCGTCAACGCCAGTTTCTTTTACAAATTCGACTGCCTGATCAGGGTCAGTGAGGTATTCACTTTTCATATCTCCGGCTCCAGCATTATCTTCAATACCACCGATGACGCCGAGTTCTGCCTCAACTGAAATACCTTTTGCGTGTGCATATTTGACGACTTCCTTAGTGGCTCGTATATTTTCTTCAAATGAGCTTGGAGTTTTATGATCTGCCTGGAGAGATCCATCTATCATGACACTGGTGAATCCCATATCAACTGCCGATTTGCATGCTTCAACACTTCCATGGTCTTGATGTAATACAATTGGAATGGTGGGATACAGTTCTTCTGCCGCTAGCATGAGATGGTAAAGAAATCGATCATTTGCGTATTGGCGTGCGCCTCGTGATGCTTGCAGTATAACAGGGGAATTGGTTTCTTTTGCAGCTTCCATAATGGCTTGGATTTGTTCCATATTGTTGACATTAAATCCGCCAACACCATATTGTCCTGCAGCCGCCTTATCCAACATTTCTCGAAGTGTTACCAATGCCATAAATAATGATACTTTCTAGTTCTTAGTAAGCAGAACAATAGAACCATAATACTCGTTGTAAAAGTAAATTGCAAGACAAATAACTGACAAATCATAAAGTTGCTCTTGACATCCCTTTACTAAAGGATCTAAGCTGAAGATATGAGTAAAAGAAGTGAAGTAGTTACCACTCTGCCCGAACCTCCAATATCAAAATTCTTTTTTGCGGATACTCGTCTCAGCTGGATTTGGCTGATCCTGCGTATCTATGTTGCATGGGAATGGTTACAAGCAGGATGGGAAAAAGTAATCAGTCCGGCTTGGGTAGGACCACATGCTGGAGGAGTGTTAGCAGGGTTTGTTGCCGGTGCATTGAAAAAAACAGGAGGCACGCATCCTGATGTTGCCAGCTGGTATGGTGTTTGGTTAAAAGATGTTGTTTTGCCTAATGCAAGTTTCTTTTCACATATGGTTGCCTTTGGAGAATTTGCTGTGGGGTTGGGGCTTCTTCTAGGTTTATTTACGGGTATCGCGGCGTTCTTTGGTGCAACCATGAATATGAATTATCTTTTTGCAGGGACAGTAAGTGTTAATCCGGTTATGATTCTGATTGAATTATTCCTCATTCTTGCTTGGCGCGTTGCAGGATGGATTGGCTTTGATCAATGGGTTTTGCCAATGATTGGAACCCCATGGAAACCTGGATCTCTCTTCTCTTCAAGAAAAAAGAAATAAGGTAACCTTAGAAAAATAATTTATTTTCCAGGAGGTAAAGCTACAATATTCCAGTTTGTTCGAATATGGTTTAATGCCCAGTTAAGGTTACCATGGACCTTTTTCCGTGGATTAAAGATGCCATATGGGTCAAAGATATGTTTTGTTTCTTCAAAGAGTTTAATAATATCTTTTCCATACATCTGGTTAAGATATGGTGTTCTGATTAATCCGTCATTATGTTCACCGGTAATGGAACCACCGTACTTGCCGATGATACGATAGACTTCATCAGATATCTCTGGAATTGCCTTGCGGACCGCAGGATTGGTGATATTAACAAGCGGAATTATATGGAAATTACCATCGCCAATATGTCCTGCGACTGTGTAAATAAATTCAGGATACTTTTTAACGACGTCAATAATTTGCGGAAGCACTTCACCAATATCATGCGGATGAATAACGAAATCATCAATGAATGGAGCTGTATGTTTGTCACGAATTTTGTTTCTTAAGAGATTAAAACTTTCCCGTCGTACTAGCCAATAACGTTTTTCTTGATCTTCAATAGCGATTCTAGTTTCTGGATGCAGTGGCTTTAATTTTTCTCTCAGTGTTGCAATTTTTTGTTTGAGTTCCTCTGGGTCGTTACCAGTAAAATCAATTTGCAAAATGAGTTTAGGTAACTTACCGATGAACATCTCAATAAAAGCAGGTGCGAAGGCAAGGCCTGATTGTATGAGTCCAATAGGACCGAGTTGTTTTGCAAATTCAGGAAAGAAGCGAAGCGCGAGCTTTAAAGTATTATCATCATAACTTTCAAAGCTTTCAGGCTGGAGGGGGAGGACAGCATCGATAATTTCACCAAGATGTGAGAGGTCATGAAGGAAGATGATTTCCATTTCGCGATGTTTATGGACTGGGACAAGTTCCAAATCAGCTTCAAGGAGCATACCAAGCGTTCCTTGCGCACCCACCCACAGTTTATTGAAATCGAAAGTATCTTTTTGTTTATCCCACACATTCCAGAGAAAATAGCCTGCAGAATTTTTGGATACGGTTGGTTTAGCTTTTTGAAGCATTTCATAATTTTTGGCAATCAATTTATACATGCTTTTGTATAATCTTCCTTCAAAATCATCTTTTGCGATTTTTTCTCTGAGTTGATGTCGTTTCAATGTTTTGAATTCATAAGTTTTTCCATCTGAAAGAACAACTTTTGTCCGTTTGACGTATCTTTCAGTTTTACCATATTGGAGGGACTTTTCTCCGCCGGAGTTATTATTGACAATACCGCCAATTGCACAGAGCTCGCGTGATGCAGGATAGGATGCAAAAATAAGATCTTGCTTGAGTGTTTCTTTTTCAAAATCGCGGTAAAAAACACCGGGTTCTACCGTAGCGACATTATTTTTTATTTCGCCTATGTGTGTAAAATATTTTTGAAAATCTACAATAATTGAGTCATTAATTGAACCGCCACCCATATCCGTTCCAGCAGAACGTCCTGTGAGAGAAAGTGTAGGATGTGCCTTTTTATGTTTAGTTACAAACTGTATAAGCGCTTGTACGTCAGATGCATCTTTAGGAAAAACAACAACTTGTGGCTTTACTTCAAAAAGACTCGCGTCATGGCTATATTTCATTAAGGTATCTTCGTCAGTGGCGACTTCACCTTTGATAAGCTGTTTTAATTCATCAAGAAGGGTAGGATTCATAACAATTTTTTACTTTTCAAATTATGCAAGTTTTAAATTTCTAAAATATCGAGATATTGGTAGTTGATTGAAAATTATATTTTTCTTCTAATTACGCGTTTGACAGCTTCTTTGATGCTTTTTGTGCCTAAACCATATTTCTCAATTAATTCGATAGGTCTGCCTGATTCTGCAAAAGTATCTTGTAGCCCTATAAATTCTATCGGAAGTGGAGTTGTTTTCGCAAGTAGTTCAGCAATTGTGCTTCCCATGCCACCTTCGACCTGATGATCTTCTACAGTTACCACAGCTTGGGAAATACGAGTCGCTTCAAGAATTCCTTCTTGCTCGAGAGGTTTAATTGTTGCAACATTAACAACGAGAACAGGCAATTTTTCTTCTTCTAATTCTTTTGCCGCGAGAAGAGCATAATAGAGCATGTAACCAGTTGCGAAAATGGTGACTTTGGGATTTTCATTTATCCAAAAAGGTTGTACTTTGCCAACTATAAATGGTGTTTCATCTGTCGTGATGATTGGCGTTTTATCTCTTGTATACCGTAGATAGACTGCTGTAGTAATATTAGCAGAAGCGATAGTTGCTTTTTTTGCTTCAATACTATCGCAGGGGACATAGACATGCATTTTTGGCCAGCAGCGAGTAATAGCGATATCTTCAGTTGCTTGATGGGTTGCGCCATCTGGTCCAGTCATGATGCCTGAGTGATGCCCTGCGATTTTGACATTTGCCTCATTGTAGACTGCAGTTGTACGGATTGTCTCCCAATTCTTTCCAGGAGAAAATGTTGCATAGGATGAAATAAAAGCAACTTTTCCTGAAGTTGCAAGTCCTGCTGCAACTGCTGCCATATTTTGTTCTGCTACTCCAATTTCAAAGAATCGTTCAGGGAATTTTTCAGCAAATTTATTAACTTGAGTTGATTCAGTAAGGTCAGCAGATAATGCAACAACATTTGGATTGACCTCGCCAAGATGGAGAAGTCCCGTGCCAAAACCGGCTCTAGTTGGTTCCACTTCGACATCTTTATCAAAAAGTTTTTGATTTAATTTTAAGTTTGGATTAAGCATAATTTTTAATTTGCATTTGCAATTTTTTCTGCTTCAGCTTTTAGTTCTGCAAGTGCTTTTTCTGCTTCTTCTGGTTTTGGTGGTTTACCATGCCAATGATAATCATTTTCCATGAAGCTGACACCCTTGCCTGGGACTGTATGAGCAATGATAATCGTCGGTTTATCCGTCACTTGTTGTGCTTCCTGGATTGCATTTACAAATGCATTGATATCGTTACCATCTATAGCAATAGCATGCCAGTTGAATGATTCATATTTTGCACGAAATGGCTCAAGTGGCATGATATCTGCTACATTTCCGTCGATTTGAATATTATTATAATCAATTATCTGGATAAGCCGATTGAGTTTTTCTTTGCTGGCCATCATTGCTGCTTCCCAGGTATTTCCTTCTTGATGTTCGCCGTCTGAGGTGAGAACATAAGTAAAATAGTCTTTTTTATCAATTCTTCCAGCCAAAGCAATACCAAGTGCTTGCGAAAGCCCTTCACCTAGTGGACCTGACGTGGTTTCAACACCCGGTAATGCTGTTCTATGTGGATGGCCTTGTAGTCTTGAATTTATTTGACGTAAAGTTTTTAATTCTTCAATAGGGAAGTAGCCGGCTTGTGCCATTGAAACATAGCGGATAGGGCAAATATGGCCATTTGAAAGAATGAGTCGATCACGATTTTCCCAATCAGGATTTTTAGAATCATGCCTAAGAATATGAAAATAAAAAGCGGTAAAAATATCAGCCATCCCTAATGGGCCTGCTGTATGTCCAGATCCACCTGTTTGTGTAAGCGTTTCAATGACTAGTTGCCGTGCTTGATTTGCTTTTAGTTTGAGCTCTTTTATTTTTGCTGGTGTTACATCTTCAGTCATCTTATTTTTTCAGTACAATATATAAATCAGAAACATTGGAATCAAGATGTCCTGTGCGTATGCCATCACCAATTGCCGTCCAGAACTCATAACTATTATCATCCTTTAAAAATGGCTCAGCGTCAAGATGCATTTCATTCATTTTCTGCAAGGTGTCTTCATCGGCTAAAGCTCCCGCCAGTTCATAAAAATCCCAGCCATCCGAACCAACAGCTGCGAGAACGGTGCCCGGCTTAATATGTGATAGTGCATTAAGGATAAGTGCTTGATTACGTCCTCCTTTACCTTTACCTGTTATTTTAATTGTTGATTCGCCACCGGCAAGAAGGAGATGACCGGAAGGAGTTTCTTTGATTAGTTGTTCACCCAGCTTTCGTGCATCACCCTGTAGCCTGTCTGTCATGACGTGAACTTGTAATCCTTTTTCTTTTGCAAATTTTTCCATTGCGTTGAGCGCTGTGTGATTGCTAAGCATCAAAATATTGTGGACATTCTTGAAATATTTATGATCAGTTGGCGTTTCTTCGAAAGCGTCCAGAGATAAATGTACTTTTTTATCGAGCTCATATTTTATGATAATTTTTTTGACATCATCCATTGTTGAATGATCCGCGACTAATGGACCTGAAGCAATCACTGAAAGGTCATTGCCCGGGACATCAGAAAAAATCAGATTGACAATAGTTGCAGGATAGAGAATTTTGGCAAGTCCGCCACCTTTAACTCTGGAGAGATGTTTGCGGATGGCGTTCATCTCAGCGATATTTGCACCTGATTCCAAAAGTACTTTGTTGACTGTCGTGATCTCATCAAGGGTGAGTTTTTTTGGAGATTCAAACAGCACTGATCCACCACCGCAGGTAACAATAATGATGAGATCTTTTTTTCCTGACCTTTCGAGGTGCTCGATAGCATGCTTAGTAAATGCAATATTTTGTTCAGAGGGCAGGGGATGTGTACCTTTAGTAAAATGTACTTTTTGGAAATGTTCATCCTCGACAACATCGATATCATAGCCAGCAACAATTCTATCTCCAAGTTTTTCTTCCAAAATTTTACAATTACCTGCGCTGCCTTTTCCAAATCCTAACAAAAAAATACCGTCAAAGTTACTAAGATCAAAGGTTTTATCAAAAATCTTCAATACATTATTTGTAATGGAAAAGTTATGTTCGAAGACATGTGTAGGCTGTATTGCTGTATAGGCAGTTTCGATAAGGTCAAGGACAAGTTTTCGATTATCATTCGTGGCAAGCTTGTCGTAGTTTTTAATAAATTTCATTAATATATTAAGTCTAACATTTGTTTTTATGATGATGCAAGGGAAACGTACATTTTTTTAGATGCAATTTTTACAAAACTCTTAGCAAAAAATACATTGGTGAGGGGTTATACTTGTTGTTGACGACGATTTAGCGCCTGTTTGAAAAGTAATTAGGAGAGCCGTTTCATAAAGATTATGATATAAATACAGTATGGTTTTCAAGTATTATTGGCAAAAGAAAGAAGCTAATTTTGGTCCTTCAATTAAAACTGAGGTTTCCTACGGAACACATATTTCATGCGAGAATATACTCAAATTTGAAGGAAAATATGTAGCACTGAGAAGACCAAAGGCAAATCCCGGGCATGAAATACCCCAAAAAGTATTAGAAAATGGTAAGCCTCATTTGTATTTTGTACATAATTTACCTCGCTGGGGACAATCGACAGATGATTACATAAGACAGGTTATCAATGATTTTGCAGGAGTGGGAGTAAAAAGTTATAAAACCCTTCATCTGAAAATGACCGTCTATGAGGATATAAAACAATGGGCAATTACACCATATTTTCTTGTTGAGTTGGATAAACTACCTTCATCTGGAACCTACGGTAACGAGATTACAGAAGTTGTAACCTTTACCAAAAAAACTGTTCCAAATGACTTTGGATGGTGGGAAAAAGAAGCATTGGAAGAGTTTCTCAAAAAATTTGATTGATTAAGGAGTGGTGTAATACGTATCTAACCTGTCTGGTCATAGCAAGAAATATCCATGTGCGAACTGTTTTACTCAATCGCTCAAAATCTTTTGCTAGCCTTTGATATCTGGATATCCATGTATTTGTTCTTTCAACAATCCACCATTTGGGGAGTACAACATCCTTATCATCAGTATTTCCGCACAGCTTCACAAACACAAATAGTATTGAATTCGGTGCAAATGCTTTTATTTCGTAGCCATTTGGTATTGGCATATTACTCCAACAGACAATGTATTTCTATAGTGCTTTTTCCTTTTTTTGTGTGTCACTAATTTTTTAGTAGAATTTTCGTTTATTTGCTATAATGTTTGATATGAAAAAGTCTGTGTACCAGGTGTTACTTTATTACAAATATGTTCTTGTTCCTGAACCAGAAAAAGCTCGAGCTGAACAGCAAGAGCTCTGTTTAAATTGCAATGTAAAAGGTCGCATCATAGTGGCCGAAGAAGGAATTAACGGTACGATAGAAGGGCTCGTCTCCGATACTGAAAAATATATCAAAGCTATGGAAAAGATTCCTTATTTCAAGGGAATTATTTATAAAAGAAGCATTGGAACAGGAAATGCTTTTCCTAAGTTATCAGTAAAATGCAGACCTGAAGTTGTTACAACTAAGATCAAAAATCTTAATCCGATTCGGGTGACAGGTAAGTATCTTTCAGCTGAAGAGTTGCATCAGTGGTTTAAGGAAGAAAAGGAGTTTTATATTGTAGATATGAGAAATGACTATGAATACACTTCAGGATATTTTGAAAATTTTATTCCATCAGGCATACATAATTTTTATGATCTTCCTGATGTCCTTCCTCGATTGGCACATTTGAAAAATAAAACGGTTGTGACTGTTTGTACAGGTGGAATCAGATGTGAAAAAGCGTCTGGTTTTCTTGTTACCAATGGTTTCAAAGATGTTTATCAATTGAAAGATGGTATCCAAACGTATATGGAGAAATATCCTAACAGACATTTCAAAGGTAAACTATATGTCTTTGATGGGCGGATGACGATTGGATTTAATACCAATTCGCCAGAACATGAAATTGTTGGAAGCTGTAAGAGTTGTGGTATTGCATGTGATGCCTACGTCAATTGTGAATACAACATGTGCCATTATCATTACATCTGTTGCGTGCAATGTCGAGATAAAGAGACAGGATTAGCGTTTTGTAAAAAAGAATGTAAGCAGAATTATTTCCAATATCAACATGTTCGGAGAGAAAGTATATAGAGAAGAGATTAGCGACTTATTATCTTCTACATGTTAGGTTTTCTCTGGTGTTACAGGTATAATCATCAGGAAGGATTACTGAACATATAAGGTACCTGTAAGTTTTGTTTTTCTCTTATATAACTCTTATTTTACCCTTTTGTATGTATTGATAGCACTGCTATAATGAGTTCTCGAGGTGCAATATGGGGAAACGATTTTGGTTTGCTTTTGGGACGCTTGGTGTTTTGATAATTACTGTTGCATATCTTCGTCAAAGCAACTTCCAGCCTGCTAAAGAGATTAGTAATTCTATTCAAGCAGTCGTCCATAAAACGTATAGTAGTCCTCAACCTACACCTTATAAGTTTGAAGATTTGACGATTCCATATTTGCGTAGTAGGACTTATAAAAGCAGCTTGGGAGAGCTGCAACAGATTGACAAAAATGCGAGCTATACTTCTTATCTCACGAGTTACAATTCAGACGGGTTAAAAATAAATGGTTTATTAACAGTACCAACTGGAGATGCACCGATAGGTGGGTGGCCAGCGATTGTTTTTGTGCATGGGTATATCCCGCCCAAGCAATATGCAACAACGAGTCGATACGAGGAGTATGTTGACTATCTTACGAAAAATGGTTTTGTTGTTTTTAAGATTGATTTACGAGGCAATGGTGATTCTCAAGGGCAACCGGTAGGTGCATACTATTCAGCAGGATATGTAATTGATACACTCAATGCATACGCAGCTTTGCAATCAGTTCATTCATCCTCAATTTCCGCAATGCCATATCCAACACTCTCTGTAACTTTAAGCATAAATCCTAAAAAAATTGGGCTGTGGGGACATAGTATGGCTGGCAATATTGTCATGCGTGCTTGGACTGCCAAAGCGGATATTCCGGCTATTGTTATTTGGTCTGGAGCAGGATATACCTATACGGATTTGATTAAATATAAATTGAATGATTCGAGTTACCAGCTGATTTCCGATGCCTCTAGTTCAGCGAACTTTCAATTCCGGCAGCAATTACAAAAATTGTATGGTCAGCCTGATATGAGTAACCCTTTCTGGCATAATATTGCACCGGCAAATTTTCTTACTAACTTAAAAGGAGCAATTCAGATCGATCAGGCACAGGATGATACTGTGGTGAATATCGGATATAATCGAGACTTGATAAAACTCTTTGATAAGACTTCCATCCCGCATATAATGTATGAATATCCTACTGGTGGGCATAATATCTCAGGTGTATATTTTACAACAGCAATGCAGCACACAGTAGATTTTTATAAAAAATATTTGGAGTAGGATGTAGTTCTTTTATTCTTCCGGCTCTGGTGGGAGAAATTCTTCGCCTCCGCTGTCGTGGTTTTGTTGTTGTGGATATTCGTTGGGTTTGAGCCAGTAAATGTACGTGCAGCCTGTTGCTTTCTTTTTTTTGCTATCCCATCCAGCTGTGCTACATTTTTTCATTTTTTTGCCAGCATTTGTGGTAAATAAGACAAGTTTTTCTCCACATTCAGGGCAATCTTCATCAAGTGGTTCAGTTGTCCCGTTTATCCATTCAACATAATCACAGCCAATAACTTTTTTTGTTTCAGTATCCCATTTACCTTCAGAGCATTTTTTCATTTTTTTACCAAATCGAGTTGTAGCGAGAATCAATTTACTCCCGCATTTAGGGCATGTTTCATTGAGTTCTTCAGGTTCGATAGCGAACCATTTAATATAATCACAGCCAACATTCTTTTTTGCTTCAGGATCCCAAGATCCTTTGGAACAGCGTTGGAGTTTTCGTCCGGTTCGGGTAACAGTTATTTCTGCAAGGGGAGCGCCACAAGTGGGACATACTTCATCTTCTGTTTTCTTTTCATCTTTTACCATAAGATATTTATCTTACTGGTTTTATACCGTTGAGTCAATAGTAAGCTTGTTTGTGTTTATTTGTAATTTAATTTAGAATGTAATATGTTAAGGAAACATAAAGTTTGCTTTTGTACAATTTTATTTATGAGAATTCTTATTGTTGAAGATGAAGTGAAATTGGCACACGCTATGAAGCGTGCGCTTGAGTTACAAAAATATGCCGTTGATATTGTAAATAATGGTCAAGAAGGGTTTGATTTTGCGATTGGTGAAGAATTTAGCCTTATCATTCTTGACGTAATGCTTCCTGAAATTGATGGTATTGATATCTGCAAACGTATTCGAGCTGCAGGTATCCATACACCAGTGATGATGTTGACTGCCAAAGGACAAATTGCAGATAAAGTAACAGGACTCGATGTCGGTGCAGATGATTATATGGTCAAACCTTTTTCTTTCGAGGAGCTATTTGCACGTATCCGTGCACTTGTTCGTCGTCCTGTGCAATCAAATGATCCTATTTTGAGTATTAAAGACCTAACCCTTGATCCTAAAACATTTATTGTCAAACGTGATGACCGGATAATTGAGTTATCATCGAAAGAATTTTCATTATTAGAATACTTATTACGTAACAAGAATACTGTTTTACATAAAGATCAGATTATTGCACATGTATGGAATTATGATTCTAATGTACTGTCGAGTACTATTGAAGTGCATATTAAACACTTGCGGGATAAGATCGATGTTAAGGGAAAAGAATCTTTAATTTATACAATCCGTGGTAGAGGGTATACAATAAGGGAATAATATGTTTCAGTCCGCTCGTCTTAAATTAACTGCATGGTACCTTGTTATCATTATGTTGGTTAGTATTACATTCAGTTTTGCTTTTTATCGCACTTCCACTTTTGAACTTAATAGACTTATTTCCAGAGTCCGATTTTTACAGACACAGAGAGTACAGATGATTATTCCATCTGCTAATTTTGTTTCACCACCTCCAAATATGGTCTTGGATGAATTAGAGTCTGTCAAAATACGTTTGCAAATTGCATTGATTGTTATCAATGGCATTATTTTTGTTCTTGCGGGAGGTGCGGGATATTTCTTGGCAGGCAGGACACTTCGTCCAATTCAGGTGATGGTTGATGAACAAAATCAATTTATTTCAGATGCTTCTCACGAACTTCGAACACCGATTGCGACACTTCGTGCAGAGATGGAGGCAAGTCTTTTAGAAAAACATTTGAGTGATAAAGAAGCAAGAGCACTTATTGCAAGCAATCTTGAAGAATTAGGGAAATTGCAGGAGTTAACAAACAGCTTGTTACAATTGGCCCATGTCAATCAAAAAGATGAACATTTGACAGAGGTTCTCTCTTTGGAAGAAGTTATACTAACTGCTTACAAAAAAGTTGCATCGATTGCAAAGAAGAAGCAGGTTGTGTTTGAAATAGCTTCGATTAAAGGCAAAGTGAAGGGAGATAAAAATAGCCTAGTTGAAGTTTTTGTAAATTTATTTGATAACGCTATAAAATACAGCTCTAATAAAACAACTGTTTCAATCATTGCAACAAAGAGAAAACATACTACTGTTATTACCGTTGCTGATCAAGGCCTTGGGATTACTTCTAACGATATAGCTCATATCTTTGACCGATTTTATCGAGCAGATAAATCTCGTTCACAGGCAGATGGTCATGGATTGGGTCTTTCCATAGCAAAAAAGATTGTTATAGCTCATAATGGATCAATTGATGTAAATAGTATTTTTGGGAAAGGTACTACTTTTATTATAACTTTGCCTCTGATAAGTTAATAACTACTTCTTAGCTTTTTTAATAAAAGCATTTCTGCTTTTTGACTAAGAGTATCACCATTAATTCTTAAGCAAGTTTAAAGAAATTCGGAATATAATCAGTTTAAGCACAAGTATAATGAAACGAACACGGTTATTGATGGGGATGCCTATAACAATAGAAGTAGTTGATCCTCGTGTAAAGGAATCTGATATTGCGAGTATCTTTGATTATTTTATTTCAGTTGATAGGATGTTTAGTACCTACAAAAAAGATAGCGAAATAGCACGGTTTAATAGTGGAGAACTTACAAAAAATCAATTAAGCACCGATGTGAGGCAAATATTACAACTTGCCGACGATACGAAGAGAGAATCTAATGGTTATTTCAATATCCAGCATGACGGCAAAATCGATCCTTCCGGTATTGTGAAAGGATGGGCAATTTATAATGCTGCAGGTCTTTTAAAATCACATGGTTTTCAAAATTTTTATGTTGACGCGGGAGGAGATATTCAGGTTTCAGGAAAGAATGAAAAAGGTAGTCGATGGACTGTTGGAATCCGTAATCCTTTCAATCGGGATGAAATTGTAAAAGTTGTTTGGTTGGACAATAATGGTATCGCTACCTCAGGATTCTATATCAGGGGAGAACATATTTATAACCCACACAAACCTCATGAGCATATTAGGGGTATTGCAAGCATGACTGTAATTGGGCCAACTGTGTACGATGCTGATCGTTTTGCAACTGCAGCGTTTGCAATGGGAGAAAAAGGAATTCAATTTATCGAAAAATTACCTGGCTATGATGGCTACATGATTAATGCAAAAGGAATAGCTACCGTGACAAGTAGATTTAATCGTTTCGTCATAGACAATCAAGTATAATACCTTGTGCCTTACGTATCATTGTCTTATCATAGAGTAAGAGTAGTATGTCAGGGTGAAAGGATAATTAAGCAATTATTAAGTATAGGAAAAGTATAATTTCATTATCATGCGTATTTCAAATATATTTAAGGCAAAGATATTTAGTCGGTTTCAACAGCTATCGTTGTGGAAGAAAG
>DATMOG010000084.1:0-8997 GCA_035568375.1 Candidatus Sulfotelmatobacter sp.
AACTTCGATGCAGCCGCCTATACCAACTGCGCAGAATAGTCAACAAAATTCTCAAACATCGATTATGAAAATACAGTCAACAACGGCTTCTGCAAGTAGTCATGCTGTAAGTTATACAGCAAATGGATTTAATCCTAACTCAATTACTATAAAAGTTGGTGAAACAGTAAGATGGACAAATAAAAATAGTGACAATATGTGGGTTGCATCCAATCCACATCCATCACATACTGATTATCCAGGCTTTGATGAATTGAAGAGCGTTCCAACAAATGGGACATATTCATTTACTTTCACTAAAGTTGGGCATTGGGGATATCACAATCATTTGAACCCAAGTCAACAAGGAGTTGTTGTTGTGACGCAGTAATCATGAGATTAATTTAGGAACTGTATGAGAAATAGGTTGCTTGCTATTGCAATCTTGACTTGTCATACTATTTTAAATGAATCAAAAAAAATTGGCCTTTTTATTTCTTAGAGCAGCTATCGCAAGTGTGTTTGCCTATGCTGCTATTGCTTCGCTTATTACTCCTGATAACTGGATAGGATTTTTCCCCATTTTTTTGCGTCATCTTATCCCGCAACAAATACTTCTTGGGGGATTTTCTTTTTATGAGATTATTTTGGCAGTTTGTTTAGCATTAGGAAAGTTCACTTTCTTTGCAGCAATTCTTGCCGCTTTAACGTTGTCAGGAATTATTGTTTTTAATTTTAGCCAGATTGATATTGTTTTTCGTGATCTTGCAATTATCCTTTCTGCATTATCGCTTGCTACGTTTACCTATAAAAAATGAAACTATTTGTACATGCTATATTTTAAGCAACAATAAGGTACAATAATTACATGAAACAGTTACTGGTTATACTGCTTTTTTTTCTTGTTGGTCTTGCGCTCGCACAGGGAATTACCTATTTTAATCAACAGCAGAATAGAGTACTTTCTTCAAAACATAGCAACGCAACAGGTTTTTCCTTAGGGAATGCACCAAGTGAATCATTGCAAGGTAAGGTCGCATCGCTCTCTGGAACAGTCAATTGGCTCTCTCGTGTGGCTATAAAAACAGCCCCATTAATCATTTCCCAGAGTTTGCAACAGGGTGAAGAGGTAAGTACTGATACTAATGGTAAAGTAGCAATTCAAATAAAAAATATTGTTTATCTTTCAATGGCACCAAATAGCCATATTAATTTTATTCAGTTACTTCCAATAAATTTTGTGATAATGCAAGAGAGCGGGAGTGTTACGTATCAGGATAGTGGAAGTGGTGTATTGAGTATACGAACTTTTGACCTTGTAACCGTAGTGAATAAAGGAGTTATAACTATAGCTATTAATAAAGATAGTAATAGTGTAACCGTTACTGCATTAAGAGGGACTATTCAAGAAGGGTATGTAGATTCACAAAATATGAGTACTGTTATTAATATTACTGCTGGGCAAAAATTTATTTTTGATATTACAAATAAACAAGGGACAGTGCAATAATCTTAAGGTTTATAAGTAACTAATGGATCAAGAATATTGCTCCCTTCATAACCTAGAGCCCATAACGCGACTCCCCCAAGCTGTTTTGTATTTGCTAAAGTAACTTTTGCTTTCATAGATTCTTGATTTGGGAAAGAAATTTGATGGTATGTGCCTGTGTCCTGGTTTTGATATACGACAAAAACTTCTTGTGCTTCATTATCAAAAAATGCACTACATGTTGCACAGGATGAAAGAAATGATTCCATTCGATTATTACTAGCCATGACGCCTGTTCCAGGTATAGGTGCAGAACGTACGGCAGTATTAAGCGTTTCCCATTCATACCCATAAAGTGGTATTCCCAAAATAAGCTTTTCTGGCTGCATTATTTGTAAAGATTTCTCAACGGCAGTTGTTACATCATATTCAGAACTTATTCCTGCACCGTTTAGTGGAGCTACGGGCCCTGTAACGTTTGAAGTTGGTGAATGGTAATCATATGCCATAAGAACAATAGCGTCTGCGAAGGGTGCAATGGATTGTATATTAATAATTTCTTGTTTAATAACATCAGTTGGGCTAATTTCAATAGTGAGTGTTCCAAGATGATGGCTATTAATTTGTTGCTTTATTGTTTGGACAAATTGTGTAAAATGTTTTTGGGTTATAGCTGCAGGTGTAGCTGTATATTCAATATCAAGATTTAAATCAGTAAAAGAATAGCGTTTCATAATTGGCATGACGTCTTTCATAAGAGTGTTAGCATGTCCTATTGGGTTAGCTAACAATTGGTTAATTGATTCACTATCGCCACTGGAAAGTAACAAAGAAAGTTTGACATTATTTTTCCTAGCATTTGTTAAAAAAGTATCAAGTTTACCAGATGATAATGCATTCCAGCCAGGATCTTTCTCTTGAGGATTAGCAAGTTTGATAATGTTGCCATTGCCTCCAACATTTAGCCCAAAATAAGTTAGCGTTGTTATATAGTCAGAATAATTGCTCTTTGCTTTATTAAGAAGCCAGTATGGGAGAAAACCGATAACCTGTTTTTTCCCGGCATCCTTGGTATGAATCAGTGTTATATTTTTTGTAATTTGAGGAATTATACTGTATAAACCAATAACTACTCCTATGAGTAACCCAATGAATGGAATAAATAGTTTGTTGATCATATTGGTAAAAGTTATTTTATAGTAGCATATCTTGTTATAGTTTGCTTTTCATAGTTGACAATATGGTATTTCTGTCAGACAATAAGAGCATGAATAAACCACTTGCTATTAGTATGATCATCCTTGGCCTACTTTTTATTGCGGTGTCCTTTATATACTTTTTAACTCCTGCAAATGCTTTACCAGGCTTTCTACCAGGACATCAAGCAGTGCTTACGACACATCATTATAAGCATGGTGTTGGATCTTTGCTTCTTGGCATTGCATGTTTTATTTTTGTATGGTTTCAGAGTGGTAAAAAACGATTAGTGAAAGAAGAAAAGAACGGATAATACAGCCCCTAGGACACAACAATAGATTGCAAATGGTGTTACTGTTTTAGTTTCAAAATATTTCGTAAGGAATTTTACTGAAAAATATGCAGCAACTCCTGAAGTAATTGCTCCAATGAGTATCGGTAATAAGACAACTTTTTCAGATGTACCAGCGAGTTCAGGAAGTTTAAGTACAGATGCTGCTCCGATAATCGGTGTGGCAAGAAGAAAAGCAAAGCGTACTGAATCTTCATGAGCAAGCCCAACAAGTAATCCACCTGTTAACGTTGCTCCAGTTCTTGAAAAACCAGGAATTAATGCAATACTTTGTAAAAGACCTATTTTTATTGCTTGTGACCAGGTAAGCTTTGCAATTCTCTCGTTGCTATGTGCTGCTGTCTGTTCTTTCCTTTTTTTCCTTACTAGCTCTGCCCCAAGAAGTAATAATCCGTTAAGAAACAACATGCCTGCAACAAGTTGAGGATTTGAAAAAAGGTTTTGAAAAGTTTTTTCAAATAAAATTCCAAGGACTCCTGCAGGAATTGTTGTTATTACTAATAGCCAGCCAAGTTTAGCGTTTGCATCATTTTCCTTTATTTCCCGTTCTTTAAGAGAACGAAGAATGCCTGCAATGATCAGCTTCCAATCCTTAAAAAAATAAAAGAAGAGAACAAGCGCTGTTGCTGTATGCGTTGCGATGAGAAATGTAAGAAAAAAAGGTGCATTTTGGTCAATATTCCAACCAAGGAGTCGAGGTAATACAACACTGTGTCCAAGACTTGAAATAGGGAAAAGCTCAGTAATTCCTTGGAGCATCCCAAAAATAATTGCCTGGAAATAGGTAAGCATAACTTAAGTATAGCAAAATTATATGAAAGTTTTTGCGATATGTCTCATGTAGGAGGTAAAAAGGTAGGTTTTTTTAAGAAGAGGGCTTTGTATAGATATAGAAAAAGTCTTTGTTATAGCTGTGTATATATGAATACCCACCGTTTTGTTGCATATTAGTAAGCAGGGGAATGTAGCTGTAATTACCCTTTCCTAAGCTTGTGTAAAGGATATAGCGTACCCAATAGGGATTAATATCCAGCTGCATTGCTTCAATCGCTCCTGCACTTTTTAGCGCGTTGGCTAATGTTGCTGGAATAAGGGAATTACCTACAGCATAAATTAAATCACCACTTTTTGTGATACCGATACCTGATCGCCAGGTATACATGGAATTTGTTGTCGTTCTTCCCCATGTATCAGAATCAGATTCAACAAAAGAGGTAACCAAGCTGTTGTGGACGAGAAATGCTCCATTTTGACGGATTCCAACTACATTCATTGGAAGGGTTTGTCCCTGATAGTCAATAATCTGTGCAGACCCATCTGCTAAAACCAGAAGTGTCGCAAGATTATTGCGTAAAGGGACATAGGTTTTATTACCAATAATCATACCGTAATGTCCATCTTTTTCCATAAAACCTCCGTTAAAAGCTGCAATAAGAGAATTTGATTGTAGGATTGATTTAGGAATATACCCGGGTCCGAATATTCCCTTTGGACCGCCAGGATAGTACGTGCCTGCTTGTAAACCGATGTTTAATTTTTTCATATTCATTTTTACCAGCGAAACAATGGCATAGGATCGTGAAGTATCTGGACGTATAAATGTTCGCGCTAGTACAGTTTCATTTGGGAAAAGTGTATTATCAATCGGTAGCCAAATGCCTTCTTGTGGTAAAGGAGGAAAACTGTTTTGTATCGCAATATTTGTTGTGCTCATAGCACTATTTGTGGATATAGATCTTTCTTGTTCTGAGCTACCAAGAAGTGATGAGGTAAAGATATCTGCACTTGGTTTCTTGTAGTTATATGTTACTTTATCAATCTGGTCGTTAAGAGAAAAATAAAATGATTCCAAATCAATAGTTTTTTGACTTCCAATAAGAGGTCTGAGAACGTTATCAGCAGCCTGGGCGGGTAACGCAGGATTAGTTGTGATAACAAGTTGGATAAGGATAATAAAAACGGCAATACTACCAATAATAAGATACATTTTATGGACGAACATTTTCATAGTTGATGTGAATTGTATACTAAACAATAAAAAAATGAAATAAAGATGAGAAGATTGTTTACTTCATCATTCGATTGATAACGATTTCATCAGGAGCGATTGACGGATCTGTTTCAATGAGCTGTAGTAACAGTTTAGCAATTAATCGTGGATTCATATATTTTTCGACCGGAATACCAGTGAGTTCATCGTAAAATTCAGTTTTCATTCCACCTGGATGAAAACTTGTTACACGAATATTATGTTGGTTTGCTTCATATCGTAACGCATCGGTAAAACCTTTCAGGCCGAATTTAGCTGCTGAATACAGTGTGTGATTCGCTTTTGCAAGTAGTCCCGTTGTGGAATTGATATTGATAATATGTCCTGATTGTTGCTTGACCATCAATGGATAGAGTTGTTGCGTTAGTAACATTGGTGCCTTGAGATCGATTTCGAGTAAGTCATCTAACTGTTGTCTTGTATTATCAGTATATGGTTGGATATAAATGATACCAGCGTTATTGATGAGGATATCGATTCGTTTACGTTTTTTTACGTTGTTTTCAATTGCATCAAGTGTTTTATTGTCTGTAATATCACCGATAATAATATCTACATCTGAGTTATTTTGAAATTCTGCCAGTCCTCTTGCATTTCTCCCAGTGAGAATAAGATGATAGTCACCACGTTGTAATAGTAAGGTAGCAATTGCTTTCCCAAGTCCACTTGAGGATCCAGTAACAACAACTACTTTTTTCATAAGGTAATTATACTATAATTTTATTTAAAAAAGAAAAAAGCGACTAATGGTATATACAACAAGGCAAAGAGAGTACTTAAGAGGACAGCCATCGCGACTTTTTCAGGATGTGATTTGAGTACTGTTGCATAAGATACGACATTAGCAGCTAGTGGAACGATAGTCATAAGCAGTATTATCTTATAAAGATGAGGATTATATATTTTAAACGTAACTTCATCAAGAAATAATATTGCAATAACAACCAAAGGCCAAAGCAAGAATTTTGCAATAAACGAGATACCAATAAATCGAAAATCGATTTTATATGTTTTACTATCTGATAATCCTAATCCAACAAGCATCATGCCTAAAACTATATAAGCGCCGTTGAAGCTATTTGCAGTATCAAAATAAATATTGCCTAGTTTAATTCCTGCAATATTTACTACAATTCCAAGAATAAATGCATAAAGAATCGGTAATTTTAGTATTTTACTAATACTTTCTTTTACCGTATGATGCCCTTTTGCAGCTATGTAAAAACCAATAGATGTAGCATAAAGATTGGTACCCAAAATTGCTGCAGCAACAATTCCAATGATAGTATTTCCAAAAAGCGCGATGGCAACCGGTAAGCCAAAATAACCAGTATTTCCACTACCTGCAATAAAGGAAAGGATGTTTCGTGTTGCATCCTTCCAAAAAAATCCTCCCAATGCATATGTTATAAGTGATACTATTAAACAGACAACGAAGAATAATATGGGTAACGAGATAGTACTAATGTTTACTTCAGTCTTTACAGCTCCTGTGAATACAATTACTGGCACGATAATATCTATGAGAAGCGTAGCAATTGATTCTTTTTGAATATGTAAATATTTACCACCAAGATAACCTACTAATAATATTAGATAGAGTGGAATGAGTTTTATCAGTAGAGTAAAAAAAATCTCCATTAGAAAATTTATTATACTACAGTTTCATAGTTCATCAGAGAATAAAGAAGATGAGACCGCCGGCAAGAAGCAAAATAGCACTTGTTCCGACTAGAATAAATGTTGGTGTTGTATTTCCTGTTGGCATGACCGTTGGTACTGGTGTTACTGGTGAATACGGCCTTGGAGTTGATTGTGCAGGAGGCTGAACAACTGTTTGCCCTTGCTGTACGATAGTTTGGGTTTGACCTGGTATTTGTATTACTGTTTGTTGTGGAGGTTGGGTGATTGTCCTGACGATAATGACAGGCGTTGGGTTTGGGGTTGGTGTTGCAGTTGGCAAAGGCGTCGGTTGTGGTGTAGAAGTGGGCAGTGGTGTCGGCGTTGCAGTTGGCAAAGGCGTTGGTGATGGTGTCGATGTTGGCAGTGGCGTTGGTGTGAGAAGAGGCGTTACTAAAGCCGTTGGTGTTGGTGTTAATGAAAGTGTTGGTGTAGGAACAGTACAGGTACTAGGTGGACTATTGCTTGGTGGTGTGTTGCCACAGATGTTACTGGAACTAACAGTACATTGATAAGTGTCAAGGCCATTATTAGGGAAGGAAAATTCAGTACTTGGTGCTTGGACAGTACCTGTTTTAACAGTTTGACCAGTTGTTATATCATTAACAGCAATTCCATATGATGTAGCACCATCTAACGCATCCCAACGGCATATGCCTTCAGTTGTTGTTCCGCTTGGACAAACAGGCGGAGGTGTAGGTGTTGGTGATGGTGATACCGGGCAAATTTTTGCCTGGCTTGTTACAGGTATTCCCGTTCCACAGCTATTGGTTGGGGTAACAGTACAGGTATAAGGTATACTTGGGGCCATAGGAAATGCACTTTGTGAGGCATCTTTAGAAACGGTTAACGATTGGATAATGGTGCCTGTGTCAGTTTCAGTAATAACAACATTGTATCCCTGTGTTCCTATTATGGGATCCCACTTACAGAGACCCTGTGTGTTTTGTCCCGTTACAGGACAGAAATTAGCTACAGGTCCAGAACAATTGTTAATAGGATCATAAGTCGCTGCAACTTGTGAGGTATCGGAAGAACCATCTGTAGCAGCAAGCTTGAAAATTACTGACCCGTTCGTTAAGCTACTTTTTAGTGTGACAATAGTCGCTGATTTTATTTCTTGAGGACTGACTGTCCCAAGATCAACAAATGTTCCAGTCTGTAAATCATTTGCTGTAATAGTAATCGCTTTTGTACTTTCTGTATTGGCAAAAGTAACTTTAATAACTGCAGATCCATCTTCAAGAGAACATTCGGTTATTGCGGATTGTTGTGTAGAAAAGGCAAATTGTTTAAATAGTTGTTGTTGTTGGAGAGCATATAAGGTAATCGGGATCCCGACGAGCGCGACTCCGATTAATATAAGTAGTAATGGTTTGGACGATGGTTTAGATACATTCACTCTAGTTATAGGTTTGTTTTATCTTTATGGGCTTGGACTCGGACTCAATTGGCAATTCGGACAAATAATATGAACATTTTTTACCGGCTCCAAAGTAGGACAGATTGTTGGAGTTGGTTGTCCTGGAGGAATAGTGGGTGTTGGAGTTGGTTGAGGAATACAACTGTTTATCGCTTTATAGCTTGCTGTCCGACTATCTCTACCACTATGACCATCAGTCCAGGTAAGGGTGAACGTAACAGTACCTGCATTTAATGCATTTTTGCCTGTCCTAATGGTATTTGTCTTTGTTGCGCCTCCTGCAATTGAACCCATATTAACAGATTTTCCTGTCTGATTATCTTTAACAGTGACATTCATGGCAGTTGAAGCATTTCGGGACTCTTCGTTAGTAAACATTGTTGCAATATTTGCTCCACTTCCATCAGCTGCACAAGTGGTACTAGCTGCTTGTGAAACAACCCATAAAATGCCTTCTGCATTTTGTTTGAGGTTTTGTTGGCTTTGTACTTCAATAATGGTTAAGGGTATAACAAGTATTGCAATAACAGCAATTGTAATAGTGATAAATTTTGGTGATGTTAACAGGTTTATCATTGGAATAGATTAGTTAACCTAACTTTAAGGATATGCCTAACTCGTCAAGTTGTCAAGGTTAGGTATCTACGGAAATGAGCTTTGTCACTAGAAATAGCTACTCTTACTAGATACGACTTACGCAAAACTAGGTAAACTCAAGGCTGATTGATGGTTTGAGGATATACTGTCTCATAGCATGTTGGATAATTTGCTGTTTTGCCTGATACCAACTAAGGTTTTTCCGCAGTCTGTTTCTCTCTAATGCAACA
>DATMOG010000085.1:0-11301 GCA_035568375.1 Candidatus Sulfotelmatobacter sp.
ATCGGAAAAGTAAAAATGAGAGAACCAGTTATGGTAAGAATTATTGATCATAAAGCCAATGTATCTGTTATTGAAACAACCGTTGGCCGAATTCGATTTAATGAATTGCTGCCAGAAGATTTTGGCTACGTCAATGAAGCAATTAACGCAGGCGGTATTAAGAAAATTATTACTCGATCCATGAAACTATACTCATCAGACGTCGTTGCTGCACTCATTGATAAGATCAAAAGTCTTGGATTCTTCGGTGCAACCATTTCGGGTGTCAGTGTTTCCGTTTTTGATAACGATATTGCTCCAGAAAAAAATCAGATGATTGCTGAAGCGGATAAAAAAGTGAAGCTAATAGATGAAGAATACAAGCAAGGTCTTATCACTTTATCTGAAAAGAAACGATTATCAAATGATGTTTGGTTGAAAGTAACCAATGCAGTTGCCGATATTACCTGGAAATTATTGGGACCACAGAATCCAATCAAAATCAGTATTGATTCAGGAGGATCACGTGCAGGTTTGGAACAATTGAAACAACTTTCAGCTCTCCGGGGACTTATCGTTGACCCATTGGGTAAGATAGTTGAACTTCCTGTTAAATCTAACTTCCGTGAAGGTCTCTCAATCTTTGAATACGTTGCATCAGCTCGTGGTTCACGAAAAGGTTTGACTGACTCAGCTCTTAAGACAGCAAATGCAGGATACCTTACCCGAAGACTTGTTGATGTTGCTCATGAAGTCATCATCCGTAATGAAGATTGTGGCACAACCCAAGGTCTCACCATTGTTCGAGGTGAAAAAGACCGAACATCTGCATTTGCAGACAGATTAATGGGACGTGTCCTTGCAACAAATGCAATGACACCAAAATCAAAGAAAATTGTGATGAAGGCTGGAGAAGAAGTTAACGAAGAGAATATCAACCTCCTTGAAGAAAATGAAGTTCAAGAAGTAATCATCCGTTCACCACTTCTTTGCGCACTTCCCTACGGTCTATGTGCATCATGTTACGGATGGGATCTTTCAACAAAGAAAAGCGTTGGTCTTGGTGTCCCTGTAGGTGTGATGGCTGCACAAAGTATCGGAGAACCAGGAACCCAGTTGACCATGCGTGTCCGACACTATGGTGGTGTTGTTATGTCTGACGTAACACAAGGTCTGCCTCGTGTTGAAGAACTTTTTGAAATGCGTACACCAAAAAATATGGCGTCTGTTTCTGAAATTACCGGTAAAGTAAAAATTGAAACAACTGATGAAGGTTATCATCTTAATATCAAAAACACTAAAATTAAACCAATCGAATCACAGGAATATTTTGTTCCACTATCAGCAGCACTTCGTGTCAAAGATGGTGACGAAATTACTGCAGGCACACCACTTGCTGAAGGTGATTTGGATCCAAAAGAAGTTCTCAAAATTGGAGGTCTCCTCATGGTACAACGATACTTGATCACTGAAGTACAACGAGTATATGAATCGCAAGGTATCGGTATTAATGATAAACATTTTGAAGTCATCATCCGAAAGATGTCTGACAAGATTATTGTCGAGAGTGTTGGTGATACGTCACTTATCCCTGGTGACTTTGTAACCAAGGCACGCTTTGAAGAGATAAATGCTGAAATTCTTTCAGAAGGCGGCGAACCAGCAACAGGACGACAAGTTATTCTAGGTATCACCAAATCAGCACTGTTCTCAGACTCATGGCTTTCAGCTGCTTCCTTTCAAGAAACAACCAAAGTCCTTACGGAAGCTGCACTTGAAGGTCGCGTCGATAAACTCTTAGGTCTGAAAGAAAACGTCATCATCGGTCGATTAATCCCTGTTTCAGGTCTTAACGGCGAAATGGAAACAGAAGAATCAATTGCGGCACAACAAGAAGTAACGGAAGCAGCAACAGAAAATGCGCAGCCGGAGACAACACCTGCCGCTTAAACAGTATAAAGCATTAAGAGTAAGTAGTAAGTATACTGAAGAATAAAAATTATTCCTTTTTATACTTAATATTTTATACTAACACTAGCCTCTTTATACTCGTTTATGCTATAATATCAAGTATAAAGATATGCCAACATTATCACAATTAGCAAAAAGAGGAAGAGCAAAAAGAATCAAAAAAACCCGATCTACTGCACTGAAAAGATTATTCAATGCAAAGGATCGACAGTATACTGACGCTAATTCCCCACAAAAAAGAGGAGTTGTAACACTCGTTAAAACCATGACTCCTAAAAAACCTAACTCAGCACTCCGAAAAGTCGCCCGTGTAAAGCTTTCCAATAAAATGGAAGTCACAGCATACATCCAAGGTGTTGGACATTCACTTTCTGAACACGGTATTGTACTTATTCGTGGTGGTCGTGTTCGTGACTTACCAGGCGTAAAGTATCATGCAGTCCGAGGAAAATTTGATCTGCTTGGTGTTGATGGAAGAAAAACTAGCCGAAGTATTTACGGAACTAAATTACAAAAAGCAGCAAAAGCAGCTTAATCTAGAAACTATGAGACACGCAAAAGTACAAAAAAGACAAATTAATCCAGATACTATTTATGGCAACGTACTAGTTGCTAAACTGATCAACTACATCATGCGCGACGGTAAAAAAACTATTGCTCAAGCACAAATCTATAAAGCATTTAGTATTCTTGAACAAAAAGGCCAACAGCCATTGGAAGCTTTCGAAAAAGCTATTCAAAACATTGGTCCAAAAGTTGAAGTTAAAGCACGACGTATCGGTGGTGCTAACTATCAAGTCCCTGTTGAAGTCAAACATGAAAGAAGAATGGCTCTCGCACTTCGGTGGATGATTGATGCAGCACGAAAACGACAAAATAAAGAATATCATTCATTTGCTGAAAAACTCGCTGCTGAAATACTTGCTGCTATAAACAATGAAGGTGAAGCGATCAGGAAGAGAGAACTCGCACTCAAACAAGCAGAAGCCAACAAAGCCTTCAGTCATTTCAGATGGTAAAACCTGTAGAAAATTATACGTCTATTCTCCAATAGCTTCGTCAATACGCTTTTCTAATGAGTCCATTGTTTTTTGAAATGCCTGTTCAAGATTAACACTATATTTATCTGCTAATACTAGTACACTCCATAAGCAATCAGATAGCTCATGTGCCAGTTTTTCATCCACGTTCTCCATATCCCTTGCCCCCTCTTTTGCCATAACAATTTCCATTAACTCTCCAACATCCACAACAAACCCTTCCATCATTTGCGCATTAGTCCATGCTTTACCTCTTTTCTTGATTTCTAATTCAGCATATTTCTTCCGTAGCGTAATCGCTCTTTGAAACATCTTATTAAATTCCATAAGTCAAGTATAACAGATTAAACTTCTATTACGACCGGTAGCACTAAAGGGCGGGTGCGGAGTTTTTTATAGAGGAACCTTTCCGAAGTCTCACCAATTGTCCGACGAACGTGGAACCAATTTATTACTTTTTCTCTATGTCTTGATAGTACTTTTTCAAGTTCAACTGCAAGCGTTTGCGAAATTTCTGTTGTGTCAGTAAGATACGATCCACGAGCAATAACTTCTGGTTTTTCAGCGAGTTGTCCATCTGATGCTTTCACTTCAGCCATGATAATGACTACCCCTTCCTTCGCCAACCGCTCCCGATCTCTAATAACAAAATTTTCTAACTCCTCTCCTGAAATTTGATCCACATAGACATGCTTAATCTCAATCTTCTTACCAAAACGTATATTATTTCTCCCAAACAGCACTTCCTGACCATTTTCTACAAGAAAAATATCATTGCGCTTGTAACCCATTTGCATAGCAGTTGTACGGTAGTCTACCATATGACGATACGTACCACTGATAGGCAAAAGGAATCGCGGTTGGGTTAAGGCAATAAGGAGCATATGATCTCCTGCCGATCCATGTCCAGAAACATGATACATTCCTGTACCATTGGATTCCAAAACATGAGCACCACGTTTGGCAATCGAGTCATACAATTCATTAACATTCAATTCATTACCGGGAATAGTGTCAGAAGAAAAGACAACCGTATCTTGCGGATCAAGTCGGATATCCCGATGCTCACCCTCTGCAATTCTCGTCATAGCAGAATTTTCCTGTCCCTGACTTCCTGCGACAAGCAACACCAATTGTTTGCTTTTATATTGAGGTAAATCTGCAATTTGTACTTCTGTTCCGTCATGTATCTTGAGATAACCAAGACGGTCTGCAACTTGTTTGACTTTAAGAATTGAGCGTCCAACAAAACACACCTTACGTCCAGTCATTTCTGCAGCTTGAATTGCTTGATTGAGTCGGGAAACATTGGATGAATATGTCGTAATAATAAATTTACCAGGGCAATTGCGCATTTCGCGTTCAAAATGATGACCCAACATCTGCTCTGATTGCGTAAAGCCATCTCTTTCTGAACCTAAACAATCAGACATCAATGCTAGAAATCCTTGCTGCGCAACTTTGGTAATCTTCAGAAAATCAGTCCTGTGCCCATCAGCTGGTGTCAAATCAAATTTGAAGTCACTTCCGTGATAGAGATTACCAACAGGTGTTTTGATAATAATATTTGCACTATCAAGAATCGAATGAGTTACGCGAACGAAAGAAATCCTAAAATCACCAAGAGGTATTTCATCATCAGTAAATTGTACTGTTTTGATATTTGCAGGTACTTTATAATCCTGTAATTTTTCATTAGCGAGTGCTGCAGTGAGTGGTGATGCATAGATTGGAAATTGAGGCAGTTGTGGTAGTATAAATGGCAATCCGCCAATATGATCTTCATGACCATGTGTCAATACCATTCCGACAATTTTTTTATTACCTTTTTTTACAACATCCAACAAATAAGAAATATCTGGTAATAATAGATCAACACCAAACATTGATTCATCAGGGAATCCGAGTCCACAATCAACAATTAAAATTTGATTATTATATTCATATAGATACATGTTTCGAGTCACATCTTCTAGTCCGCCAAGAGATATGAAAGAAACTGTTGGTTCGTTCGAAGTTTTTTGTTGCTGTTTTTGATCCATAATGTAGTATACTGCTCCTGCTTATGCAAAACAAGGACATATTAGAAGTTACACTTCATTCGTGAAAATTTTGATATTGTCTGCGGTAATGCGGACATTTTTTGCTTCCCCAGAGACGATCATTCTCGCTACTTTTCGACACATCATGTTGATCAATCGCTCGAGACCACGGATACCAGGATCATATCCAAGCGGCCTTATCACAATTCCCCAAACAGCTTCGTCAATTGTTAATTGTTCGGGTTTAAGTCCGACTAATTTTTTAGTCTTCGGCAACACAAAATCACGTCCGATAACAGTCTTTTCTTCATCATTATATGAAGGCATTTGGATAATTTCCAAACGGTCCAAAACAGCCGTACTCACAGCCGTTGTATTATTTGCAGTAGCAACAAAAAGACAATTAGAAAGATCAACAGGATAATCAATATAATGATCAGCGAAGGCGTTATTTTGACCAGGATCCAAAAGCTCAATAAGCACACCCATAATATCAGCACGTGCTGTTTCTGTCACACGGTCCAACTCATCAAAAAGCAATACAGGATTTCTTGCCTTAGCGCTAACCAATCCTTTATATACCTGTCCTGGCTCTGCGTCAGGAAAAAAACGTGATTGTCCACGAAGCACACGAGAGTCTGCCATACCACCAAAAGGAATACGGACAAATTGCCGACCTAATGCCTTAGCAATTGACATCGCAAAAGTAGTTTTACCAGTACCCGCAAGACCAACAAAGCATAAAATTGGTGATTGCGTAGCAAAATTCGGACCGTTATTTTGCAAATTAAGCATAATTGATGCAATATATTCAAGCATACGATTTTTGAGCATATCCAATCCATAATGGTCCTGGTCAAGAATTTCTTTTGCTTTTTTCAGATCAAGAATATCCTGACTTTTTATCGCCCATGGATACCCAGTCACCCAATTCACATACCGCTGTGTTGATTCATACTCCATAATATAGGTTGAACTCATATATCCTGCGCCATTACGAATAAGCGCCAAACGGGCAATTCTATCAGTAAGAAGCTTTCTCATCTCAGATGGAACTGCTGACTTTTCAACTTTTTCTCCAAGCGCACGAATCTGATCGTATGATTGTCCATTGCTATCTCTTGCACTAACTTGTGTAATTGTACCGTTTGATGTCTGTGCAGCAGCAGTTGTCTGTACCTGGATAGCATCTGTTGCTTCCTGCTGCTGGGCAATAGCGCTACTAGGAGGTACTGCAATCGGCTTATCCCCATTGATTGTGGAATTATCACCATTTGATCCACCTCCGGTTGTCGGAGTGGTAGATTTTGGTAGATCTTGTGGTAAACTTGGTTGATCTTGAGCAGGATCCATACACCTATTCTACACAAAAAGCCCGACTTTTCAAACACTTTTCTAAAACTCAAGATAACTGCGTTTTCTAAATAAGCACATTTGAAACTGGTTACAAAACTAAGTTAATAAATTCCAATTATTTTTCTGATAAAACGCCAGTAGGATATATCTTAAGCAACAGCATTCACCTCTTTTCTAAAAAATTGAGGTTACCCCTACATTATTGCTTTTGTCAAAATTTTTGTAATGATTTCAATATACCTGTTATAATAACAATACTTACTTATCTATGGAAATTATTATAATTTTACTTCTTATTATCATCAATGGTATATTTGCAATGAGTGAGATTGCTATTATTTCGTCAAGAAAATCTAAGCTACAACAACAAGCTCAGGATGGCGATAGAAATGCTCAAGCAGCACTTGATTTAGCACATTCACCCAACAGATTCCTTTCAACAGTACAAATTGGTATAACCTTTGTAGGAGTATTTGCAAGTGTATTTGGAGGTGCAACTATTGCAAAAAGCCTATCTGTCATTTTCAAAACAGTTCCTTTTCTTGCTCCTTACAGCGATACGATTTCACTTATCCTTGTGGTTACACTTATAACCTGTCTCTCTGTAATTATTGGTGAACTTGTTCCAAAAAGATTAGCCCTCAATGCTCCTGAAAAGATTGCAGGCTTGGTTGCCCGACCGTTAAGTGTCTTATCAAGGATTGCTTCTCCTCTCGTAACTTTCTTTACCTTTTCAAGTGATTTGCTTTTACATAGTTTTCATGTTAAAGCTTTCAAAGAATCATCTGTAAGTGAAGAAGAAGTCCGTATGCTAATCAAAGAAGGTGCAAAATCCGGAGTATTTGATCTTGCAGAAAAAGATATTGTCGAACGCACGTTAAAACTAGGTGATAAAAAAGTGAATATGCTTATGACTCCCCAGAAAGAAATTATATGGCTTACCCCTGACAGTTCATTTAAAACTCTGAGAAATAAAATAGCAAAATATCCTCATGCAAATTTTCCTGTATGTCGTGACAGTCTTGATAAAGTATTAGGTATCGTCAGATCAGAGGATATTCTGACAAATTTTCTCGTTGAAGAAAAAATAGAGTTGCAAAAATTTCTTCATAAACCTCTTTTCGTTCCTGAAAGCATGGATGTGCTAAAAATATTGGAGCTTTTCAAAAAGTCAGGTATTCACATGGCACTTGTAATAGATGAATATGGAAATGTCCAAGGGCTTATTTCTTTAACTGATATTCTTGAAGCTATTGTAGGAGATATCCCAACAATCAACGAACTAGATGAGAACGAAATAATAAAACGGGATAATGGAACATTGCTCGTGGATGGTCTTTTGCCTATCGATGAATTTAAAGAGTACTTTCATTTTAAAAAACTTCCAGAAGAGCGATCGGGTGTTTTTCATACAGCCGGAGGTTTCTTCATGCATAAACTCGGACGATTACCAGTTTCAGGAGATAAATTTGAGTTTGAAAATTACCGTTTTGAAGTTATGGATATGGATGGAAACAGAGTGGAAAAGATATTAATCGTTCCATTGATAAATAAAACTAATGAAGAGAAAAGCAAATTATAAATGTTATACAGACGATTTAATGCTGAAAACTATTTGAATAGATAATATGTAGACGTGTAGGTAAAACATTTGATTAAAAAATTCCGGGACTTTTTAACAATTTTGTTTTTTCGATTTAAACCAATTTTTTGTTTTCCCCAAAATATGGACCTACTAGTACTATCATGAAACAGCATTTTTAATTTGAAACTTTTGATCCAGACATTGTTTCATTCAGAACTCCAAAGGACAAGTGCTTGATAGCCCTTGTTGGAGTTCAGGAAATACATATCTATAAACAAACTATTGAAGAAATTCTTGCCTTGTAAATTAATTGGGGTCTTTCTCTTACAAATCTCTAATTGAACAGTTTACCTACTAAATCGCTTCTTGGGACCAAATTTGCGAGGTCCTCGATTTTTTTCTTCATTTTCTCTTCGTAATTGTTGTGATAATGGATGAGCTGGACGATCTGATACTGGACGATCTGAATTACCAAATCCAGGTCGATCACCTCGTCGTTCAAAGGGACGTCTCCCACTATGATCATCTCTTCGGAAACTCGGTGCCGGACGATCAAACGATGGCTGCTGTTCATCTTGTGGTTGCTGTGGCTGATCATTATCTTCCCCAAGAAGCATCGTCAAATTAATTCTTCCCTGTGCATCACGTTCTTCGACTTTAACTTTTACTTGATCACCAATTGAGACAACTTCTGATGGATCTTTGACAAATCCTCGTCGCATCTTTGAGACATGTACCATACCTTCACGACCAGGAAGATATTCAACAAAGGCCCCAAATGGCAAAATCCGCTTGACTTCGCCTTCAAATTCTTCACCAGGAGTTACTTCACGTGTCATACCACTGATCCAGTCAATAGCTTTCTTCACTGCTTCCTCAGAAACTCCAGAGACAGTCACATTACCATCATCATCGATATCAACATCCGCACCTGTCTGTGCGATAATATTTCGGATACTCTTTCCACCTGGTCCAATAACTTCGCCAATCTTTTCTGTAGGGATTTGAATAACAGAAATCTTTGGTGCATATTCAGAAACTTCAGCTCGTGATTGTGAAATTGCAGAAAGCATTTTCTCAAGAATTTGCATTCGCGCAGTTCTCGCTCTTGCAAGAATTTCGACAACTTCCTCATCTCGTAAACCATCAATTTTAACATCCAACTGAATTGCAGTAATGCCTTTTTCGGTTCCTGCGACTTTGAAATCCATATCACCTGAAAAATCTTCGAGCCCAATGATGTCAGTAAGCAAAATAGCCTTGTCACCTTCTGACATTCTTCCAATTGAAATACCTGCAACTGGCGCAATAATAGGAACGCCAGCATCCATAAGTGCAAGCGTTGAGCCACAAGTCGATGCCATAGAACTAGAACCATTTTGGGATAAGACCTCTGAAACAACACGAATTGTGTAAGGAAAATTAGATTGATCAGGGATAACTGCCTTAAGTGCTCTTTCAGCAAGGGCACCATGACCGATTTCCCGCCTTGAAACAAAACCAACTCTGCCAGCCTGACCAAACGAATAAGGAAGTCCTGAATAATGATGAATATATCGTTTTTTTTCTTCACCTTCAGCAGATTCAATTAATAGCTCAAGTCGAGGAGATGCAAGAGTCACAACACTAAGTGCCTGAGTAATTCCACGATTAAAGAGTGCTGAACCATGAGTTCTTGGTAGTATACCAACACGAGCAAAAATATTTCGAAGCTCATCAATCTTTCGTCCATCGACACGTTTTTGTTTGTTCACAACATCCGCACGGATCATCTTAAACATTACGAGTTCAAGTGCTTTTGCAAGAGATTTTTTATCTACTTCTGCTTGAGGATCCTTCATCTTCAATTCATCATAAACACGATCAACCAATGCGCCTGTTTCATCTCTACCGCCTTCTTTTTTAACACGAATTTCGACGAGTTCTGCTATGTCTGATTTGTAAGACTTTTCAAAAATGTGGACTGCTTCTGAAATTGATTCATCCTGAGGAACTGGCAATTTTTCTTGTCCTGCCTTTTTTACCAGCTCTTCAATACCAGAAATGACACGCTGTGTATCGATATGTGCTTTTTGAATTGCTTCAGCAACAACAGCTTCTGGAACCTGTAAAGCTCCTGCTTCAATCATAACGGTCTTTTCTTTACTTTGTGAAACAACGATATCAAGCACTGAATGGACTGATTCACTCACTGTTGGATTTGGAAGAAGTGCTGCCTGTTCGTCTCCATTTTCTTCAACATAACCCATACGAATCGCACCAATTGGTCCTTTCCATGGAATCCGCGACATTGCAAGAGCCGCAGAGACACCGTTGAGTGCAATAATATCTGGAGCATTTTCAGCATCAACTGATAAAACAGTCACAATAACTTGTACTTCTTTCTTAAAGCTCTTTGGGAAAAGTGGTCGGATAGAACGATCAATCAACCGTCCTGCAAGAATTGCTTCATCTGATGGTCGGCCTTCTCGTTTAACCCAACGACTACCCTTAATCTTACCACCAGCATAGAGCCGTTCAACATATTCAACTGATAATGGAAAATAATCGATATCAGAACGTTCGACACCTTCAACAACGGTAATAAGAACCATAGTATCGCCAAGGCGTGCTAAAACAGAAGCTGTTGCTTGTGGGGCAAGTTCTCCTGTTTCAAAACTTAATGTTTTTCCTGCAAATTCTATAGAAACTGTAGTTTTTTTATTATTCATGTAGTTCTTTTTAGTATTTTCTAACTTTCCTTTCGTAACGTGGCTACAAAGCGTAAATCTTTTATATTCTCTATTGTAGCAGAAATTCTTTTTCTATGCGAGTTATTCTTTTACCTATATTTTCGTTTTTATCCTTCAAATGAGGAGAAAATAATTAATCCTTCAATCCGATTTCTTTCAAAATACCGCCAACTCGTTTCTCATCAACCTTTTTCAAGAAATTAATTAAACGTCGTCTTTTTGCGATCATTGATAAAAGTCCTCGTCGACTATGAACATCATGAGCATGAGATTTCAAATGTTCTGCCAATCGTTGAATTCTTGTTGAAAGCAATGCAATCTGCACTTCAGGGCTTCCAGTATCACCTTTTGCTGTCTGAAATTTATTAATAATCTCTTGTTTTTGAGTTGTAGACAATGGCATAAGTAGATGTATTATATCATTTTCGAGGCATTAGAACAAGGGGTAGCATAAAAATTATCAGACAATAATAGAAACGACACCCCTAACAAGAATAGAAATGTCACCTATACAGAAACGCTTCCTTAGGATATGATGCTTGTCACGTATGGATGGCAGATCAAAGATCCTCGAAGGAGGGCTCAAGTTTCAATTC
>DATMOG010000086.1:0-24355 GCA_035568375.1 Candidatus Sulfotelmatobacter sp.
GTTGCATTAGAGAGAAACAGACTGCGGAAAAACCTTAGTTGGTATCAGGCAAAACAGCAAATTATCCAACATGCTATGAGACAGTATATCCTCAAACCATCAATCAGCCTTGAGTTTACCTAGTTTTGCGTAAGTCGTAAAGATACCAGGTGTGATATAATTTCACTATGACCAAACAACAACTTAGAGATGAATTAAAACAGGCAATGCTTGCCCGAGATACAGAAAAAACGTCAACCCTTCGTATGGTGATTTCAGCACTTGGCTATTCCGAAATCGAAAAAGGCGGAGCCGGTTACGAAGCAACAGAAGAAGACGTCGAAGCAGTGTTGCAAAAACAGGTAAAACAGCGCCGTGATTCTATCGAACAATTCAAAGCAGGTGGACGAGATGAACTCGCCGAAAAAGAAACGAAAGAAATGCAAATTCTTGAAGCATATCTTCCTAAACAAATGGATGAGGAAGAAATAAAAAAACTTGTTGCTGAAGCAATTGTACAAACAGGAGTAACAAGCGCCTCTGATATAGGAAAAGTCATGGGTGCTCTGATGCCAAAAGTAAAAGGTAAGGCAGATGGCTCTTTGGTAAGCAGACTTGTTAAAGAAAAATTATTAGGGTAATTGCTATTCCTTACACTCCTTGATGACAACAGGCAGAAATGTACCACATATAGTGTAATTAAGCCTAAGCCAAATACAGCAAAGATCTAACAATTTACTTTCTTCCTTTAGTATTTCTTTTCTCTATCCGTTCCTGCCAAACAACGAGCAGCTGTGAAGCATTAAAAATTGAAGAATAGGTCCCACTGACAATACCAATTAACATTGCAACAACAAACCACCTGATGGATGTGCCACCAAAAATCAAAAGGGTAAATAGAACTAACATGGCAGTTAACGAAGTATTCAATGAACGCACCAGTGTCTGAAGAATCGAATCATTTACAACTTGTGGAAATGTAGCAGTAATATTTCTTCGCAAATTTTCTCTAATTCTGTCGAAAACAACAATCGTATCATGAACCGAGAATCCAATAACCGTCAGAAGCGCGGTTACAAACAAGCTATCAACCTCAATACCAAAGAAATGACCAAGTAATGAAAAAATACCTACTACTACAAGGGCATCATGCAATAACGCAATGATTGCACATACACCAAATCTCCAGCTGCTTGCTGGCTTTCTCACACCACGGAATGCCCAAGCGATATAGAGCACAATCAATAATGAAGCAATAACAATTGCATTAAATGCATTGACGGTTATTTCTTTGCCAATAACCGGACCAATAGTCTCAAATTGATCCTGTCTCACATTACCCGTATTCTTTTTCAAATCTTGTAGAAATTTGGAATCCTGCTTGTCATCCATTGGTTTCGTACGAACAAATACTTGATTACTAGATTGTTGTTGTAAAGAAACAATTGAAACTTTTTCCTGAACAAATGTTTTTTTGATATTGGTAATTATCTGTTCATTCACTTTCTGGGGATATACCAATATCATCTGAGATCCTCCAGTAAAATCTATTGAAAGAGTAAGACCCCATAAGAACAGAGAGATAACTCCTGGGATGATAATGATTAATGAAAAGGCAAAATACCAATTTCTTTTTCCAACAATATTCATAGTTATTTTTTATAGAATACCCGCAAAAATGTTCGTGTTACAAAAATTGCCGAAAACATTGAGACAAGTATACCTAAAGCTAACGTCACTGCAAAGCCTCTGATAACTCCTGTTCCAAAATAAAATAATACGGTACTGGTAATAAGACTTGAGATATTCGAATCGCGAATTGATGGCCAGGCACGAGAAAAACCAAGATCAATAGCATTTGAGAGGGATCTTCCCCGTCGAATTTCTTCTTTCATACGTTCAAAGATAAGAATATTTGCATCAACGGCAATCCCAACAGATAAAATAAATCCAGCTATTCCTGCAAGTGTCAACGTCACTGGAATAAGACGGAATAAAGAAAGTACAATAAGTGAATAAATAATTAAAGCACCACTCGCAATCACTCCCAATCGACCGTATAACACAATCATAAAAAAGATGATAACAAAAAATCCTAAAGCCCCAGCAATATAACTTGCTTGTAATGAAGATTGACCAAGCGTCGCTCCAATTGCCTGTTGCTGCAAGACTAAAAGGGAAACAGGAAGTGCGCCAGCATTTAACTGAATTGCCAAATTATTTGCTGCTTGCGTAGTAAAATTCCCTGTAATAACAGCATTACCTCCAATAATAGGCTGCTGTACTGTTGGTGCTTCAATAACCTGTTGATCTAATGCAATAGCGACAATTTTTCCCACATTCCGGGAAGTAATATCAGCAAACTTTTTCGCTCCGGCAGCGGTAAAGGTCAATTGTACTTGTGGTTTGCCTATATTAGTATCAAAGGTAACAGCTGCCTGCTTAAGATCACCGCCACTCAAATCTGTTTGCTTTGGATTTGAACCCACCGTAGCTGAAACACCCACTGGACGTCCTGCTTCTAAATCCAGAATTGCCGACATAGTAGCGGTCTTTGCTGCCTGACTCGCAATTACCGTTCCTGATCCTTCCCAAAAAGTCAGTTTTGCTGTCTTACCTACTAAATTAACAGCCTGGTTTACATCAGTAACACCGGGAATCTCAACGAGGATACGGTAATCGTTACTTACTTTTGCTGTCTGTACAACAGGTTCTGAGACACCAAAAAAATTAATTCTCTTCTCGATAACAGCTTTTGCAGAGTTTAAGGCATTATCCCGCTGATCTTGTGGAATATCCTTCATATCTGCTCTAAAGATAATGGAGCTGCCTCCTTGCAAATCAAGTCCCAATCGGAATGATAAATCACGAATTTTATTAATTACAGGAATACCAGGATAGGAATAATGGATAGGAACAGATTTAAGACTAACAGGATTAGGGAGGGTAACATTAAGAGTCGCAGGAGCTGCAGCAGTAATTACCACACTCAAAATTATCAATAAACCGACAAAAAAAAGTGCAAGCAGCGAATGCCGTCTCACGCCAAGAATCCCTCCTCATCACCAATAATCATCACGCGAGACCCCGAGAGAATACCAACAAGAAAAGGATCATTACGTTGTTTACGGAATTTAAATTCTTCTTCAGTCATTGCTGTATAATTTATTTCTGTTCCAAGTCGCATTTCTTCATTACGAATAAGAATTGCTAACTCAGGTAAAACGATTGTTCCGACAACAATGAGATCAACATCTTCAGGATTTTCTTTAATCCGTCTGATAAATTTCCCTGAAAACATTGCATATTTCATTTTACCGAGTTTTGCGCGATTTTCAATAATTTGTTGACCAAGCCCAATTGTCTTTGCTCCAATCTTCAATAAATCAAAATAAAATGGATACTCTTTTGAAAGAGAGTAATACACTCTATTTGCACGCTGTTCCCGTCGTAAAATACCTTTTTTCTCCAGTGCAATTAATTCACGCCGGACAGCATTGATTTCTTCCTCGATTCGTCTGACGCATTCGCGAACATGATACATATCATGAGGAGAGGTGAGAAAGAGATTGAGTAGTTTCACCCTAGTTTTGGATGTAATAAGATCTGAGAACATAATGAGCTAAGGGCAAGGTGAAGATATTATAGCAAATTTTTACTCAATTTAAATAGCGCTAACTAGATCAGCGGTATATTGTATTACTGAACAGTAACTTCAGAACCAGTACCGAGGATTTCAAACCATTGTTTCCCAGCTGTAAAGGTAATTTCATTACCACTAGTATCAGTTAAAATTGTTCTATCTGTCCTGCTTGATTTTTTCCACGTTGCTTTTACTTCTTTTCCATTCATAAAAACCAAAGCATCACCAGAACCGGTGGTTCCATACAACATATGTTCATTCCCTTGATAACCATCTATCGCGTTACTTTCTTTCATAAAAAGAACGATCACATTCATCGTTGTTAATTGTTTACGCGTATTACGGTCTATATGTGATTGTCCACCGTTATCGCGATAGTAGAGATTATCCTTTGAATTATATGTCCACTTAACTGCATATTCCGGCCCATCCCATGGAATGTTAATCACTTGACTTGCAGGTCTCATACTCACAACTGGAGCATCAGCAAATTTGTACGGAGTAAAATTCGCATCCCAAGCTTTACCATTTTTATTCACGTTCGTTATTCCTCTCGATTTTCCTATTTCCCACAATTTTGTTGTTACAGAATACATCGTGTGTTCAGTTGCGGCTTCATGACCAAGACGGGTTTCATCACGATAGTACACAGGAAACCCTATAGAAAATTGATTCAAATCATTATATTGATTCCACCCGTAATCAATAATCTGACCAAGGGCATCTGCTGGACCTGGTGAATTTGCACCACCGACATGAGCATATAATGGATTTTGTCCATACTCTGAAATGAAATCAAGGAAGTATGTCCGTGCAGAACGTACAGGGCCGACGATTCCTGCATCCTGACAGTAGAAAACGTTAAGTGTTCTTGTAATACCTCCTTCTGCAACTGCCTCGTAGGTCACAGCAGCAGCATTAATACCTGATTGTGGACGAGCATCAGTATGATTCTCAATCATAACTCCCAATGGTTCATGTGATTGCCACCATGCCGCTTGATCTTTTCCATATTTTACCCCTGTGAGAGGACATGCTTCGGTTTTGGGAACATTTGGGTCAAAAGTTAAAGCTTGATAATCGTTATTCACTTTACCAAGAAGTGCAGGATTTGTTTTACCTGCTTGTTGTTCTGCTGAGGTTTGTTTTGAAAATGAGAAATAGGAAACTCCCGCCGAAAGGAAAAAAACAATGATTGAGAGCAGGATAAGCGCTTTTTTATTCATACATTATCGTAATTCGGCTGCTTTATGTAGAGCTTTCTTTTCTTCTTCAGATAGTTCATGCTCCACGCTTTTACCATTGGTCACCCGTTTTGTATACCAGCGGGTACCTGAACGAGAATATAATGCCGTAATAATAATTCCCGTATTATGTGCATCAACTAGGGACAAGATAAAACTTTGATCGCCTCCGGTATCTTTAAAAGGATTAAAACGCAGAAGCCCAATTTTCTGGATATGGTATCCCTCTTCTTTTTCTATTCTATCACAACGCTCTACCAACTTTGCAATATCTTCTTTTATCTTTTGCTCCCCATGGACAAGATTACTGAGAACTTCATCAAGCATCTTTTTATTTACCCCCTGTGTCAGGGTAAGATAATTTTTTCTCAAATGAAACCAGTAATAAGTGAGCACGCCAAGCCACACAATAACTATAAATAGAAAAAGATAAAGTATCATAAATAGCTCTTATAACAAAAACTCTTCACTTTTAGCCTTGAATATTTTGTTTAATCCATATTAACCTCTTGACAGGCATCAAGTCAATAGTGTAACCTAGGCTCATTCATGCCTAAAAAAAGAAAAACTCGCAAGCAAAAAATTCAGACTGCTCAAAAAAAAGATATGGCTCTTGAAATAGAACCACTAGATACCCCCTCACAAAAAATTGAGACACAGTCACCTACTCAAAAAACTGCAACTACAGATATGACATTCTCATTTTCGACTACTCCAAAAAAACCAGCAACTCCCAAATCCACACAACAAATGAGCAATCCAGTAGCCATCTCTACTTCTGAATATGGTTATTTACTAAAAGATCTCATGAAAACTGCGATAGTTACTGGAGCAATTGTTATTGCAGAACTCTTAATTCGACTTTTTTATCTTCATTTATGAAATAGAAGTCAATTTTGTAGTTACTTGGAAGGAGGTGATCAATAATGGCATCAATGTATTGTGTAAAATGTCGCGCAAAAAGAGACGTCGACAATCCTGAACAAGTTACCATGAAGAACGGCAAACCAGCTCTTAAAGCAAAATGTCCAGTTTGTGGTACCGGAATGTACAAGATTGGTTCAAAATAGTCTTGTATAGAGACTCCTTGAAATATCTATTTCAAGGAACACTACTCCGACCATATGGTGCACGGAGAAGAAAACCCTGCTTCTGCGGGGTTTTCTTTGTTGCTTATTGATAAAGAGAGCAATGCTACAATAAACCCCACTAAAGGATACCCAAAATGCTCGAAAGCTTGACACATAATTTCTTTAGATGAAACAATAGATCTATGATGAAAGTATTCATTCATTTTTTCAAATCAATTGATAATTTTCTCACAAGCTGTATAGAGTATATCGAGTATCGTGTTAGAACCGGAAAATTTGTTGCTGATATACAATTGCTTCTCAAACGTAGTACATACACTTTTTTTAAATCAATAAAAAAAACATATTTTTTCCTCTTCCAATCAACATTCTCATTACGCTTTGTAAAGCTTACTCGCAAACTCGGGAAACCCCTTATGAAAATACCACTATTTGCAACGGTTATATTACTGCTTGGAGACATGATAAAAATTCTTATCACATGTTATTCTGAAATTTTTATTGTATTTGCACTTACTTTTCCAACAAGTATCCTCTTACTCAACTGGTTCCAGACTTCAATAATTACCTTTCTTATCGCGCTCATTCCTATACTACTTCTTAATATTTTCTGTATTTCTTCATTATATTATTGCATTGATCGTAGGGAGACAGGTGATCCCGTTTCAATCTGGAAAAGCTTTTTGGTAATCTTGCGGCATTTTAATTCGATTAGCTTCCCTCTCCTTACGGAAGCAGCCATTATTTTAGAAACATTTGTAGTTTTTTTTATTGCTGCACTCGTTGTTAGATATTTTTTTGATTTTTTGCATATTTTTTGGAGTGGATCTATTATTTATTGGTTCATCATCATTTTTCTAGGAGCCTCACTGTTTCTAAGTCTTTTTATTCTCAGCATTATTATGTGTCAAGCATATTTCGCAGTCTTACTTGATCATATACCCTTTCAGCAAGCCCTGAGACACGGTAGAATGCGTCTTCAAGCGTCTCTTCCTTACTATCTATTCTATTATATCCTCCTCGCTCTATTTAGCATTCTCTTCATCTGGAAGGCTATCATTGCTTATCTTTATCTTGGATTAACCGTCGGCCTCTTTTATGCCATTGCATTAGGTGTTTTCTTAGGATTTTTACTTCGAAGAAAATTTACTTTAAAATTCCGTACTCAAGAAGAAAACCTTTCTAGCAATCAAAAAACACATTATCTTTTTCTTATTATCATACTCTTTGGCTTCATTAATTATTTACTGATAGCCTTCTTACTAATAAAAGACTACCAACAACTTCTGGCATTTATCCAACGACAGCAGAATAATTTTCTTGCATCGCAATCCGTAAAAATATATGTAGATTCTTTCAATGGCTATTCGCTATCGTATCCACAAGGATGGAATCTTTACCACTGGAATACTAAATCTGTTACTTTTTACAATAACTATACAGGCACTATTACTGGAGGAACCTGGATGACAATCAATATATCAGCCTATACAGGAAATGCATTTGATCAACTCATTGGAGCCTCACCGGGTATTATTGTTTATGACCCACAATCTAAAAATATTACAACAAAAATATCCAATACTACTGTTCAAGGATACGAAGCAGTGAACTATACCCTTATTAAACCTGGAGAGCCATATACACAATATGAAACACATTATCTCATTCATAAAAATAAGACTATTTATGATATCGCTTTTATTTCTCTCACAAATGATGTATCAGAGTATAACAGCACTCTTTTTCAAAATATCATCAACTCAGTTACCTTTTTAAAATAGCATTCCATTATCATCATGCCTTCAAATTACAAAAGAAAAATTACTATTACCAATACACAGAGTGATCCCATCGTTGGCATATTGCTCAAGCACAATACAACAAAGCCACTCCTTATTATCTGTCATGGCTATGGCAGTTCTATGGAACACCCTGCAATCAAAAAAATAAGCGAATCACTCTATATACGCGGTCATAACGTTTTTACCTTTAATTTCTCAAAAAGCGCACAAGCAACAGCCATTGAAGAACAAACAAAAGATATCGAAAGTATTATAAAATACTTCATAGAATATAAAGGAGTTATGCTGCTTGCTGGAAGTTTTGGAGCCTTAAGCAGTTCAATAGCAGCATTACAATCAAAAAAGGTAAAAGGATTGATCACAATTAATGGATTTTTTGGAACACGACATTTAGGGATAACTTCCTTACGTCTTTATCTCCTTTACAAAGGTGCCTCATTTTTTCTTCCTCGCTATAAACATTCCTGGCAGTTTCTAAAAAAAGCATATCAGCCAAGACATATCAAAATACCCGTTCTTGTAATTCATTCATCTACAGATTCCATAGTCTTTATAAAACAATCACAGCTTTTCTACAACTCACTAAGTGGACAAAAAACATTCTATACATTAACCAATGCAGATCATCATCTTACAGCTGAACAAAGCGTCTTGGAGGTAGTTGAAGCAATCAACAAATGGTTACGAACAATTATCGTGTAGTCGTATGAATCACTACGTGTACCATTTTATATACTTTCACCACTGAAACATCCCAATTCTTCCAGACAGTTGCTTGTCCAAACCCTGCGACCTCCCAAAGAGAGTTGCCAAGCGGTTTACATTTAATATCCTCACAAACTATCATCAGTTGATCAGTAACTGTTTTTCTTTGCGGATCGACCATCGAATTTTCAATTGTTACTGGTGCATGATTCAAAATTGTTAAATAATAGATATATGCATAGTCAGAATTGCCATTACCTGCTGAAAGAAGGGCAAAATTAAATGGTTGCTTATCTGTTTGGGAGATAACAAATTTTGAAATTTCTTCAGTCTGTGCTTTTTGTCTATTCGGTTCATATTGGAATGGTTGAAAATAGAGATTATACCCAAAAATACCGATAAATAAAAACGCACCTAAAGCAATGCCATATTGTAATGCTCCTTTTTTTAACTCAATAGCTTGTCCAATTAGGTTTGCAATTAGTAAAAAAGGTAACGGAAACATAAAAACCAAATAATAATCATAAATCGGTTTTTTATATAGACCAAATAATAGGACTCCTAAAACAAGCCAAACTGATAGAAGAATCACAACAAATTTATTTTTATTGCGAAACAAAGTTACCATTGATGCAATGGCAAAAATAATGATAAGTAGCCCAAACAACTGCAGTTGGAGCAACGAATACCCATGAGTGAGATCAAAAGATGGATAATGAAATATAAGATGGCCATATAATCGGAAAAACACATCGACGATTGGTTGGTAAAAAGCGTGATAGGTAGCGTACTGTCCACTTGTTGTATCTGTAGTGATAAAACTAATAATTGTTTGGGTATTGGGGAAGCCATGTCTTACTTCAAATGCAAGAAAGGGAGAATACCCTATGATAAAACCAACAAATATCTCCAAATAGTACATAAGTAACGGTAAAATCTGAATCTTATTATTAAGAAACCATTGCATGAGAAATAATGAGATAGCAACAATCACAGCAAGAAATAATGCAATATAATGCAACTGAATACAAATACCTAACAAGAGACCAACAAGGAGATAATATTTCCACGAACGGACGCTGGTAACAGCTTTATAGAGAAGATACAATGTCAATAATGCAAAGAAAGGAACCACATTTGGATTCCATGAAGAATGAGAATAGGTAATGACCACAGGCGAAACAGCGTATAGAGCAGCCGCAATAAGTCCTGTCTTTCTATCAAAAAAATTACTACCAACAAGATAGATAAGCCATACGGTCGCAACTCCCATTAATGCTACCATTACTGCAGGACCAACAGGATCATACTGAAACAACCATAAAAATGGCGCCATCATATAATAATAAATTGGCCCAGTAAAAAAATTACCAGCTGAAGCCCGAGGTCCAAGGAGGGTGAAATGACCTTGCAAGATATCTCTTGCAACAAGTACATCACGACCTTCATCCCCTAGGAATGTCATATAATCCGAGATCATATACAAACGCATAAAAGCAGCGAGGAAAAGAATAAGAGTAAGCAAAATTAATGCAGTCTTTTTACTCATACTTAATTATCGTGTTTCTTTAAATAATGTGTTTTCCATATTACCTTATTATATATTACATAATTTAACGGAATAACAAGAAAAATAATTGTCGGGAAGAGAATAGCAATTGAAGTGGGAAGTGATGTACTAAAAAATTGTATCTTTTCTCCCCAAATTGTAACTGCTAAATAAACTACCAGCCCTTGAATACCAATTGATGCTAAAGAAGCAACGTTGAATTTCAATAATCGTATGATAAAGCTGCCCTGTTCTGTAATTGATTTCGTATCACTAAATGTCCACATATTATTTGCAAAAAAATTCCATAAAATAGCTATTTCTCCCCCAACCATCGCGGCAATAAATTGTTTGGCACCTAAAACTATTGCAGCATAAACAGTAAAAAATTGCAGCACAAACCCTGTTCCTCCAACTAACAAAAATTTAATAAACCGTTTGCGATCCTCCAATGCTAAACGGAGTACAATATAAAATGATTCAAACTGATCTTTTACATGAATTTTACTTTTGCCACTCTCACGCTCATAAAAGACAATCGGAACTTCTGTAACTGTTGCCTTAAGCTTCACAATGTCGTGAAGCATTTGAATTTTATATGAAAAATTTTTTGATAATAAATGCTCTAGATCAATTCGTTTCAAAAATGATGTTTTCGTAAGCTTAAAACCTGATGTCATGTCATGAATCTTGAAATTTAACCAAGCAATACGGATAAAGAGACTTCCATAAACACTTAAAATCTTCCGATCAATGCCCCATTCCTTAGGAATCGAACCACCTGAGATATAACGGCTACCGATGACATAGTCAGCGCCCTCATTCATTGCGTTAATCAATCGTGGAATATCATGAGGGTCATGTTGAAAATCAGAATCAAATTCCATTACCGCATCTGCGTTCATACTTTCCATGGCATATTTCATCCCACGAACATAGGCAAGTCCAAGTCCTTTTTTCTCACCAGTAAGCAATTCTATATTCTGCCATTTTTTCTTAAAATCTTTAACAACAGCACCTGTACCATCAGGAGATTTATCATCAACAATGAGGATAAATAATTTGTGATTTTTAATTTTTGGAAACACATCGTTTTCCAAAAGAGGAATCATTTTTTCAATGTTTGTTCGTTCGTTATAAGTAGGTGTAATAATAACAATTTTCATTTCGTAAACACGTATATCAAGCTTGTTTATAAAACGTAATCATCTTTTGTAAGCCTTCTTCTAATGAAATTTTCGGCTCCCAATCAAGCAATTCTTTTGCTTTGGTTATATCAGCCCGTCTACGAAGCGGATCATCTTCAGGTAATTCTTCACTTGTAACAATCTCACTGGAGCTATTAGTTAATTTTTTCACCATCTGTGCATATTCTGTTACTGTATGTTCATAAGGTGATCCAATATTGACAATTGCTTCCTTCGTATTTTCTCTAAACATTAATCGAATCAATCCCTCAACTGTATCTGAGATATAACAAAGCGAACGCGTTTGTGTTCCATCACCATACACAGTAATTGTTTCATTTACAAGTGCTTCAGAAATAAAAATACTGATCATACGCATATCTGCTATATTCATACGAGGTCCATATGTATTAAAGATACGAGCAATACGTGCATCTACTCCCTTATCTCGCCAAAAGTAAGAAACCAAAGTCTCACCAAATCGCTTCGCTTCATCATAGACAGATCGGGGACCAGTGGTAGATACATTACCTCGGTATGTTTCTTTTTGCGGATGCTCAAGCGGGTCTCCATAAACTTCAGATGTAGAGGTAAAAAGAAACTTTGCTTTTTGCATATGTGCAAACTCCAACATATGCAATGTACCAACGGTATTTACCATCATTGTCTCCATAGGTAATGTATGGTAGCTAATAGCACTATGATGATTAGGTGAGGCAGGAGAAGCAAGATGAAACACATATTCTGCCTGAAGATTTTTGGGAAGAGGAGTTATTACATCATGTTTAATAAGCTGAAAACGAGGATTATCCCTAAGATGTGCAATATTCTCTTCAGAACTGGTCAAAAAATTATCAATACAAATAACTTCATGCTCAAGTGAAACCAATGCATCACAAAGATGAGAACCAATAAATCCCGCCCCGCCGGTCACAATTACTTTTGCCATATCAGTATAATACTAAAGAAGAAGAATTATTGGAAGAGTAAAGTTACAAATAACTTATTGCTTCTTTTCTCGCTCAATGTCTGCATCTACCATCATTGACACCAATTCTTTAAAACTTGTCTTTGGTTCCCACCCGAGAATATTCTTTGCCTTGCTATAATCACCAATTAAATAGTCAACTTCTGCTGGGCGGAGATACTTAGGATCATCTGACACAACATATTTTTGCCAATCGGTAATGCCTACTTGTGCAAACGCAAGTTCAACAAATTCACGAACGGAGTGTGTTTCACCTGTAGCAACAACATAATCATCAGGCTTATCTTGTTGCACCATTAGCCACATTGCTGCAACATAATCTCCTGCAAATCCCCAATCCCGTTTGGCATCAAGATTCCCTAATGCTAATTTTTGTTGTTTACCTAAACTTATTCGTGCAACTGCATGTGCTATTTTTCTCGTTACAAATTCAATTCCTCGACGAGGAGATTCATGATTAAAGAGTATTCCGTTACATGCGAAAATATCATAGCTTTCACGATAATTAAGCGTTAAGTAATGTCCATATACCTTAGCAACGCCATAGGGACTTCGAGGATGGAAGCGGGTTGTTTCTTTTTGTGGTGTTTCAACTACTTTTCCAAACATTTCAGAACTTGATGCCTGGTAAAATTTAATTTTGGGATTAACATTTCTGATCGCTTCAAGAACTCGAGTCACACCAAGAGCAGTGAATTCACCTGTCAAAACTGGCTGATCAAAAGATGCTTTAACAAAGGATTGAGCAGCAAGGTTATATACTTCATCAGGTTCTGATTGTTCAATAGCCTCAGTAAGCGAGGTTTGATCCAAAAGGTCAGCTGAAAGCAGTTCTACTTTATCCTGGAGTTGACGGATATTCTCCATATTTGGAGTACTCAATCTACGAACAGTACCGTATACTTTATATCCTTTCTTAAGAAGAAATTCTGCCAAATAGGAGCCATCTTGTCCGGTAATACCTGTAATGAGTGCATGTTTTTGCATAGGCAATAATTAACCCATTTTATACTACTTTTCGCCAATAGTCTAGTATATCTTGTAAGGTTTTTTCAAAAGATATTGATGGCTGCCAATTGGTAAGTTTATGAAATTTACTGCTATCACAAACGATCTCCGGAACATCAATCGGCCGGAATCGAGCAGGGTCACTCTTCACGGTAATTTTTTCTGACGAGAAAGAAAGCAATATGTCCAAAATCTCCTTAATTTTCTGGGATTTTCCCGAACCGATATTGTATACATCTCCTGATTTACCTTTCTGTAAAGCAAGTTCATACGCCTTCACAATATCACGAACATCAGTAAAATCACGCTTTACATCAAGATTACCAACAGAGATGACAGAATCTTGTTTTCCTGCTTCAATCTCAGCAATTTGTTTGGCAAAATCAGCAACTACAAACCCTTCTCGTTGACCAGGACCAATATGATTAAAAGGACGCATTCGAACAATATCGAGATTATATGCAAGATAATACTGTAAACTTAAAAAATCCTGGGAAAGTTTTGATACAGCATAAGGGGTCGCCGGCCTAAAGGGGGTATTCTCATCAACCGGAATATCCTCTGGCCTAATAAGGCCATACATCTCCCCTGTCGAAATAATCAGTACTCGTATATTTTGAAGCTTATGTTTTCGCAAAGCATCAAGTATTGAAAATGCTGATACAATATTATTGGTTAATGTCTCAACAGGAATTGAAAAACTTTTCAAAGGTGATGACTGCGCAGCAAGATGACAGATATAATCAGGCTTTTCAGAAAGAATCAATTCTTCAACTGCATCAATAGTATTGAGATCTACCTTCTTAAGCACTATCTGGTCTTTAATATTCTCAACTACTTCTAAACTAGATTCAGAGCGATACGTGCCAACAATAGTATATGCGTTTTGGGAAAGAAGGTGCGTTGCAAAGTGTTTACCGACAAAACCAGTGATACCCGTAATAAGAATTTTTTTCATTTTCTTCCGACCCCAACATAGTGAAAGCCGAATTCCTTCGCTTTCTCAGGGCTGTAGATGTTGCGGCCGTCAATGAGATTGGGAGATTTCATGACATCTTTTATTTTTTTCAAATTCAACTGTCTAAATTCATTCCATTCCGTAATAATAAGTAACAAATCAGCATCAGTTGCTGCTTCATAAGCATCCTCAACAAAATGAATACCTTTACGATCTTTCAACAATCGCTTGGCATTGCCCATTGCAACGGGATCAAATGTTTTTATCGTTACACCTTCGTCAAGTAGTGCATTGATAATCACTAGAGATGGTGCATCTCGCATATCATCAGTATCAGGTTTAAAAGATAACCCTAAAACACCAATGGTACTATCAGCTAATTTGTCACCAAGAAATTGTTTTGCTTTTTTGACAATTCCCATAATAGCATCTTCATTAACTGCATCAACTGCACGAAGTAACATAAAATCATAACCGTAATTTTTTGCAATTGAAAGGAGTGCCTTTACATCTTTGGGAAAACAACTACCTCCATATCCCGCTCCAGGATTAAGAAATGCTGTACCAATACGCTTATCAAGACCAACTGCTTCCAAAACTTTAATACCGTCAGCTCCGGTAACTTCTGAAAGCTGAGCTATTGCATTTGAGAAGGAAATTTTTGTCGCCAGGAATGCATTTGATGCATACTTCACCATCTCTGCAGTTTCAATGTTGCAAAGGAATAATCCGCCTTCTTGTGTTTCACCCTTCAAAGAGGTCATCAATGGCCTGTGCAATTCAACTAAAATATCTTCTGCCCGTTTTTCTTCAGTCCCGATAACAATCCGGTCAGGATGCATGGTATCTGCAATTGCTTGTCCTTCACGAAGAAACTCTGGCACTGACGCAATATCGAACTTTGCAGACTCAGACTTTACTTCTTCCATTAATTTCTGTACTTTTTTGTTTGTACCGACGGGGACAGTGCTTTTTACATTTACAACCGTGTATCCATCCAGATGCTTTCCAACTTTTTCTGCAACTTCGTATACGACTGAAAGGTCAGCTTCGCCACTTGCTTTTGGAGGAGTACCAACAGCAATAAAAACAACATCTGATTTTGAGATTGCAGGGTCATAATCGAGGGTAAAAAGCAATCGTTTTGCTTTCACATTTCGTTTTACGAGTTCATCTAAACCAGGTTCATAAATCGGAATTATGCCTTTTTTAAGATTTTCAACTTTTTCAGAGGTATGACCGATAACCCAAACCGTATTCCCTAAATCGGCAAATACTGCTGCGCTTACTAAACCAACATAACCATGTCCCACAAATGTTATTGTCATAATAACTAGTTCTTATATTGTACCATTATTGGGTACAATATAAAAGTCCCGAATCTATTTACCCTTACAGTTTACCTTCTTTTCGAAATCTATCAAAAATTGCTAAAGCTGCGATATGGGTTGCTATCGTTAGTTCTCCGTTTTCAATTTTTTCTAAGATAGTTTCCAAAGGTAATTTTATCAGAGAGATCTCCTCATCATCATCCAAATTTTTTTTCCCTTTTTCTAAATCTGTTGCGGCAAAAAGATGCATTTTTGCTACAGTATTTGAAGAAGTATTCCATTCTGCAATCTTATCCCACTTTTTGGCGATAAAACCAGTTTCTTCTTTTAATTCACGCATTGCAGCTGTAAGCGGATCCTCCGTATCTTCGATTGACCCAGCAACCACCTCAAGAGTCATTTCCTGCAAAGCATCCCGATATTGTGACTCCAGATAAATTTCATTTGACGCAGTATAAGGAATAACAAAAACGACAGGATCACGATCAACAAAATCTTTAGAAAAGTGTTTACCGTTTCGGTCAATATCAATATGTTTGATTCTAAAGTATTTTGAGGTAAAAACTGTCTTTATGGAAAGTATCTTCATCATAAGAATTACTTTGCATTATACTGTCTTTATTTTTGTTTGTTAATATGGAATAATTACCAATACTCTATGAAAATAGCTATTACAGGTGCCAACGGATTTATCGGAACAAGACTCGTCTCATTACTCTCCAAAGAATATCAAATAGTGCCCATAGGGTATGAAGAAGGTATTGATATCGTTGATAAACACGCTGTAGAAAATGCTATCGGACAAACTGATGCAGAAACAATTCTTCATTTAGCAGCATATACTAATGTTGATGAAGCGGAAAAACAAAAAAGCCTTGGGAAAAAAAGCCCAGCCTGGCAAATCAACGTACTAGGAGCTATGCATGTCGCACAATCAGCCAAACAGTACAATAAAAAGCTAATCCATGTATCAACCGATATGGTATTCGGAGGAATTGAACAAGAATGGTATCATGAATCAGATACTCCTTCTCCTGTAAACTTTTATGGTCTAACCAAATATGAAGGTGAACTAAAAGTGCAAGAAGCTGATCCTGAAGCTACTATCTTACGTATTGCTTATCCTTACATGTGGCTCTCTGAAAAACGTGATTTTGCTCGATTATTTTTACAATTCTTTAAAGAAAAAAAAACGTTTAGCTCAGTATCAGACTGTTTTTATGCACCAACCTATGTCGATGATATTGCTATTGTCCTTCAAGCGATTCTTGAAAAAAAACTCCCTGGTATTATCCACGGAGCAAGTGGGGAAAAATGGAGTGGATATGAAATTGCATTAAAAATTGCAGATACCTTTAAGTTTGATAAATCATTAGTTAGCCCAACAACAAGAGACACATTTTTTAAAGATCGTGCCCCAAGGAGCAAAAATACTGCTTTATATAATGATACGCTCATGTCACTTGGCATCAAACTCCATACTTTGGAAGAAGCGCTTACAGAAATACCTGATGAGTCATTGACAACATCCAGTTAAAAAGTTATTATAGCTTTTATTGGACTCGGTCAATTTTTTTAGATTATGAAAGTTATAATTCTCTGCGGTGGAAAAGGAACCCGTTTAAAAGAAGAGACAGAATATAAGCCAAAACCAATGGTTGCAATCGGCGGAAAACCAATTCTCCTCCACCTCATGAAAATTTATGCCCATTATGGCTTCACCGAATTCATTCTCGCACTTGGGTATAAAGCTGAATACATAAAAGATTACTTCATCAACCAAAAAGCATACTCTTCTGATTTTGAAATAAAGACGAAAACGCATGAAATGAAATTCTTCTTAGAAAGCAGAAACGAAATTACTGATTTCAAAATCACTTTCGTTGATACAGGTATTGAAACACAGATTGGTGAACGAATCTTAGCATGCAAAAAATATATTCCAGAAACTGATGAACATTTTATGTGGACCTATGGTGATGGAGTAACAGATCTTGACATGACTAAGTTAGTCGAATTTCATAAAAAGCAAAACACCATTGGAACAATTACGGGAGTCCATCCACGATCAAAATATGGCATTATAAAATTGATGGAAGATAATAAAGTTGCAGGTTTCGAAGAAAAACCCGTGCTTGATGACTGGATTAATGGTGGTTTTGGTGTCTACAAACGTGCATTCTTTGATTATTTGAAACCAAATGAAATGGAACATCCTGCACTCAAACGCTTAGCTGCCAAAAAAGAATTATCTATTTATAAACATGAAGGCTTCTGGGCATCTGTTGATACAAATAAAGAACTTGAAGACTTAAATGCAACTTGGAATTCTGGAGAAGTCCCCTGGAAAGTTTGGCAATAAATATATGTTTAACAATGTCTTCAAGGATAAAAAAATAATTGTTACCGGCCATACTGGCTTTAAAGGAGCTTGGATTACCATATGGCTTCATCATCTTGGAGCTCATATAGTCGGCATTTCCAAAGATGTCCCCACAAATCCTTCTCTTTTTGAAGAATTGAAACTTGAAGAAAGAATAGAGCATCATAATACCGATATCTGTGACCTGGACAACATAAAAAAAATTTTTCAGGAAACGAAACCTGATTTTGTCTTTCATCTTGCAGCTCAGCCAATTGTCTCAGTGTCATATCAGGATCCCATCAGCACGTTACAAACAAATATCCTTGGTACAGCAAATATCCTTGAAGCACTAAGGACACTTGAAAATCGCTGCAATGCTATTATGATTACAAGCGACAAATGCTATGATAATGTCGAATGGGTATGGGGATATCGAGAAAAAGATGCTCTTGGAGGAAAAGATCCGTATAGTGCATCTAAAGGAGCTGCAGAATTAATCATTAAAACATACTATCATTCTTATTTCAAAACCTCTGATTCAAATATCAAATTAGTCTCAACACGTGCTGGCAATGTTGTTGGTGGAGGAGATTGGGCAGTTGATAGGATTGTTCCCGACAGCATACGAGCATGGTCACAAGAAGAGAAAGTAAAAATTCGCAATCCAAAATCAACCCGCCCCTGGCAACATGTTCTTGAACCATTAAGCGGTTATTTACGCTCTGCTCAAATCCTACAAGAAAATTCTGACAAGATTCATGGTGAACCATTTAATTTTGGCCCAAATGCTGATCAAAATTACACAGTATTAGAACTCTTGGAAGAAATTAGTAAATACTGGGAATTTAAACAACGAGAAGAAAAATTTTCCATCGAACCGAATACCGCTTATCATGAGGCAGGTTTGTTAAAACTTAACTGTGACAAAGCACTCTTTTACCTCCAATGGAAGCCAACATTACCGTTTGAAGAGACGGCTCGTTTCACTGGAGAGTGGTATGATACCTATTATCATAAAAAAACAGACAACTTATTTGACTATACAGTCAAACAAATTGATGCATATGTTGCAAAAGCAAAACAAAAAAATCTGACCTGGGCACTATGATTATTACTCCAACCGATCTTAAAGATCTCTATGTTATTAAACGAGAACCACGCACAGATGAACGTGGTTTTTTCGTTCGGGTATTTGCTAAAGAAGAACTGGCAAAAATGGGCATTGATTTCGATATTGTTCATATTAATCAGGCACTTTCAGTTCAAAAAGGAACATTACGTGGTCTCCACTCACAACTTGCACCCAAACAAGAAATAAAATTCATTCATTGTATAAAAGGAAAAGTCTTTGATGTTGCTGTTGATATGAGGGAAGACTCGCCTACCTACCAAAAATGGTTTGGTGTTGAACTCTCAGAGGATAATAATACGATGATTTGTATCCCAAAAGGTTTCGCTCATGGCTATCAATCCTTAACTGACAATAGTGTTTTAGAATATCTTGTATCCGAATACTATGCCCCTGAATATGAAAAAGGATTTCGATGGAATGATCCAAAATTGGATATTACCTGGCCTGTTGCAAACCCTATCTTATCTCCAAAAGACCAAAATTGGCCACTGCTATAAATCATGAGTTAGCAGTATAATACATCTATGTTTATCAGCGTTGTTATTCCAACATATAATGTCGTTTCACTATTGCGTCAAAACTTGCCTCATGTCATCGAAGCTCTTACAGAGTACGATACACACAAAGTGGAACTGATTGTTACTGACAATCATTCTACCGATGACACAATTACCTATCTCAAAGAGCTACAAAAGGAAGCACCTATTCCCGTTGTTGTTTTGGAAAATAGTTTCAACGGTGGATTTGCAATCAACGCTAACAGAGGTGTTCATGCTGCAAAAGGAGATGTTGTTATCCTTCTTGGATCAGACGTTCGCCCTGCAAAAGATTTCATTAAGCCATTACTTCCCTATTTTACCGATGAAACTGTTTTTGCTGTTGGTTGCGCAAACGAAAGCGATGAGGATATCGGGACAAATATTTTACGTGGGAGAGGCATTGGCAAGTGGGAAAAAGGTTTTTTGATGCATCGCAACGGAGCATTTATTAATAACAACACACTTTGGGTCGATTGTGGAAGCGGAGCTTTCAGAAAATCAATTTGGGATCGTATCGGCGGTCTGCAGGAGTTATACCGGCCATTTTATTGGGAAGATGTTGATCTTTCCTATCGTGCTCAAAAAATGGGCTATTCAGTAAAAGTTGAGAAATCTTCCCGCGTCGTCCACGAACATAAAAAAGGTTCAATTAAAAAAGGAGAAAAATCTGCTTTTGTGATACAAACAACATATCGCAATCAATTCTTCTTCGTTTGGCTTAATATTACCGATAAAAAAATGTTTCGAAACCATTTACTCTATCTCCCTTATCATATTCTTACTGCAATCAAAGATGGCAACTGGCTTTTTCTCAAAGGTTTTTTCTTTGCGCTATTACAACTTGGAAAAATTCGTTCTGAAAGAAGAAAAATTCTTCAAAAATTTACAGTGAGCGATAAAGAAATCTTAAAACAATTTGTAAAAGAAGTTAAAAACTAAAAAAATAACCTATAGCATACCGTGAACCTATCAAGTAGTACTGCTAGCAAAAACTCAAGACATATTCATCTTGTTATTTTTTCTGCGTTAATGTAACAGACATACCTTCTTCAACCTGCTTAGCATCTATTGTCCATCCTTGAGCTATTGCCGTCGTAAAGAATGTTGGAAAATCTTCTAACGAAATCGATTGGTAGCTTCGGGTTATACCCATTTCTGTAGCTACCTCTTCATAGTTTGGGTAGTGGTCATTAAATTCTATCCCTGCACCCATTCCAGATTGGTTCCTAATTATTTGTGCTGCAAGCTCTGTTTCTCGATTCACATAGTCAACATCACCACTTATCCTTACAAATGCGGGGTCTAGCTCTGCAACACCTTTGCCATAAACAAATTCTCTACAATGTATTTCTATAGGCAAATGGGTACGAGATTTTATCTCTCCTCCAAGAAAAAAATATCTATCACACTTTGCATCACTTAGAGAAATGGTACTGCCGGGATATTGCATAATATCATCGGCAACATGCAAATAAAGACCCTGAAGAGATAAGTCTGCATGAGGGAGAATGATACATTTACCCTTGCCTGAAAGAACTCCGTACGCATCCTTTTTTTTATCTTCATCACATGTATCTGGACCAATTATAATATTGTCACATCCCTCTATTGTAAAATCAAAGCGCCCCGTTTCATCTCTATCATGTCTTTTTTCTCCTTCAACACTTCCCAAATATACATCAGGTCTCTTTAATCTTTGATGTTTCCGTTCACCTGTAAATGTTAATGCATCATTGGAATCATGCCTACCGATATGTCCAGTAATGATCAACACTTTTTCTTCAGGATTTATTTGAGATTCATCGGCATATCCGTAGATCTCATGTATTACACGATCTGGAACTCGTAAATCAGGATTATCTTGATAAGTCTTTGCAATTGTAAGTGCACGTGTCCATGACTCCCGAGACAAATTGCTGTTTGCGTTTTGTAATTGCTCAAAAATTTCTTCGTTTATTTCTGAGCGATTCTCAAGAATCTTATTAATATCATGACCTTCCTTTGAGAAAATAATAGTTTTAAATTGTTCAGTAGAATTATACATACTAGCAACCAGTAAATTACTGATTGCTTCATTCCTGTCAAATTGCTGTATCTCTTCAAAGTTAAGGCCAATAGGTATTTCATCATTCATATTTTTGAATTAACAAATTACAAAGAGGATTGTAAATATTTGCAATAGCAACATCCGATATTCTGATAAATAAAAAGAAATACATTATTGTAGACTAGTAAAATCTATCACTTAAGATATTTCTTTATAAAAGATATTTGTATTATAATGTGATCTAGTCACAATTACAATCTATGCAACTATCGATTATCTCTATCAACCATAAAAAACCCCAACAAGCCATTACGTGTATGGCATCGCTTTGGAAACAGTATCAAAAAGAATTTGAGGCAAACGAATTTGAGTATATTCTCGTCGATAATTTTTCAGAAGATGATTCACTTCATATCCTGGGAAAAGAAATAAAAAAATATAAAAACTTTCACCTGCTCGCCAACAACCAAGATGCAGGCTTTGGTGCTGGTAATAATTTTGGAGTCAAAAAAGCACAAGGAACCTACCTGCTCTTTTTAAATGATGACACAATTGTTGAAGACAGAGGTATTGCTAAAATGCTCGAATATCTTAAACAGCATGAAGAAATTGGAGTATTGGGTGGAAAAATTGTAAATTTTGATGGGAGCGAACAACTATCTTCAGGAAAATTTTATTCATTGTTCACTTTCACCCTTTTCATTTTAGGAATGCAACGATTTGGTCTTATCGACAAAAATCCAAAAACGATTCAAGAAGTCGACTGGATAAAAGGTGCTCTTTTTATGATCAAAAAAACACTGTACGAAAAAGTAGGAGGTTATGACGAGCATATCTGGATGTATACTGAAGATATAGAGCTCTGTTATCGCATACACAAACACGGATTGAAATGTGTCTTCTTTCCAGATATTTCTATTAAACATAAAGAGCAAGGAAGCACGAATCGTACATTTGCCATTGTTAATATTTATAAAAATCTTCCTTACTTTTATAAAAAGCATAAATCCTCTTTTGCTTATCACTATGTAAAACTTCTTCTTAAAACAAAGGCAGCAGTATTACTTATGGTAGGCAAATTAACGCATAATAAATACCTAAAAGACACTTACTCTCAAGCACTTAATGCTGTAAAATAGAGCAGTTCTCTATGAATAATAAAAATAGATCATTACTTTCAATCATCATGGTCAACCGCAACGCCAAGGATATTACTATCCAAGCCTTTGAATCGATTGAAAAAAGCTATCCTAAAGAAATAGCTGATGGCATCTATCAAGTAATCATCGTCGACAATGGTTCATCTGATAAATCACAAGATGCCATCAAAGCATATGCTAAAAAAACAAAAATTAAAAAATTTCATGCAGTCTTTAACCCTATTGGCCTTGGTTTTTCACGGGGCAATAATGCCGGTCTTCCCTATGCTGATGGTGAATATATCCTGTTTTTAAATAATGATACAATTGTCAACGAAAAAGTCTTGCCTTACATGATTTCTTTCCTTAAAGAACATCCAGATGCAGGCGCTGCTACCTGTAAAGTAAATCTTAGAAACGGTGGTATTGATGACGCATCGCATAGAAGCTTTCCTACCCCCTGGAATGCTATTTCACACTTTTCTGGTCTAGCTAAACTTTTCCCTCATACGAAACTTTTCGGAAGCTATGGAATGACCTATGTAAAAGATATGGAAAAAACACATGAAATTGATGCCCTCGCTGGAGCTTTCATGATAATGCCTCGAACAACAGGTGAAAAAGTTGGCTGGTGGGATGAAAATTTCTTTTTGTATGGTGAGGATATTGATTTTTGTTATCGAATTAAAAAAGCTGGTATGAAAATTTATTATGTCCCTGAAGTCTCAATTATTCATCTGAAAGGAACAACAATGGGTATCAGAAAAGAATCGCAAGATATTACGAAAGCATCTAAAACAAGTAAAATTGAATCTCAAAATGCACGTTTTGATTCCATGAAAATCTTTTATAAGAAGCACTATCTCACCAAATATCCCAACTGGCTAACCACTCTCATCTTTTGGCAGATAGAAAATATGCGAAGAAAAAACGTCAACAAATATCGCTAATCATTTTTCCCATTATGAAAAAAATTGCTATTGTTACTGTTACTTATAATACGGCAAAGGATACTGAACTATTCCTGAAATCGGTCGAGAAAATACATACCGTAGGATTTGCTCTTGATATTATTATTGTTGATAACGGATCTGAGAAACCCTTTGAAATCCCAAAGGAATGTAAAGAGCTGCCTATTTCGCTTATCAGAATCAATCCAAATGTTGGCTTCACAGGTGGCTATAATCGAGGAATACAAGAAGCACTCAAACGTGATAATGACTATATCCTGATTATCAATAACGATACAATCGTTGCTCCGGAAATGATTACCAATCTCCTTACTCCACTGGAAAGAAATCCTGCAATCGGCATGACAGTGCCAAAAATATACTTTGCCAAAGGACATGAATATCATAAAGAAAAATACAAACCTGAAGAGCTAGGCAAAGTCATCTGGTATGCGGGGGGGCATCCTGATTGGAATAATGTCATGAGTATTCATAGGGGCCTTGATGAAGTAGATCATGGACAATACGATAAAGCAGAGGAAACTCTTTTTGCAACAGGTTGTTGTATGCTTATCAAAAAAGAGGTTCTCAAAAAAATTGGTGTATTTGACAATAGATATTTTCTGTATTACGAAGATGCAGATTTCAATGAACGGGTAAAACGAGCGGGCTACAAAATATATTATGTACCCACA
>DATMOG010000087.1:0-13510 GCA_035568375.1 Candidatus Sulfotelmatobacter sp.
ATTACCAATGAGAGAGGGAATATAATCCTGGAGTATTTTCTTGAACGACTTAAAAATATTAAAAAAAAGAGTTTTATTATTACTCCCAATCCTGAAATGCTTGTTTACGCCCATAAGGATTTAGCCTACCAGAGCAAGCTAAACTGTGCAGATATCGCATTAGCCGACGGCATAGGTTTGTTCTTTGCAGGCAGTTTGATGGGGGAGCAGTTAAAAGAACGGATTACAGGAGTAGACTTTATAGAAAAATTGTGTGAAATGTCTCGTGAAAAGCCTATATCCATGGGTTTTTTAGGAGGTAGAGCTGGTATAGCAGAGCGAACTGCCGAGTGCTTGCTAAAAAAATATCCATACCTTGATATTGTTTTCGCGGGAGCTGACTGGAATGATCATGGCTTCGATTTCAAACTACGTCATACAGAGTCAAAAATGAAAGAAGAAAAATTAAAGAAACAGATCAAAAAAGTGATTACTATAGACATTCTTTTTGTTGCCTACGGTGTACCTAAACAAGAAGAATGGATCTATAAAAATTTGCAAAAATTGCCGGTGAAAGCAGCAATGGGAGTAGGTGGATCTTTTGACTTTCTAAGCGGTACAGTTCGTCGTGCTCCTTTTATTATCCGCTATGCTGGTTTAGAATGGCTTTTTCGACTTATTGTCCAACCTTGGCGATGGAAACGGCAGCTGGCACTTATCGAGTTCATCTTTTTTGTTTTCAAAGATTATTTTGCTAAACCAAGCGCCTAATACTTTCAAAAAATTAAGAGTAGTCTTTTAAAGAATAGGGAGGCATAGGTGATAGTATTGCACCTATTGTTATATATATTGATACATATTTTATGGAAATATTTTTATAATTTATCTTTGTTGATTTTTCCATAGATGCAATAATGATTTAATTGAATTAATAGTATTTTTAGTATAAATAGATAAAACCGTATCGGTATTATAGTATCCCCTTGCATTTTTGAAGTAGAGAGATATACTCAAACTATGGCAGCGAAGAAGAATGCTACTTCAGAAAAAGGAATAGCATCAAAAAAAATAAAGACAACTGAACTCTCTTCTATAACACAACTTTTTCAAGAATCATGGAAATTGTTTAAGAGGACGTGGATTTCTTATGTGAAACTTGTTGGATTAGGATTTGCATATATAATTCTTGCTGTACTCATCGGCGTCTTAATAGCATTGCCAATTATTTTTATTGCCGTTGGTTCTCATTTCCAAATTTTTCAACATTTGACATTGTTTAATATTGTTACATTAGTACTTCTTAGTTTTTGGTTTATTCTTTTTTTTCTCTCGATAATTGCAATTGAAATTATCTTTCCCATTATCAGTATTTTGATTCTACAGGAGAAAAAGGTTGAGTCATTGATTGTTCTGATGAAACAGGGTAAAAGCTATTTTTGGATGTACTTTCTTACAAGTTTACTTGCGTGGTTTGTGGTTATTGGTAGTTTAGGTCTGTTTGTTATTCCCGGAGTATTCATTGTTTTCTGCTTTACTTTTGTTACCTATGAAGTTGTTTTAGAAAATCAATCAGGTACCGCTGCATTACAGCGAAGCTATTATTTAGTAAAGAGTCATTTTTGGGAAGTCATGGGACGATTGCTACTTATCGAAGCTATTGTTGGAATCATGTCTTCCGTAGTGAACCGGATTGCTTTTGATAATTTCTTTTTGGTGTTGGTATATCTTCTTTACACATTATTTATTGGATGGTATGTGAGGGCATATATCTTTCTTTTATATAAACAACTCCGTACTGCCACTTCAGTACCACAAAAAATCTCAATACGATGGATTTGGCTTGTTACAGCAATAGGATGGTTTATACTTATTGTGTTTTTGGTTGCATTGATCATTAGTGGATGGCATTTTCCCTGGATGCAGCAAAGGCATAGCCATATACCACAAAATCAGTCAGTTTGAAAAAATTTCTAATAGGAGTTGAGGATAGTAATGATTGTATAGAAGGATTATTTTTTATTATCATATGTTATAAGTCCTATTGCTCCATTAATACTGCTGTCATGGATATCCTCAATCCTAACTGTCTCAACTTCTAATAATTTCAACTGTTTTTTTATATTATCAGTGTAATGCCATCCGTTCCAGAGAAGACTTCCTGCACCAATAATGACAAAATGGTTTGGTTTATTACAAAACTCATAGAGCGCAGCAATTGTTGCACTGACAAGAAACGCCGAGCGGGTAATAATTGCACGCGCGAGATTACCCGCAACATCGGTGTGATCATCTCGTGATAGTTCGCTTAATTCTTGGCTTGTGGTGATCGGTGAAATGGATAAGTTGAGTTCTTTTGTCGTTTCATTAAAATATCTTGCAAGATATTTCCCTGAAACGGTTTTTTCAAAAAGTTTGTAGCCTGGATTTTTTGTCTGCTTATCTATTTTTTTGAGAATAGAGGAGGGCTCAAATTTATCAAATTCGCCTGCTTCAAGATTAATGAGTGTGGTTTGGTTATGTTTCTTTTGGAGTAATCCTATATTAAAGCCAGTTCCTACTATGAGAGATCCAATTTCGGTTCCTTTTCCAGCTAGTAATAAACAAATGGTATCATTTGCAACTGAGAGGGTTATATTCTTGTAATATTTTTCCTTAAAAATTGATTTGACGAGTGATCCGACGGATTCGGTAATTCCTTTGAATGTGTGTTCCTTTGTTCCTTTTGCCTGGATGAATCCATCCAACGTGCCATCGGTGGTCATTGTAGGTGTCAACTGGAAGCCAAAATTGATGCCAATGGCATCAGCACGACCATCAAAATGTTCAACAAAAAAATCAATAAAGGTTTCTTTGGTATCAAATATCGGCAGAATGCCATTTTTCCTCGTGAGAATTTTTCGTGAGCCGTTAGATTGCACTTCCTCTGTTGAAAGAATATAGTTTGTTCCGCCAATGACGATACCTTGAACGATGCCTTGTGTAATTAATGGTTTTGATGGAATCTGATGCTGAATAAAAGAGAGACTTGAAGGTTTATTTTGGGAAGCAAGAATAAGTTCTTGCAGGAAGTATTGTTGTATTTGATGATAATTGGGGGTATGGACTAGTTCAATTTGTTGCTCAAGCATACTCAAATCTTAACACAAATACATATGAGTGACTACATAGCACTGCCGCCAGAATAGGGTATTGATTTATTTTTTGGTTCATATACCGTTGGAATTGGTGATAATTGGTTGTATATAGGCGAAGTGTTTGGTTCAAAAGAAGGGGTAGGTGAATTGCTCGAATTATACGTATTCTGATACTCTTTCTCATTGAAGCAATAATAGCCGACTGGGTGCTTAAATTTATCTTTGAAAGTAGGATAGTCATAGTTATTTGTTATATCATAGGAATTTACATCTTCTTTTGAGGAATTAGTAGCAAAGGTTGCACATAATTTATAGGTTGAGGAACTTGTGATAATATATCCATTAGGCTGTTTGGTTTGTGGATCAATTTTACTCAGTGGTTCTTGGCTATTATACGAGTTTGTTGTAAGTTCATTGAGCGATTTGGGTAGTTGACTATTAGTTTGATAATAAGTATCGATTGAAGATTGGATATATCCTAAATTAACAACCCGTTTGTGGTCAATAGCGAACATTTGTTGTAATGCAGGAGAAGGAATAATTGTAAAACCATACACCAAAGCAATGGCGGTAAGAATAGTAATATAGGCAAGTGTGATTGCGTCTTTGTTAAACTGTTTTCCTATCATTTTTTACCTCACTAATAAAGTAACCGAAAATTGAACCTGCGATAAGCAAAGTAACTAAAAGATGTCCTAGTGCATTGCCAGTAATGGAACCTGAAAGAAAATCGTAACTGATTGCGATAACATCGCCCAACATGATAAGAAATGTGCCAATAAGCGTAATATAGATTAGTAATTTGCGTGAACGGAGATTTTGTACCATGGGTTGTTTAACTAATTGTTTTTTGAGAGTAAGCGCGAGTATCAGGAAAAGAGGATATGTTACAATAATCGCTGAAAGATATCCTCGTACGACTGATGGTAAATTAAAAAAAGAGAGGTAGGTTGAATCTGTATATGTATTATCAGTGACATTCATTATTGTTTTGTTGATCCAGATATGAAGAATGCCGCCGATTGCAGTTGAAAGAACATACAATGAAATAAAGAAAAGGATATAGAGAAATCCTGTCCACATACCAACATGGATAACTGGAGGTGGAGGGATGGGAATATTTGCTGTTTGGGAAAGTGCTTGTGCAACTTGTTCTGAAGACCAGCCATTGGCAATAAGATTATTTTTTATTTCTTCATCTGTCACTTTTTTTTCACGGGCCTTTATGATGTAATTAGTAAGTTCTGCTATCATACATTAATAATGAGGGAGTATAACGAAAAAGTCAAGAAGGGGGTAAGAATTAATTATTCGGTTTTCTGCTGGATACCGAGAAGCCAAAGAACTGCCTCTTTTTTGTAGCGTCGATCGCCTCTAGAATTAATTCTGATTGCAGGCAATTTGCCGCGTTTACCCCAGCGTTTGATTGTTAATGGTGAAACTCTGAGAATTTCGGCTACCTCACGGACAGTAAGGAGATCTGGAAGTGAATCAATAGATAGTTTTTGGGTTGTCATATAGTTGAGTTTACTGTAATGATAGGCATCAATCTGCAATTTAACTATATATACAGTAACAAACTGCAACATAGATGTCAATATCCTTTTTTTATATCCTATTTTAATAGGATGGGCTGGACTACCTAAATCAATCAAAAATGTGTAGAAAACAAGCTGACAATTCTATGAAATAAAGAAGAACTACATATTTTCCACAAAAATACCCCGTTCTCGGGTACACAAAAATCTTTGTATATCAGGAGCGGGGTATCTTGTTATTTGAGTTCAACTGTAGCACCAGCTGCAGTTAATTTCTCTTTAGCCTCGTCAGCAGTTTTCTTGTTGACTTGATTCATCACTTCTTTAGGTGCTGCATCAACTAAGTCTTTTGCTTCCTTCAATCCAAGAGTTGGAACGAGTTCTCGAAGTGCTTTAATAACAGCGATCTTCTGAGCGCCTGCACTCGCAATGATAACATTAAAGACTGTTTGTTCTTCAGCAGCTTCGCTACCAGCAGAAGTAGATCCACCAGCAGGTGCAGCAGCAACCATTGTTGCAGCAGCGGAAACGCCGAATTTCTCTTCAAGAGCTTTCACTAGATCGGAAAGTTCGAGAACAGACATTTCTTCAATTGCTTGCATTAATTCATCTTTATTTAATTTTGCCATACTACACCTCCTTTCTGGAGCATCTAGTGTTATGCGCTAGACGCTGATTTCTTTTCTTTTACTGCATTGAGTGTCATAACGAGTGATTGTAAATTCCAATTAAGTGCTCGGTGCAAACCAGAAATAGGTGCTTGCATCTGACCAAGTAGTTGTGCACGCAACACAGGAAGAGACGGGAGTGACGCAATTTTGGTTACCTCCATATCTGTAACAAATTTACCATCAAGAATGCCAAATTTAATAATAGGCATCTTGAATTCTTTAATTATCTTGGTAAGTTCTTTCAGAGGGTCAATGATATCGTTGTAAATAAACATAGCACCAGTTGGTTGGCTGAAGTATGTTTTTGTCGCTTCTGCATCGATTTTACCTTCAAGTGCAATTTGCAAAAGAGTATTTTTGACTGCAACAAATTCAGATTCAGCTTTTTTCAGATTTTTTTTCAAACCTTCAAGTTGCTGATGGGTAAGACCTTGGTAGTTAGCAAAGACCATACCAGTAGATTTTTCTACCTTTTCTTTCAATTCAGTAACCAATTTTTCTTTCTTTTGTCGATTTAGACTGACTTTGATTGTATCGTTGTTCATAAAAATATAAAAGCACCCTCAAGGAGTGCTTATTAACTGTAATTGAAAATTTGCAACTAATAATTTTTCGTTTTTATTTACAAATTTTTGTATTAAGTTTTTTACTCCTCGGTAGGATTTATCCACCTAAAGGCGGACCTACTGTCTTTGGGTAAGAAGTATTATAACAGGTGAAAACAGTTCTGTAAAGCAGGTACGTAGTATCTGAGGATATTTTGTGAGATCTTCTTTAAAGACCTGTGGTTTCGATTTTGATTCCTGGACTCATTGTCGATTTAAGCGTCATTGATTTAATATTGTGTATTTTAATTGCTTTAACTGCTGTTATAATATTTTCTTCTAGTTTTTTGTTACCAAAAGAAAGTTTGCCGATTGCAAGGTGGAGGATAGGAAATTTTGATTCTGTTTTGAAATTAAATTGCCCGCCTGCAAATTTTTTTGCGATTTCATCAGGTTTTGGTGTTACAGTACCATTTTTTGGATTTGGCATCAAACCTCGAGGTCCGAGTACTCGAGCAACTTTTGCCAATTTTGGCATTGTATCTGGTGTTGCAATCAATACATCAAAATCAATCTTTCCCGATTCGATTGATTTGATCAAGTCTTCTACATTTTTTGGATCTACGTTTATATTTGCAATAGCAACCCTTGTTGTTTTTCCTGTGCCGTGAGGAAGAGTCAGGCTTCCTGAAATACCTTTTTCAAGAGTGTTGATATGCAGTTCTACAGTTTCGTCAAATGTTGCTCTTTTGAGTTTTTCAAGAAGTGGAAGAGCTTCACTAAGCTTATATTTTTTGTTTTTGTCAACGAAAGATACAACTTTTTGATAGCTTGCTGACTGTTTCTTTTTGCTTGTTATAACTTTTTTAATTTCAACTTTTTCTTTTTTTGTCTCTTCTACTTTTTCAGTCTTTATTTCTCCTGTTTGCGTTTTTTCTGTTGTTGATGTACCTTCAGCGGTAGCTTTTCGTATTTCTGCATCTTCCCGTGCTTTTTTTGCTTCAGCACGAGCTTGAGCCTTTTTCAGATCTTTTTTTTCTATTTCTTCATCTCCAATTGTTTTAACTCTAATTTTTCCCATATTATTCTACAATGATTCCCATTGAGCGAGCTGTTCCTGCAACAACGCGGGCACCCATTTCAATATCATCAGTATTTAGATCTTCTAATTTATCTTCAGCAATCTTTCTCGCTTGATCCATAGTCAGTACAGCAATCTTTTCACGACCTGGTTTTTGGCTACCTTTAGCTTTACCGGTTGCTTTTTTAATCATCTCAGCTACAGGTGGTTTCTTTGTAATAAAAGAAAAGGTTCGGTCTTCATAAACGGTAATTACAACAGGAATAATGTTACCTTTAAGATCAGCAGTTTTATCGTTATATGCTTTAACAAACTCCATGATGTTCAAACCATGAGGTCCGAGTGCTGTACCGACGGGTGGTGCTGGTGTTGCAGCTCCTGCTGGAAGTGCGATTTTAATTAATATTTTTATTTTTTTAGCCATGGTTATTAGATTTTCTTTACTTGCAAGAAATCAAGTTCAACTGGTGTTTCCCGTCCAAAAATGGAAACTAATACTTTCAATTTACCTCGTGCTTCATCAATTGATTCAATCGTACCTAGAAATTCAGTGAATGGACCATCAGTGATTTTAACCGCTTCGCCGACAGAGAATTGTACTTTGTACATCGGCTCTTCCATTTTCATGAATTTTTGGATAGCTTCAACTTCTTTTTCAGAAATTGGAGTAGGTTTATTTCCTGCACCAATAAAAGATGTGACACCAGGAGTACTACGCACCATGATCCAAGTTTCATCATCAAGAATCATCTTGACGAGCACATATCCAGGAAAGATTTTTTCTTTGACAGTTTCTTTTTTTCCTTGCGAGACTTTGATGGTGTTTCGTGTTGGAACGATGATATCAAATACTCGATCAGTGAATTTCATTGATTCGACACGTTGTTTGAGAGAACGTTCAACTTTGTTCTCATGTCCTGCATATGTGTGAATGATGTACCACTTACCTTTATCAGAAGCGGCTGTAGTTTCTTCTTTTTGTTTTTCTTCTTTTGGTTGTATTGTTGTATCCATATTATTTTAATACTAATTGTATTGCTTGTGTTAAAATCCAATCAAGCCCACCGATATAAAGCCCCATAAGAACGCTTAAGATGATCACAATGCCTGTCAATCGAAAGATTTCGTTTCGAGATGGCCAAACTACTTGTTTTAATTCGTCATATGATTGCCGAACAAACGTTACCGGTGTGATCATGAGTGAAAATACAAAAACCCCACATGCATGGTGTCAAGTCTTCGTATTTTATCAAATCTAGCAAGGCATGTAAAGCGGCGTTTGTATTACCTATTTTACCGTTACAGATTTAGCCAAGTTGCGAGGTTTATCAGGATCTTTAATACCACGGGCAATGGCAAGGTAGTATCCCAGGAGGTGAGCGATTGTAACTTGTGGTAATAATGTTGCCTCAGCAATGTCTGCGGTTTGTAAAAAATCGTCAAAAACCTCATTATTTTTTGGTCCAATCCCAATGATATAGCCGCCACGAGCTTTTATTTCTTGAGCATTTGAGACGATTTCTGCATATGTCTCGTCATTTGGTGCAAAAACAATACATGGCGTGCCTTTTTCGATAAGTGCTATTACTCCGTGTTTTAATTCGCCTCCAGGGAAAGCTTCTGAATGGATATATGTTGCTTCTTTAATTTTTAATGTAGCCTCAAGCGCTGCAGTATATGATAATCCTCTGCCTATGAGATAAATATGTTCGTTTTTTTGCAATTTTTCAGCAACGGTAATTATATCGTTAATATAGCTATTTTTAAGTATTTCTGACGTATTATCTGCGGCTTTCATAAGGAGCTCTTGCCCTTCTTTTGTACGATTCGCAAGGACAAATGATATTAAAAAAATCGTAGCTATCATGGCGCTAAAACTTTTTGTTGCGACAACGGCTTTTTCTGGTCCGCTTTCAAGTAAAAAGTTTATGTCCGACAATCGATACAGTGTAGAACCAAGTACATTTACAATTGATGCAATTTTTGCACCTTTTTCTTTTTTTGCTTTGGTAGTAGGTTCAATAACATCAATTGACTCTCCGCTTTGTGAAATAGGGATGACAAGAGTCTCAGGAGTAACAAAGTCTTCAATATACTTAAATTCAGATCCGACAGCAAAATTAACATGTTTTTTTGCTATTTTTGAAAATAAATAAGTAGCCCCAACAGCTGCATATGAAGCCGAACCACAAGCAATTAAAAACGTTCCGAAAGCATTTTCAATAAGACCTGCGAATTTTCTTGCATTTGATACACCATTAAGAGCAATATTCTTAATAACTGCAGGTTCTTCATGAATTTCTTTAATAAAAAAATGTTGGTATTTGCCTTTATCAGCATTTTCAAACTGCCAAGTAAGTTTTGTTATTTCTGGTGTAATATTATTTCCTTTTGGTAATTGTAATAGCTTTACTTTTTCTCCAAGAATAACCATTTGGTGATCTTCTAAGAAGATGACGTTTTTGGTGTATTTTGAAATGCCTGCTGCATCTGAAGCTATCAACAATTCATTTTTACCTATCCCGACAACAAGTGGTGAACCATTTTTTGCGGCGATAATTTCATCGGATGGTGCATAGGCGACAACAATGGCGTTCATTCCCTGAAGTTGATTAAAAGCCTCTCGAACTGCGGTAGCAAAGCCTTTTTTACCATCTTTCATTAATTCTTCAATGAGGTGAGGGACAAGTTCTGTATCTGTTTCTGAATGGAAAGTATGATTTTTTTTAATAAGTTCATTTTTGAGCTCAAAAAAATTTTCAATAATGCCATTATGGACGACAGCAATATGTTTGTTGCAATCTAAATGGGGATGGGCGTTAGCTACAGTAACACTGCCATGAGTTGCCCAACGGGTGTGACCAAGGGCTAATGAGGAAGTAATATGTAATTTTGAAGAGTAAGGAAGTGTATCTGGCAATTTGCCAGTTTCTTTCTCTAATATAATAGTACTTTGCTCTATACTTCCTATTTGATTTTTTATTGCGATGCCCCAAGAATCGTATCCTCGATATTCAAGGGTTTTTAAGCCATCAAAGACGATATCAGCTGCATTTTTTTTATTACCAATATATCCGAAGATTCCGCACATAAATTAAAAGATTATAACTCACATAGTAAGTTAGTATTTAAAGAATGGACGTAGTGTAGAGCTTGGAAGGAGAGATGTCAAGGATAATGTTGCTTATAGGTTCGCTCAGTTACTCTGTAGAAGAAGTACGATCATATGCAACAAAAACGTCTTCTTGAGAAGGGAAAGTAGCATTCTTTCCACCTTTTTTTCTCAATGCATATAAATCGGGAAGCTCTTGTAGTAACCAGAGATAAAGTGCAATGGACCAACCAAAATCAACTTGTTCTGAATATTCTACTCCATGACCGTTTTCTCCGGTTATGACATTACGTTTTTCAGGCAATGTGCCATTGTTATTCAAGTATTCTGTAGAACTGAGGAGCCAGTTTTCAGCTGTTTCAGTTGCTAAATCATAATAGCCGTATCTTCTTAAACCTTTTATTAGTGCATAAATATCAATTGGCCATTCCGTAGCATTCTTTTGCGCTTTACTCACTTCTCCTCCCCATTGACGATCCCGGAAGTGATCCATTAGTGTTGCCTGCGTTGGACGAGAAAAGGTACTGAATTCTCCATTTTGGGGAGTTTGAGGAACTGTTTCAGGAACAATATGAGCCACACCATAAGGTCCTGTAAATTTATATAATTGTCTTACCATTGGATCGGTATGGTCAGTTGGAGGAATTCCATTAGCCATTGGTTTGTAGCCAGTAAGTGATGCAACTGTACTCTTTTCTTTAGTGTTTCTTATATCAACTGCTCTATAGATTTCACCATCAAACATTGTTCTCATTTCTTCTGCCATTGTATCTCCGATTTCCTGCCATTTATCTGCTGCTTCATGTTCATCTACTAGTCGTTTATAAAGGGCAATATCCCATGCGTATCCAACCAATTCACCATTAATATTTGGATCAAGAAAATCATTTGCACGACCATGGTATTCTGGAGTCATGTCATGTCCTGTTTCTCTTTCTGATGGATCATGTGCTCCAACATCGATATCTCCAGGAGTAATTAATGTAGAGCCTGGAACAAAGTGATTATATTTTTCTTCATTTTTCCAATAATTAGTGAACTCATATTCGGCTGCTTCCATAACATCACCCAACCAACTGTGTGCTTCTTCCTTACTGTACTTTTTTGATTCAACCATTGCTTCACATATACGTAGTCCCATTCGTGTTAATGAGGGAGGATGAGAGCGTGAAATAAGCTGCAATGACGATCCTGTAGGAATAAAATGGAAAGTATATAATTCGTTAATTAGACATTCTAAAGTTCCTTTTGCATACTCAATCTTATCTGGTATATCAGAAGCAAGTATTCCTTCAACAAGTAATGGTGCATCATGATAAAATAATGCCTCTCCCCATTGTTCTTCTCCAGCAGTTGCTTTTGGATAGTCATGAGGAAGTAAAAGTTCATTAGTTCCAAGTTTTTTATGTACTGATTCATGATCTTTTGTATAAGCAACTAGTTCTGGTAAAGACATTCCTCCCATTTCTAGCATCTCTGGACTTTGTTGATTCCTTTCACGCGCTCGAACTCTCAATCCATAAAGACTGCCATCATTTTGCACTTTTTTCCCATCTAAAATTTCATTACAATATTTTCTTGCTCTTATGATATTCTCATGTGCCAAATTTATTTGTCGCTCTCCTTGCACTTCATCGAAATATGGTGCACGTCGTTCGTTTAATATCGGGCCTACTATTTGGTTTTCGTATGCTAATCGGAAAGGAGCTTTTCCATGGATTAATATAGGTGGCGTATGTTGTTGTCCTATATCAGAAAGATTTTCATTTACAGGAGTGGTTTCTGGCTGTCTAGTTTTTGTCAAGTATTTTACTAGTTTTTCTAGCCGTACTGGTACTGAAATTTTATTTTCACCTAGCATACATAAAACCTTCTTTCAAAAGAGCTAAATTTTAGCTTGATCCCAGTTTACTCTCTTACAAAATTCTTACTTGACGATTACCTGACAATATTGTTGTCAGAAAGGGTCGACAAAGGTAAATTTAATAAAATTGTGCTTATTTTTTATTGCAGTTTTTACTATATTTTATATAGATTTGGGAAGAGAGAATAACTTTGGACTAGACGGATGAGAAATGATTTGATATTATTCGGTTATGACAAAGAAGATTCGAAAAGCAGTTATTCCAGCGGCTGGATTTGGTACGCGCTTTTTGCCACAGACAAAAGCAATGCCAAAGGAGATGTTGCCTGTTGTCGATAAACCTGTTATTCAATATGTTGCAGAAGAAGCAGTGCGGTCAGGAATTGAAGATATTATTATTGTTACTGGTGCATTAAAACGTGCAATTGAAGATCATTTTGATTTTCCCAACCAAGAACTTATTAAAAATCTTGAAGCGGGTAATAAAGTAAAACTGCTTGAACAAGTTCGGGCTATTTCCGATATGGCTAATTTTATTTATATTCGTCAGAAAGGGATGTATGGCAACGGAACGCCAGTTTTGTCAGCAGAACCTGTAATCGATAACGAATTCTTTGCTGTCCTTTGGGGAGATGAATTTATTTACAGTGAACCACCACGACTTGCACAAATGATGGAAGTGCATGCTCGATATGGTGGAGCAGTGATCTCTGGAGTTCGGATTGAACACAAGGAAGACCTCAAGAGATACGGTATTGCGGAAGTAGAAAATGTAGAGGGAAATGTCTATAGGATTAAGAAAATTGTTGAAAAGCCTGAGCCCAATAAAGCACCTTCTGACCTTGCAACACATGGAGCCTATATTTTGCCCCCAGAAATTTTTGATATTTTACGTAACCAAAAGCCTGGTACTGGAGGAGAAATTTATTTGCCAGAGGCAATTGATGAATTGATCAAAACAGGATACCCAGTCTATGCGTGTGAAATTAAAAATGGTCATTATTATGATACAGGCAATAAGGTAGAGTATTTGAAAACAGTGATCGCTTTTGCCCTCCAGCATCCTGATATCAAAGATGAATTTATCGAATTCCTCAAAAGCTTAGATCTTAAGTAACCGGTTTCCTTTTTTTGCTATTTTTCGTTATAATATAAAGATGCCCAAACGTATTATTCATTTCTTTGTGGGTGTTATATTGGCCTTTTTGTTTGTTATTTTCTCATATCTTGTACATAAAAATCTCTTTACTCAGCTTGATTTTAATACGACTGTGAGGTTCCAAGATCACATCAGCAGGCGATTCGATTTTCTTTTTTCAATTCTTAGTAGTATTGGAACATTTGAGGTTATGACAATTGTTTTATTAGTACTATTGTTGTTTGCTAAACAGTTGCGAGCAGGTATTATCACTTTTGCTTTTTTTGTTGGATTTCATCTTATTGAAATTTATGGAAAATATTTTGTTCATCATCCACCGCCGCCGCAATTTATGTTGCGAACACTAAATCTTATCCAATTTTCTCCGTTCACTGTGAGAGAAGTAAACTCCTATCCGTCGGGTCATTCCGGTCGGGCGATGTTTATT
>DATMOG010000088.1:0-2514 GCA_035568375.1 Candidatus Sulfotelmatobacter sp.
TTGAGCAATTTTCGTATAAAATGGAATCTTAATATTTTTTGGAAAAGTATAGGTGGCAAAATTTTTATTGGAAAGTGGAAGTTTAGAAAAAATTACTAAGCCTCCACGTGGACCAAAAGGATTTTTTTCATAACAAACATAAGGAAAATTATTTAATTTTTTCTGAATAATAAGTAAATGATAATAAGTGAAAATTTCCTGCAAGCAAACAATATCAAATTCCCCTTCATTGATGAGTTGTCCGATTTTTCTATAACGTTTTGTTATATCGGGAGCGAAAAAAGGTGTTCCTAAAGTATTAAAAGTGAGAATAGACAATCTATTTTTCTTATTTTTATTTCCCATAGTGAGCGACGTTCTTGTCAAAAACTTCATAAAATTATACCATATAATCTCATGAAGAATTATATTACATATCTATTTTCAATATTTTTTGTAACTGCTCTATTAGTAGTTGGTCTATGGTATTTTTATCGCGAAAATTTATTTCATTCACCTTTAGTCAATTCGCCTATTCCTGATTTTCTAATGCTAAGTAAAAATAATCAAGTGAAACTCCTTGATCTTTGGTCACCGGTTGTCCAACAAATCCAAGGAAGTTCAGGCGACTTACCTGATCTTACCGCACAATCAGTTTTGATGTATGACTTAACAGAAAATAAAGTACTTTATGAAAAGGATCCCGAAATAAGACATCCTATGGCTTCCTTAACTAAAATTATGACTGCAGTAATAGCACTTGAAAATCCGAAGCTCGATGATCGATACAAGGTAGCTAGTGATGATGTTGTTGGAGAGGATAGTATGGGAGTAAGTGCAGGTGAGGTGTATACCTTGCAAAACTTGTTATATGGCCTCGTTTTGCATTCAGGGAATGATGCTGCAGAAGTATTAGCGCACAATTATCCAGGAGGAAGGAGTACTTTTATTCAGGCAATGAACGATAAGGCAAAAGCGCTAGGAATGTTAAATACTGTATACTCAAATCCTTCAGGTCTTCAAGGGGATGGAAAGCAATATACGACAACATATGATTTACTCATTTTAACCAGATATGCATTAGAACATTATCCAATATTTGTACGGGTTGTTTCAACAGTGAATTATACGATCCCAGCAACAAATGATCATGCTGAAATAAATCTCTCCAATGAAACCAATCTTCTGACTTCTTATCCAGGCGTAAAAGGTGTGAAAGATGGCTATACCCCACAAGCAGGATTGTGTCTGGTAACCTTTCTTGACTATGGTGACCATAAAATTATTGGTATTATCTTGAATAGTCAGAATCGTCGTGGAGAAATGAAAGAATTGCTTGATTATTCTCTTAAAACGGTCAATATTACTCCTCCACCATTTGAAGAGAATTAATCTTGTAGATATCCACGGCTAGAACCGTAGTACTATTATCTTATTTAAATCCTAGCTTGAGCTGGGATTACTCTGATTCCTGTTTCCTTGCCAACGTAAATAGTACTTCATTACCTTTTCATTGACACCAATAGTTAAAAGAAAAATCTTAGTGACCAGACAACTTTTTCCTCATCATGCTTACTGATTCTCTTTTCAATCTTCTTATCACATTATTCGAATTATACTTTGGTGGTATTTTCATCACCAGATGAACATGGTCTTTCATCTCTCCATCAATTCCTAATTCTTCGATTTTCACTCCAATAATTGACCTTACAATCTTTGGTAGGATTTTTTTGATATATCCCACAACTCCAGGATTTAGCAGGAGTTACGCAGTACAAGGATTAGACAATAAGGCTTGTAAGAAAGATGCAACTGCCTAAATTTAGGGTAGCATATGCTACTGCCATACTATCAGCCTCGTGCTTTGTTTGAGCAAAATGCTATAATAATTAAACACATGTTTAATTTCAATTCATTAGACAATTTTGAAGATATTATTGTAGGATTTCTTATTCATCAGATTTATCTTGCCCCAATTATTCTTCTCGTTTTAGAAGAAATAGGTATTCCTTTACCATTTGCAGATATCGTTATTGCCTATACAGGATATCAGGTCGCTGTTGGAAGGATCCCTTATCTAGCAGCCTATATCATTTTATTAATTTCAGATATCGTAGGAGCAAGCATTCTTTACTTAATTGCACAACAGTATGGAGAAAAGCTTGTAGATAAATTTGGTAGATATATTGATCTTGATATACGCAAATTGAATTCTTTTGAAAATTTTTTCCGTAAATATGGGCCAATTGCAATTATCATTGGAAGACATGTTTACGGGTTTAAAGTTCCTATCACAATTTTTTCAGGTATCTCAAAAATGCGGTATATGACGTTTGCAATTAGTGTATTAATTTCAGATAGTCTTTGGATACCATTCTATCTTTCTTTAGGTAAAAAACTTGGGCCAAAAACAATTCATCTACTTAGTGTACACCATGTTAATCATTGGTATTATCTACTATTATTAATTCCGATTCTTTTGGCATTTTTCCCATTTTTTCTCATGAGAAAAGGAAAAAAGAAGAAAATTGTATA
>DATMOG010000089.1:0-20858 GCA_035568375.1 Candidatus Sulfotelmatobacter sp.
TTAACGATGCAAAAAATGGAAGCGCAGAATGATCTACCACAATATATATTGCAAAAACTGCATTATTTTGAAGGAACGATTAACTTGGTCGAAGAAACGATTGATACATGGCCAAAGTTATTAGGATTTGAAGGAAAGAAGACTTATCTGCTGCTTTTCCAAAACAATATGGAATTACAACCAGGTGGAGGATTCATTGGATCATATGGCATTTTATCGATTGAAAACGGGAGGCTAGGGAAGTTGAAAATTAACGATGTCTATGATGCTGATGGTCATCTGACAGAGCACATTCAGCCACCTTTTGGCTTGCAGCGATACCTTGGCGTGTCCCATTTGTTTTTGCGTGATAGTAATTTTAATCCAGATTTTACTATTGATGCAAAACAAGCAGCGTTCTTTTTACAGAAAGAGACAGGACAAAAAGTCAATGGTGTTATCTCAATTGACACAACTTTTTTGAAGAATCTTTTATCAGTTGTTGGCTCAGTAGATGTCCCTGACTATAAAGTAACGGTAACACCTGATAATTTTTATATTCTTACAGAAACACATGTTGAGAAGAATTTTTTCCCCGGCTCGACACAAAAAAAAGACTTTCTTCGTAGTTTGACCAATGCATTGATAGATAAACTTTCTTCGAAGAAACAATTGCCCTATGAAAAGATTGCGCAAATGTTAGTTATGTCTGTACAACAAAAAGATATATTATTTGCCTTCTCAGATCTAGATGTCCAGAATGTTTTTACAGTAAACGGATTATCTTCTTCATTATGGGATGGGCGAAAGTTTGAGCAGAGTACCGCATTTGATTATTTTGGTGTTGTTGATGCCAACCTAGGCGGAAATAAGGCGAATTATTACATTAAACGATCAATTAATCAGGCGACAAATATTGAAGGCACTGGAGGGCTTCAGTCGACCGCTACGGTGACATATATGAATACTAGTACCAAAGTAAGTGCTTTTGGGGGAGAATACAAAGATTATGTTCGATTTCTTATTCCCGCAAATGCATCCTTCGGATCGGTGACAATCGATAATAAACAAATTCAAACAACTCCTGCAATAACTGATCCTGCTGCTTTTACTTCACCAAATTTTATTCCTCCCCCATCACTGGAAGTTGAGCAAACAGAAGAGGAAGGGAAAAAAATCATTGGTTTCTTTATTATTGTGCCAGTAGGTATAACGAGGACTGTTAGCATTACGTATACAGAGCCAGGAGTTACCGATTCCAATACTATTGTAAATAATTACTCGCTTCATCTTTTTAAGCAACCCGGAGCAGGGAATGATCACTATCAATTGTCATTGGCATTTCCAAATGATTTCACTGTGGTTTCAAATGATGCTGGCTTTACGAATGTCGGTGGCAAGTTGATTTATGATGGGCAGCTTACTGCAGATAAAACAATTACTGCAAATTTTTCAAAGAAGTAAGAAATTAATGCTGTGCCTTTTTAAGTGCTTCGATGCCGGGGAGAGTGCCATTCTCAATAAATTCCAGCATTGCACCACCACCAGTTGAAATATGAGTGATCTTGTCGAGGTATTCTTTTTTAGAAATCGCAGAAAGGGTATCTCCACCCCCTATAACAGAGGTTACATGATTATTATTTGTAATTGAGTAGTAAAGAAAATCAGTTCCTCGTTTGAACTCCTGATTTTCCATATAGCCAGCTGGTCCATTCCAAACAATAGTATTTGCCTCGTCAATTACTTTGCCAAAGGTAGCTTGTGTCTCAGGGCCTATATCAAGTGCTTCTTCATCCTTAGCGATTTCGTTTGCTTTTCTGATTTCGCTTGTCGTGCTGTCCAAAGATTTTCCAATGATAACGTCAGACGGCAGAAGAAGTTGTGAATGCTTGTGTTTTGCATGCTCAAGAAGTTCTTTTGCAAGAGCAACATCATCTTTAGAAATGAGACTTTTTCCCATAGGATAACCCTCTGCTGCAAAAAAAGTATTTGCAAGACCTCCCCCGACAAGAATATAGTCAGCGACTGTTGTGAGTTTTTTAATGAATTTGATTTTAGTAGCAATTTTTTTGCCGCCGATTATTGCAACAAAAGGTTTTTTAGGATGTCGCATAATTTTTTCTAAAATAGATACCTCTTTTTTCAAAAGTAACCCTCCATAGGCAGGAAGTAATTTGGGTAATCCAACAATAGATGCTGATTTACGGTGCGAAACACTAAATGCGTCATTAACGTAAATTTCACCAAGACTGGCAAGTTGTTTGGCAAAGATTTGATCGTTTGCTTGCTCACCGGGATAAAAGCGGATATTCTCTAAAAGGATAATTTCTTTGTTTGATTGTTGAGCAATATGCTTAGTTTTTGTTGTGAAGTCATCGATTAAGACAATGTTATTATGAGGGAAATATTCTTGTAGTCGTTTGGCTACAGGCTTTAAAGAGTCAGATGGATTGCGTTTTTTCGGCTCTCCCAGATGAGCGATGAGAATTAGTTTATTATGTTCCCTTAGAAGATATTCGATTGTCGGTATTGACTGTTGAATTCTTGCATCATCGGCAATAGAATGATTTGGATTAAGTGAAACATTGAAGTCAACACGAAGAAGAATTGTTTTATTGGAGATAGCTAGTTCATTAACATATTTCATAAGGATACAAATTAGTATAACACAGTATGAGCTTTGTATGGATTGTCGCGTTGTAATAAAGAGCTTTTTATTTTAAAGTAGAGGTACAATGAAAAAAGTATCGTTGTGAGTATCCTTTTTCTATGGCATCACTACGGTTCAAGCATAGAATGTACACCAGTTATGCCAACATTATACTGCCTCGGATCGTGTCCAACGATAGCCGTTTCAGAAGTGCCGACATGTGTGCAAAACATTGTAAAATTCCCGTCGCCCCTATCTTCTACGACAGAAACAACAACGATTATTCCGAATCTTTCATCCACTTCTAGTGGAACTTCATCTGCAAACGACACCACATGTCATAATCTTAGTCAATTTTTAATGCCATTTCTTCTAAATAGATCAGGTAAACAATGAGCGCCGAAATTATATATTAAATGTGCATCTCATCAAGGGCAACAAGATAATTCTTTTAATGGTGGCAATCTTAATAAATTTTTTGGTTTTCTTTTGCAATTTCTTTTTCAGCTACTACAATTGTGTTTAACACAATCTTATCCTGTTGCAACAATACTGACACCGTCGCTGTGGCACGCCTACCTCAATCTCCTCCTTTCAGCCAACATTGTCGGGTAGTAAAACGTCAAACAATTTCAAACATTTCTGGTATAAAAGCCATAGTAAGCAATACAGGCGTTCTATCAGGAATTGCACTAGCTACTGATCCTCCTGTTAGGGTTCAGGTTACAGTTGATTTGTGGAAGGTGACTACTGATGGATCTGTTATCGATGGAAAAGATATTATAAATAAAATGGTTGATATTGCGGCATCGTATGTTACGTCTTAAAATTTACGAATTAAGGCTCCAGATGGAGCATATTGGGCAGTCAATACTAGGATTATCATTCTTACGAGTGAAACTTACACAACGAACTGGGCGCATACTGGTATTCTCTAATGCAACAATTTGTGGTGTTAATGCTCATGGTTTCCAGAATATTGCCTTTGGTGATGGTAATCATATAGTGGTGCAATCAAACTACTTCCACGTAAATTTGCGTGCTCCTGGAACATCTAATGGCGCTTTAGAGATTTGGGGAGGGAACAGATATTAAAATTTTCGGAAATAATTTCACCCAAACAAACACTAATGAGAGTTTGTAACATAATACGAGCGCTCTTTATCTTGGAGCAATGTGGCATGATATTGAAGTAGATGGTAATTGGTTTGGATGTGGCAATACTCTCTTTATATGGTTACTGTTGCTGGGCAAGTAAGTACAACACCCATATTAAAAACTATTGATATTACCAATAATATTATTGAAATAGTTATCAGTATGGAACGCATACAACAGACGATCACACAGTTTGGAAGCCAAACACGTGTGTAAATAATATATATTGATGACAATGGTCAACGCATTTCTTTATAAATTATTGCCAAAAATGTAAAAACGCTATACAATACGAGCATGCACGCACCAGTTTTGGAAGCGACCTACCCGATAACCTTTCAGCAAAAAGAAGCTGAAATACTTGGAGAATATCTGCGTCAACGGCAATGCGTTAATCTTGTTGGAATGAAACGCGTTGGTATCAGTAATTTTCTTCGTTTCTTTCTTCGGCATGAAGATATAATTTCTACATACATCAGTAATAAAGATAAGCATCTCTTTATTCCTGTTGATCTTAATGATTTAGTCGAACAAGAGATTTATCCCTTTTGGACATTAACATTGAAGCGAATTCTTGATGCAACTGAACAATCAGAGCTCTCGCAGGCTATAAAGCAAAAAATTAGTGATTTATTTGATAAGAGTATTCAGTTTCAAGATCTTTTTTTAGTCATCGATAATATTCGTCAGGCATTAAATTTACTTGTAGATAGCGGGGTATATCCAACTATTTTTTTTCTTCGCTTTGATCGTTTGAAAGATACATTTAATCCCTCCCTCTTTGATAATTTTGAAGGATTGCGTGAAGCATCGCATAGTAATGTCTCATTTGTTTTTACGAGCTATCGCAGTCTTGGGAGTGCCTTTCCTGAAGCAAGATCGTCTTTATCTGTGTTTGCACAGACGATGTACTTCAAACCAGTAAAAGGAAAAGATATTAAAATAGTCTATGATGCTTATAGTCATCGTTATAATTTATCATTATCGTCTGAGATAGAAAAAGCATTATTTGCCATCATTGGAGGCTATATGCAATATCTACAACTTGGACTCATCCGTCTTGATGAATTGAAGCGTAAGCCTTTAAAAACGGAGACAGATATTTTGCATGGAATGCTTGATGATGAAAGGATTATGTTGCAATCAGAAGAGTTATGGGAAAGCTTAAGTGTTGATGAGAAGCGTGTTCTATTGCATATTTTAAATGGACAGAAAGTTGATGCTGAAAGTAAAGAAAAAGCAAAATATTTGTGGGATACGGGTTTTGTAATGGAGTCAAATGGAGAGGTTGCCCTTTTTAGTCCTTTATTTGGTGCCTATATTAAACAAATCGAACATGAAGAGCAACGTAAACGAAAGTCTGCCCATTTAACAAGAAAAGAAAACTTGTTGTTCATTTTATTAAAATCTCAATTGGGCGAGATTTGTGAGAGAGAAAAAATTATTGAAGTTGTCTGGCCTGAGTCACAAGAGTTCGGTGTTTCCGACTGGGCGATTGATCGCTTGATTGCTCGTGTTAGGGTAAAACTTCGTGAACAGGAGAACCCTTACGAAATTCAGACTGTTAGAACACGAGGATATAAATTAACACCACTTAAACAGTAATCTGTTTCAACCAGTTCATATGCATGCTATAATTGCCTCATGGATAGAGTATACAATCATGAATCATTTGAAAAAGAAATATATGCTCGTTGGGAAGAACGGGGCTATTTTAAACCAGAAATTAATCCCAAAGGGAAGCCATATGCAATTATTCTTCCTCCACCAAATGCAAACGGTGATCTTCATTTTGGGCATGCAATGTTTGTCATTGAAGATATTCTTATTCGTTATCATCGCATGAAAGGAGATAAGACATTGTGGCTTCCCGGGACAGATCATGCGGGGACAGAAACACAATTTGTTTTTGAAAAGAGACTTCAAGAAGAGGGGAAATCTCGATTTGACTATAATAGAGCTGAGTTATATAAGATGATCTGGACTTATGTACAAGAAAATAGGGGAGGAATTGATAAACAGCTTCGTCGTTTGGGATTTTCTCTTGACTGGTCACGTTCAAAATTTACTCTCGATCCAGATATTGTCGAAATGGTAGTTGCGACATTTAAGAAGATGTATAAAGATAATTTGGTCTATCGAGATTATCGGTTGGTAAATTATTGTACTATGGATGGTACATCTTTTTCTGATTTGGAGGTTGTACACGAAGAACGGCAGAATCCGCTCTATTATATTAAGTATGGTCCATTAGTTTTGGCAACGACGCGTCCAGAAACAAAGTTTGGTGATACTGCAGTTGCTGTTCATCCGAAAGATAAACGGTATAAGCAATATATCGGAAAGGAGATTGAGATAGAAACCCTTTTAGGAAAAACAAAGATTAAAGTGATTGCTGATGAAGCTGTTGATCCTGAATTTGGAACTGGTGTCGTGAAAATAACGCCAGCGCATGATTTTAATGATTACGAGACTGGAAAGCGGCATAATTTAGAGATGAGACAGGTTATTGGATTTGATGGCAAGATGAACAACTATGCTGGTAAGTTTGAAGGACTCTATGTTAAGCAAGCGCGAAAGGCAATTGTGGAGGAAATGCAAAAAAAAGGATTAATCGAAAAAATTGATTCTGAATATGTATCTAGAATTGGAATTTGTTATAAATGCAAAACGGTACTTGAGCCGCTTCCGCTAGAGCAATGGTACATCAAAGTGAAGCCTCTAATTGAAAATGCAATGACAACTGTGGATAAGGGATATATAAAGTTATTTCCTCAAAATTTTACCCATATTTTAAAACAGTGGTACGAAGGACTTTTTGATTGGAACATATCAAGGCAAAATGTTTGGGGGATACAAATTCCAGTATGGTATGAAGTTATCAATGCATCACAGTTCACTGTTTCTTTTGTCGATGTAAAGAAAAATCATCAGAAGGGTGACTTGAACGAGTTATTGAAGAACTATACATGGGAAGAAATTATTGCTGGGTTACAAACAGTTGTTGCTCCAATTACAGCAAAGGTAGTCTTTGAATCAGAAAAAGAAACAGGTAAACAATATCTTCCAGAAACAGACACTTTTGATACGTGGTTTTCATCGGGACAATGGCCCTATGTTACATTAAAGAATACACACCCAGGGGATTTTGAAACTTTTTATCCAACTTCTGTTATGGAAACCGGATATGATATTCTCAGGGCATGGGTATCTCGCATGCTTATGTTAGGTCAATATATTGCAAACGGCAAACAGGTTGCTGATGATCAGCAATTGGAGGAGACAGTGCCATTTCGTCATGTTATTTTGCATGGATTGGTAAATGATCCGTATGGGAAGAAAATGAGTAAGTCGAAAGGTAATGTTGTAAATCCATTACAAGTTGCTGATGAGTATGGTGCAGATGCTGTTCGTTTGGCTTTAGTTTATGGAACAGCCTTAGGAAATGATCAGGCTATGTCATATGGTAAACTTGATTCTGCGAAGAAATTTGCTAATAAATTATGGAATATGGCAAGATTTATTGAGATGATGAGAACTCGAGAGTTCTCTCAGGCTTCATTCGTGAATCATACATTAAACCAACTTTATGCTATTAAAAAATCTGATTTCGATAACGACTGGATTAAAAAAGTAAGTGATGTGAGTGAGGAGATTTCAAGATATATTGATAAATATCAATTTAATTTAGCAGCAGAGAGACTCTATGAATTTACCTGGCATGAGTTTGCAGATGTTTATATTGAAGAGGTAAAGAGGCGTCATGATGAAAGTTCATTTTATATTTTGGAATCGCTCTATATAACAATTTTAAAACTTCTTCATCCTTTCATGCCATTTGTGACAGAGGCAATTTATCAGCAAATGCCGGGTCATGGTGAATCAATGATGATCGAACAGTGGCCAACAGTGTAATTTTGCTAGACAGAAAAAAAAAATTGTGTTACATTTTGTAGTACCTGTCCATGAAGCAAAAGCTGTCACAATCTGAAATAGTTGTTTTTTTCCCGAAGAATCTCCGATTTATTACCGAATACACGTTTTCTGAGTCACAAAGTCGCACAATTAAAATAACATTAGTAAGTATTCTTTCTCTTTTTCTTCTTACATTTATCGTTGTGCAAGTTATAGTCATTTGGGATAATGTACGGCAGCAAGAAGTCCTTAAGCAGCAACGAATACAATTGGAGAATGAAGTAATATATTGGAAAGGGATTGCTACTAAATATCAAGGGTATCGTGATGTTTATTATCGTATTGCGGCGTTGCAGTATAAATTGGGGAATGTAGCTGAATCACAAAAGTATGTTAAGAGAGCATTAGATTTAGATCCGAATTTTCCCGAGGGACACGTATTGGGAATGCATGTAGGCCTATAAAATTATTCTTTTTTATGTTCTTCTGTAGGCTTTTCTTGTTCTGATACTTCCGCTGCGTGTTCTTCTCCAGATAAAGCTTCATCCTTAGCATTTTCTTCATCTTCAAGAGCTTCTTTAGATTCAGGTTCTTCAACAACTTGCTCCATGACTTTTGCAACTGTTTGTCCTGGGTCGGTTAAAATAATGACATCTTCTGGTGCTTTCATATCTGCAACAGTTACTTGATCACCGATTTCTGCAAGATGTTCTACTGAGAGTTCAATATGTTCTGGAAGTTTGTCAGGAAGTGCTTCAATTTCAACATCTGAAAGACTTTGAAGGACAAGTCCAATTTTGTCTGTTACAGCCTTAGCTTCTCCTGTTAGAATAACAGGGACGGTAGTTTTAACTTTTTCTTTCAAATTAACTTGATAGAAATCAACGTGAAGTAATGTCCGTGTTGCATGATTCATTTGGAGATTTTTAATCAGAACTGGCTTAGATTTTCCATCAAATGCCAGATCAACAAGTCCTGTTTCTCCAGTGTTTTTATAGACGTTTTCAAAGTCTGATAGTTTTATTTGAAGAGCATGTGATTCTAACCCTTTTCCATAGACGTTACCTGGAAGAAAGCCTTCTCGGCGAAGTTTTTTTACCTTTTTGCCCAAAACTGTTCGTTTTTCGGCTTTTAGCTCTGGATGTTTCATATTCTGTTAGTTATTCTATACTAACTTGTGCAGATACACAAGTAGGACTCAATTATAGCATATTTTTTGCAGAGCGAGCACAATACTTACGTAGTTGTTAGATAATTTTAGGTTTTAAGGCTCGCGTAACGATTAAATTGGTTTGTTTGCCACATTTACTGAAAGAATACTTCTTTGGTACTATATAATTATCTTATGCGCATTATTGGTATTGATCCCGGTATCGGCAGGACAGGGTGGGGAGTTATCGAAGCACAAAGCTCAAAAATTGTTGTACAGAGTTTTGGATGCATAGAGACAAATAAGGATACAAAAATTGAAAAACGTCTCCAAGAGCTTTATGAACAGATTACAGCTATCCTAAGGAAGGAAAAACCTGATGCATTTGCTATTGAAGAACTCTTTTTTAACACTAATGCAAAAACAGCTATGGTTGTAGGACAAGCAAGAGGAATCTCATTATTGGCAGCTGCTCAACATAGAATATCTACTGCTGTCTATACACCGTTGCAAGTTAAAATTGCAGTAACAGGGTATGGTCGTGCAGAAAAAAAACAGGTTGGGCAGATGGTCAAAATATTGTTGCAGTTATCTGAGATTCCTAAACCTGATGATACGGCAGATGCACTAGCGATTGCTGTAACTCATGCATTCTCGTACAAGATGAAATAGATGATTTTTACTTATAGTGGTTCTGTCTCGTATGAATTCTCTTTTGATAGGCAGGACAGGAATAAATACTTTTGATAAAATATTTCGACATGAACCTAGCTAAAGCGAACTAGCACCTATTTGTGGTAATATAGGCAGTATGATTGGGACCCTCAAAGGAGTTATTGAATATCGTGAAGATCCATTTCTCATTATTGATATTAATGGCGTTGGATATAAAGTAGTAGTTCCAACTTCCGTTTTATCAAAGATACAGGGTACAGGTGAGAAAATAAAGCTCTATACCCATACCCATGTTCGTGAAGATCTTTTAGAGCTTTATGGATTTACTGATCCATCAGACTTAAAAGTTTTTTTATTACTGATTAGTGTATCTGGTATTGGCTGCAGAACAGCATTGGGTATTTTTTCTGTTGGTTCACGACAAGATATTGTTCAGGCAATTAGTAATGGAGATGTGTCTTTTTTTACTTCAGTTCCACGACTTGGCAAAAAGAATGGGCAGAAAATTATCATCGAGTTGAAAAGTAAACTAGGAGCAAATGGTGATCTTGATTTATCAGACGATGGAGGAGCTGGACAAGAGGAATTATTAAATGCTTTGAAAGCGTTTGGATATTCTGTGCATGAAGCACATGACGCAATCAGAGGATTAGATGGTAAAGGTGAAACACTTGAGGAAAAAGTGCGGTTGGCTTTGAAACATCTTGGAAGATAGCTACTATGGCAGATGCTACAAAAATTATTAATCAGACAGACAATCCTGAAGAAGAAGTGCTTATTACGTCATTACGTGCTGGTTCTTGGTCAGAATTTTATGGTCAATCATCGGTGAAGACATCGTTGCAGATAGCAATAGAGGCTGCAAATAAGCGCAGTGAGGCAATGGAGCATGTGCTTCTTTATGGACCTCCAGGGTTAGGCAAGACATCACTTGCTCATATTATTGCAAAAGAAATGAAGGCTAATATACGTATTACTTCAGGGCCGGCATTGGAACGATCTGGTGATCTGGCATCGATTCTCACCAATCTTGAAAAGGGAGACATTCTCTTCATTGATGAAATTCATCGCTTAAATAAAGTTGTTGAAGAGACGCTGTATCCTGCGATGGAAGATTATGCTTTAGATATCATTTTGGGTAAAGGTCCTTCAGCAAGAACACTCCGCTTGGATCTACCACAATTTACCATTGTCGGAACAACAACCAGAGCAGGAATGTTATCAGCTCCGTTACGAGATCGATTTGGTGTCGTACATCGGTTGAATTTTTATTCTCCTGAGGAATTGGAGAGAATTATTAGAGGGGCAGCAAAAAAGCTTTCCATCGCTGTTGATCTTACAAGTATGCAAGAACTTGCCAGAAGAGCTCGAGGGACACCACGTATTGCATTGAAACTATTAAAACGGGTTCGAGATTATGCTCAAGTGAAAGGGAAAGGGCATATTGATCCGAAAGCAACCAATGAGGCGCTTGCAATGTTGGAGGTTGATGAAAAAGGTCTCGATCCTCTTGATATCAAATTTCTTAGAGCAATTATCGAAAAGTACAGTGGTGGCCCCGTTGGTATTGAAACCATAGCTGCAACATTATCAGAAGATAGTGGGACACTCGAGGATCTTGTTGAGCCGTATTTATTGCAATTAGGTTTTCTTAAACGGACCTCTCGCGGACGTATTGCAACAGAAGCAGCGTATAGACATATTGGTTGGACATACGAAAAACAAGACGATAAACAACAAAAACTCTTCTAGAATACTAGAATGGAAAAGAAAATGTTGGTTTTTTTTCGTAGCGTTATCCTGCCTTGCTTCCTCAGATTCATTCCCATATACTTTTTTGAAGTTTTATCAAGCGAGACTGAAAAAGTAAGCTCAAATTTGCAATCTGAAGATTGCCTGAAAGAAAGGAGAAAAGGTAATAATAATCTGCAGGATAAAGATACTTAGCACAGTCAGTATAAGGAATAGATGTCCTTTCTTGATCGAATGCCACCCAATTATGATAATAATTAATAATTGAGCATAAATAAGTAAATTAAAAATGACTGTTCGCGCTACTGCTTCGGATACAATACCTAATAAATATGTATAGATTCCCAGTAATGCCGTTGCAATCGCAAAGCCAACAAGAGCAATAATTAATATTCGATCACGATCCAAGAGTGCTCTACGTGAATCTCTCGGATTTTTTGATAATACAGAACCATCTTTGCTGCCTGTAGCAAGAGCTAATGCAGGGAGGCTATCTGTCACAAGATTAATCCATAAGATTTGTGTTGGTAGAAGTGGAAGCGGGAGATGGATAAGTGTGGCGAGGAAAACCAGTGAAATCTCTGCAAGGTTCCCCGATATAAGATATATCGTTGCATTAAGGACATTTTTGTAGATAATTCGTCCTTCTTCAATCGCTTTAATAAGCGTGGCAAAGTTATTATCAGTTAGTACGATATCTGCGGCTTCTTTAGCAACATCCGTACCTCCTTCACCCATAGCAATGCCAACATCTGCCTTTTTTAAGGCTAACGAATCATTAACCCCATCACCAGTTACTCCTACAATAATCCCTTGTTGTTTTAAAATTGTTACTAAACGTAATTTTTGCTCTGGTTGAGTTCTCGCAAAAACCCTTGTTTTAAAAATGATTCTTCCGATTTCTTCATCGGTCATTTTATCCAGCTCATCGCCAGTGATGACATCTTCATCTTTAGTGATCAAACCAATCTCTTTTGCCAGACTTAATGCTGTAAATTCATTATCGCCAGTTACCATGATTGCCTGAATTCCAGCGGAACGCGATTTGCGGACAGCTTCAACAACTTCTTTTCGTGGTGGGTCATAGATGGCGACAAATCCAAGAAAGGTAAGGTTTTCTTCTAATTGTTTACGTGAGTGATGCTCATCATGCGTTTCTCTTTTTGTTCCAAAGGCAATAATGCGCAAACCTTCCTTAGCAGCCTTTTCATATTCGTTTTTAATTTCGGATCGAACATGTGCCATTACTCGACTTTTTTCAAGGATGATTTCAGGAGCACCACGGACAAATATATATTTACCATCAGTGTGTTCCCAAACAGCTGTTATTGTTTTTGTACCTGTGTCAAAAATATGTTCCTCAACATTCTTATCGTCAATAATCTCATGTTTTGTCTTCTGTTCTTTTGCCCAGAGAAGGAGTGCTCCATCTGTTTCGTCTCCGACGATTTCGAAATCTTTTCCGTCGCCTTTTTCAATTAGCGATGCTGTATTGCCAAGAAAACAAGCATTAACAAGGAGGGAAAGCTGTTTTTTGTCTTTGAGCCAGTATTTTTTGACACGCATCACATTTTGGGTAAGTGTGCCCGTTTTGTCTAATAAGAGAATTTGTACAGCCCCTAGTGTCTCAATAGCGTTCATTTTTCGGACAATAGCATTATTTTTAGCCATGCGATTTGCCCCAACTGCGAAAGCAATCGTCACAACTGCTGGTAATCCTTCCGGAATTGCCGCAATTGCAATACTTGCACTTACCAGAACCAGTGGAATAAGTGCCTGTTTAGATGCGAGGCCAATGGGAATAATAAGCAAGCCAATAGCTATTGCAGCATACGAAAGTATTTTTCCTAACTGATCAAGGTTTTTTTGCAGGGGTGCTTGTTCTGTTTTAATAGTGGCAAGTGTCGAGGCGATCTTTCCAAAGGTCGTTTGCATACCTGTTTTTGTGACACGCATCAGTCCGTTTCCTTTAAGAACGAGTGTTCCGAGCATAACTAATTCATTTTTCCGTTTTGTTACAGCAAGTGCTTCTCCCGTGAGGATTGATTCATCGACTTCAAGTTCTATTCCATCTAAGAGGATACCATCAGCAGGAATCCTATCTCCTTCAGAGAGTATAACAATATCATTTGGTACAACTTGTTCTGCTAAAATAATTGTTTCTTTGCCTTCTCTGATAACGAGAGCTTCAGGGGCTGTATATTCTTTAAGTTTGTCAATTGCTTTTTGGGCGCGGTATTCTTGGGCAAATCCAAAGCATCCATTTATAATGATGACTGCAAAAATAAAAAATGTATCAAGGATATCATGAATAAATAATGAAGCAACACCTGCCAATAGTAGTATTAAATTAATAGTTGTGGGAAACTGAGAGACAAAGAGCTTTTGTAATGAAAAGTTTGACTCTGTTGCAATAGTATTTTTTCCATATTTTTGCAATTGTTCTAATGCTTCGTGTTGTGTTAAGCTGTGTTCCATAATGATATCAATAGGTCATAGTAGTTATTTTAATAAATGAAGTTCCTCTATATCGTTTTTTTTGTTTATTTTGTGTGATGAGCAATGTAATGATTTGGGAATTTTCCACATAGTTTGTATAGTGCTCAGCTAGTCTGACATTTTTTATTTCGGGAAGAGAAAGATGCATTGCTGTCCGATCAAGAAGCGGACCTAAAAAGTTTTTTTTATAGATTGTTCTTATATCCGGCATATAGATACAGTAATATGAGTTATCCCCATGATATCCACATAAGTAAGGACTCTGCCTAATTATACGCATATAGTGGAATGTGCTAGCAGCTTCTTTAATAGAAACGGCGCTAAAATTTGCCACGGTGGTATGATTTATTTTAGATAGCATTATTCCATGATAATTGATTGTTGTGGACTTGACAAATGTTGAATAATAGTATTATGCTATAAGTGTTGCCCGATGCATCGGGAAAACTTGCCACAAAAGGAATCATTCTAGATACATTATTTTTGTGGGACATTTAAAAAAAATATATATTTGCATAAAATATATATTTAAGACGTAAGACGGTAAATGTCACAAAATGTTTATCATCTTATAGTCAATTCAAACAAAAAGATCTGCCTAAAAACAGATCTTTTTGTTGATAAAGAGCAGTTGCTCCTCTCTTCTTGCCATGCTGTTATCGGCAGTATACAATAAGCGCGTATGGATCAAGTCTCCCAAATCCGCGAAAAGATTGATATTGTCTCTTTTATTTCTGAGTTTATTACGCTTAAAAAAGCTGGGCGTAACTTTAAAGCAAATTGTCCCTTCCATACAGAAAAAAGTCCTTCTTTTGTCGTCTCTCCAGAGCGACAGATATGGCATTGTTTTGGGTGTTCAAAGGGGGGGGATTGTTATACATTTTTGATGGAATACGAGCGTTTGGAATTCCCCGAGGCACTGCGGACACTCGCCAAGCGTGTTGGTATTGAATTACAAACACAAGAGCGGAGTAGTGATCTTAGTAATCAGAAAGAACGACTTTACCAAATTAATAGTCTCACGAAGGAATATTATCACTATGTCCTTACTAAACATCCTGCAGGGAAACGTGCTTTAGAATATTTAAAGAGTCGTGGTGTCAGTGATAAAATTATTAACACGTTTATGCTTGGATTTGCTCCAACAGGAAATGCATTGACTAAATACCTAATTGGAAAGAAAAAACTCGTCAGGGAGGATCTGGTGGCCGCTGGAGTGGTCTTCCAAAAGGGTCGTGATATTGTTGATTTTTTTCGAGGGAGACTGATGTTTCCATTGATAGATCATCGGGATAATGTGGTAGGTTTTGCTGGAAGGACACTTGATAGCTCTGATACAACATCAAAGTACATTAATACTCGTGAAACATTGATTTATCATAAAGGAGATCAGTTCTATGGTTTGAATATCACGAAAGATGCAATTAGGCGTGCCAATCAAGTAATTATTGTTGAGGGAGAATTTGACGTCATTTCATGTTTTGAAAATGGCATCGGTAATGTTGTGGCAGTGAAAGGAACAGCACTGACGGAAAGTCAGGTAAGTTTGCTTGGACGTTTTGCACAGAAGATTACTTTTTGTTTTGATGGTGATAAAGCAGGACAGGAGGCAATTAAACGCAGTTTAGCGGTCGTTGAGAAAAAGGGATTAGCACCGACAGTAATTGAGATTCTAGGAGGAAAAGATCCTGATGAAGCATTGCAGAAAGAACCAGGGCTTTTCAAAAAAGCAGTTCATGAAGATATTCCTATTTATGATTATCTGTTTGATAAGTCTCTAATATCTGTTGATCTTGCCACTATTGCAGGAAAAAAAGAATTTGCAGAGATGCTTTTATCTGTGATTGCAACGATCAAAAACGAGATTATCAAAGAGCATTACATTAAAAAAATTAGTACTGTGTTGGACACCTCATATGAAAGTATTGTTAAAGAGTTAGATAAATTACAGCAGCCTCGTTTTATCCAATCTTACCAAGATCCGATAAAGCAGAAGCGTAGTAAAGAAGAATTACTTGAAGAATATCTCCTTGCCTTGATCATTCAAAATGAAACACCTAAAAAGGCCTTAGAAAAAGCTATGAGTATCTTATCTGAAGTATTGCCGAAAGAGCGATCTTACCATAAGATTATGGATCATTTGCTAAGTCATTTTGTTCATCAGAAAACATTTGATAGTAATACGTTTGGGAGTATCTTGCCACGAGAGCTTGTTCCAACGTATGATACATGTTTTCTTATTTCGTTACCTAATTTTTTAGATGAAGCACATGCTTTGGAGGAAGTCCATAAAACAGCACAACAACTTAAAAAGATTTATGTTCAAAAGAAATTAAAAACACTTGCTCTTGAAATGAAACAAAAAGAGCAGGAAGGTCGAGAGGAGGAAGCAAAAGCTTTGCGGAAGGTCTATGCGTCTCTTGCTACTCATATTGAATGAGTATTTTAATCAGCGTTGTTATAAAACTCATGATGAGTTGACTTGATGATAGAAAGCAATTCGTATATTAATTTGTATTGTTAGCATAATATGCTCGGAGGGAAACAGCTCTTATGCTACTTGGACCAAAATTGTCAGCGAAAGTACAGTTTGTGTTGAACTTTTCATTTCCAGTAGTAAAATAGCTGTGTCAAAAATACCTATTGAAACATTTATTGAAGGATTAAGAATAAAAGGGAAGGATTCTTTTAAAAATAGCTTCAAAATGAGAAGATTTTGGCGGTACGGGTACCGCCAGTCTTAATAAAAAAGATAAAAGGATAAGTTACCTTGGGTAGTAAGTTCGTTTTTGACAGTGATCCCAGTTTTAACGTATATTATTATCATGTCATCACAAGATTCATTTCCATTTGTTTTTCTTATCCTACCGTTTATTGCAATAATTATAGCTATTGTAAAAAGAAATACATATTGGATAATAGCTATTCTTATTGCGATATTAAGTTTACCTTTGCAGATAAGTATGTATAAAAACCAGGCAACTTGTCAGGCGGAATTCTGTGGACTTGGTGACTGGTTTATAGCAATTATAGGGACTGTCATACTTGGTATAGTAGCAATCTCAATTTCGTTAATTAAAGCCCCTCAAGTAATTAAAGCGGATAAAGATAAAAAGAAAGTTGTCTCTCGCAGCGACTAACTTGTTTGACATTGTTAATTCAAATTATGTGAGTTTTGTACCAAGACTTTAACCAGTGGAGTTTGCATAGCCTGTAAAATATGTTACAATAGATTCATGTCCCAAAAATTATCGCCATTACTCACCGATGTAGTGACATCGGCTAAAAAGCGTGGTTATATCACTCAAGACGAAATTCTTGGTATTTATTCAAAACCAGAGGATCATATTGAGGACCTCGATGTGTTGTATGACAAGCTAATGCATACTAATGTCGATGTTTTTGAATCGGTTGCGCAGCAGCAAGATGACCAAAAGCCGATTGAAGATCTCGAAAAAGAGCTTGAGGCTCTGACAGTCTTGACTGAAGGTTCTGTCTCGGATCCTGTTCGCATGTATCTTAAAGAAATTGGTCGTATTCCTCTTCTGACATTTGATGAAGAAATCGAATTGGCAAAACGTGTTGAAAAAGGTGACATGAATGCTAAGCAAAAGCTTATCAATTCTAATTTGCGTTTGGTTGTTTCAATTGCAAAAAAATATATTGGTCGTGGTTTGACTCTCCTCGATTTGATCCAGGAAGGTAATCAAGGGTTGATCCGTGCTGTTGAAAAGTACGATTGGCGACGAGGATATAAATTTTCAACATATGCAACCTGGTGGATTCGACAATCTGTTACTCGTGCTATTGCCGACCAGGCTCGAACGATTCGTATTCCTGTACATATGGTTGAGAACATCAACAGATTTCTTCGTTCACAACGACGGTTGATGCAGGAACTTGGTCGTGAACCAACCCCAGAAGAGGTTGCGAATGTTCTTGGAATTGAGCCTGATAAAGCGCTTGAAATTATTAAGATTTCCCAAAATCCTGCAAGTCTTGAAGCACCTGTCGGTGATGAAGAAGATAGCAGGCTAGGTGATTTCATCCATGATGTTTCTGCACCAACACTTTTTGATGCTGCATCACGGGAATTACTTAAAGAGCAAGTGGATCAGGTACTTGGTACGTTATCTGATCGTGAAAGACGTGTCTTGAAAGAACGATTCGGGCTTGATGATGGTCGTCCCAAGACGCTTGAAGAGGTTGGACGCATGTTTCAGGTTACGCGTGAGCGTATTCGCCAGATTGAAGCAAAAGCTCTTAGAAAACTTCGTCATCCCTCCAGGGGTAATAAGCTTCGGGATTATCTCGTTTAATTTTCGGGAATTATTTTTCAATTAAAGTAAATCGAGGCGTTTTCTACTGTTTATAACGACATCTTTTAAGAACAGAATATATTTTTTTGGTCTAGCTCGGAGAGAGCCCTTTTATATGCTCCAACAGTGGTGAATTTTTTATAAATCATCAATTCTTTTTTAGTTTCAGACCCCAATTACAAGAACAACTAGATTTTTATAATGTAGATATTGTGCTTCGATTTTTATATTACGCATATATCGATAATGACGGAACAAATCTAGCGTGTAAGAATAAATTTAAAAAGCTCCTTTAGATTGTTCATCTATCTTATTTTTTGTTTTGTAAAGATAGTAGGAGCGCAGTATTATGTTTCTATATATAATAGATTGTATTTTTTGAGTGAAAAAGATACATCTTTGTTTCTTTCTTCAACTGTAGTAAATTGCGTAGTGAGTGTAATGAAAAATAAACTCAAAAGTTATAAGATTTAAGGAAGCAAAATATTCCATAATTAAACTCATCAATAACAGGAAGAAGAAAATTTTATAGTTTGGCAATAACTAAAAGAGGCTGGATTTCTGTAAGCGTTGGTGATAAAATAACTAAGGCAGATATTTTGTATGGTTTGTTTACTAGCAAATTAATTATTATCTGTAAATTCCGCGATAGCTCAGTGGTAGAGCAGGAAGCTGTAGCACTTTTAACAGTACGTGAGTATACTTATTTATATAGATCGTACAAGAGTACTTAAGAAGTATAAACAGGTACATTGCAGCCCTCTGAAGTAATTCAGAGTGGAAAAATGGGGTGAATTCAGGGAAGCCGGATAAGGTAATCCTGAGCCAAGCTTAGCGAAGACATTAAAGTAGCTAGGAAGGTGCAGAGACTAAGAGTGAGGAGTCAAACCAATAAGCTCTAAAAGCGCCCCACAACCTGTAAAGGTTGATGAGATAGTCCACACTTCTGGAAACAGAAGATAAAAGTGTAACTTCAAGGTCCTAGGTTCGAATCCTAGTCGCGGAGCATTTGATAATTTTGAGACCACAAATCCTCTAATTGGATTGATAAATCAATCTTTTCTTTAGGTTCGATCGTAGCCGAAATTGTATCCTCTTTCTCTTTCATGTCGGTGATAAAGAATAATGGATTCTTCACGTCAGGAGTAAATAACTTATCTTTTAAAGTCAGGTTCGATCCAAGTCCGTTGAGTATTTGTCTTTTTGTATGTAAATCTCCGTTCTCAAACCAGTATTTTGCATAACAAGCAAATTTAAATGTTCTTTCAGAAAGTTCAAGCCATTTGTTTACCCGTCCGTCAACATCACCAAGTTTTTCTTGTATATTATCCTTTTCTTTCAGCAAACTTATTTTTTGATTTTTGAATTCTTCTTCTGATAAAAGACTATGATCCGAATTTTGAGGAGAGATAAACAGCTTTACTAAATTATCAATTCTTTTTACTACATCGTTGTAGGCTTGTTGTAATGATATTTGAGAAGCGTTTCGTGTCTCGACCTCGTTATCATGTACTTCATTCAGCCATTTTATTGCCCAGTTTTTGAAACGTTCAGATATTTGTATATGAGATAAGACTTCTGTAATTTGTTTTTCTAGGCTTTTTTGTTGAATACTGCCTTGCGTACAGTTTGGATTTCGTTTCTTCGTACAATGGTAATAAACATAGCAAAGTAGAGTAGGTTTAACCATGTTTTCAATTTGAGTTTTACATTTAATACAAGCAGTCTTATTTCTTGAGGCAAACTTTGTTTTGCAGTGAGAGCAGATCACTTGCAGTTTCTCTTCGGCTGTAATCATACCGCCACATTCTCCACAGCGGATAAGACCAGTAGCAAAGAATTCATGAATGATAGGGCGAGGTCTTCCTTTCGTTCCTAGTAATATTTGTACTCGATCGAATTGTTCCCGTGAAATCATGGGAGTGTGTTTTCCTTTGTGCCATTTACCACTTTTAATCGGATATTCAAACTCTCCATAGTAAAACGGATCGGTAAAAATCTGATAGATTTTACTTCTACTCATTGGTTTTCCTCCTAGTTTTTTATGAATCGGAGTTCTGAATCCCATTTCGTTATTTAGCTTGCGAAGGATTTGCGGTGGGGAATATACTCCTGTCAACATCAAATCCCACGCTTGTTTGATGAGAGGAAAGCGAATTGGATCAACAGGGAGAGTTTTACTACCTTTTTCTGCATACTTGTCATTCATGTAACCGGGTTTTGATCCAGAAGGTAGCCAACCTTTTTGCGCTTTTGTCATGAGTCCTCGTCTGACATTCACACCTTTGTCGTCTGATTCTTTCTTTGACATCATGAAACACAAAGCAAGCCAACTCTTATCATCAGGTGTATTTCTGTATATTCTCATGGCTTTACAATTTCAGTAATTTGTCCCAAGTCCATCATATAAATAATTTTTCCACCGTCGAGTGAATTTCTGGCAATTCTTGATTCGTCCCAAACAATCAAACCATTAGCTTCTTTCTCTTCAATTCTTTGAAGCATTTCATTAAATAGTTTTCTTCCGATAACGTGCGCACTTCCAGATTCTTTGTATATCCCTGCAACTTGCAATTTATTTTCTTTCGCCAATTTCAAAAGTTCAGCTTCTTGAGAATCAATACGACTTACGCATTTTGACAAGATATAGGGTTTCGGTGTAAATTAAATGTCCATGAATAAAAGATGGACAAAAGATTTGTATTGCCAATTTTTGTTAGCCTCACAAAGGAATTTTACAGCAACACAAGCAGCAGACCTC
>DATMOG010000090.1:0-24138 GCA_035568375.1 Candidatus Sulfotelmatobacter sp.
AAAATAACTACCTCTCCAGGTTTTAATTGAACAAATTCCTCCAAAAGAGATAAATCAATACCATGCTTTGAAAAAAAAGCATACTCTTTTTCTAGATTCTCATCAGCAGATAATTTTTCTTCATTTTCGTACCACTGTCCAACCGTTTTATCGATATATTTTGCTAATTCTGTTGTTCCTGCAACAGCATCAAGGATACGAGCAAAACATGCTATCCTTTGCGTATTAAATGGGCTAGGATTAAGCCAACCATCACCATATTTTTGAGCATATTCAATTAATCTTTCTTCAATATGTTTTTTAGTACCCCATTTTTCTTCTTTAAAAAAGCTTCTAAGACTCATAAGTCTTGTTTTAGCGGTTGTTTGCGGTTTATCTCTTTCTCTATACAATGCTGTAAAAAGATAGATATCTTGTGGCACTTTCGAAATAATAGGTTGCCCCATGTCCAGATGGAGTACTTGATAGGAACTATCTACGACATCCGCACATACAGGTATCTCATCTATTTTTGCTAATTGGACACGTTGTCTAAATCTTTCATGTAGAGGAAGTCTTTGTGTATCTATGTTGGAAATAAACTTTTCTACCTGTGTTTGTGCATTCGTAATATCTGCAACGGCATTTATAATTGAGTATCCTTTCTCATAAAAATCTTCTGGTACAAAATAATCTTCATAAGGTACTTGAAAAAGAAAACGTGCTTTATCAGATACATTTAAAAGCATTGTTTGTGGTGCAAATTGTTGATTATTCATATAGCAATAAACCTTGACACAGAGGAAAATATTAAAAGCTTCCCAAATTGAGAAGCCTTATAAATAAGGCTTTCCTCTGTCCGAAGGAATCCTAAGTAGTAATCCAAAGTTCGGTCCGACTTTACGGTAGCGTCACTGTTCTGATTTACACAGAGTTCTTCCTAAGGATTAATAATTATGATTAGATTAATCTAACAGATGAAAAATCATTAGTCAATATGAAAGACTAAGGGAAAAAAATACGTTCTAATCGTTTCCCAGCAATGCAAGCAAGAAGATTCTTATGATGGAGAACCTGGGAAAACCCCAATAACTTACACAGATATAGAAAAATATACCCATTGACACTATCGAAATTTCGATATATACTGTTGATATATCAATAGTTTTAGGCTCAAATAATGAAATTTTCTTATTACCTAATTAATTTATTATTAAGTATAATTCTTTCTTCGTTAAAAATAATCAAGTTTATTTTGCAACAAAAAAAGGATAAATAAACCATGAACCCGAAACAAAAAATAGAAAATTTAATGCTTTCAATACTTCCAGAACATGTTGAAGATAATAAAATACAGCGTGTCAGAAATATTTTAGGAAATAATGCATCTCAAATTTCTGATGAAGAAATAGAAATTTCATTAGTACAATTTGAATACCTTGTTAATTCATGGCTTGATGAATTTGAAAGAAATATATTTGAAAAAAAAACACTACAAGAGATCTTAAGAACTCAATAAGCGTATGAATGGTTTGGGTAGTGATACTTCGACAAAGAATAAAGCCGTTATTTATCTTCGCGTTTCAACAGAAGAACAAGTGGATAATTTTTCACTTGGTACACAGGAAGAAATTTGCACAAAAGAAGCTCAAAGGAAAAATTATGAAATTGTGAAAGTATTCCGAGAGGAAGGAAAATCAGCTAAAACAATCACAGGAAGACCTGTACTCATTGAATTGCTTGAATTTTGCAGAAAAAATAAGCGAACAGTGGGTGCTCTCATAGTATATCGTTTAGATAGGCTTTCTCGTCAAACAGCAGATTACTTAGCAATCAGAAAGAAACTTGCCGAATATGACATCGCTTTAATTTCTACTTCAGAACCAACAGGTACAGGTCCCGCTGATAAATTTGTTGAACTCATGCTTGCAGGTGTTGCACAAATGGATAATGATGTTAGGAGTGAAAGAACAAAAAACGGCATGCGTGCCCGTTTTCTCTCGGGACTACATACTGGAGTTGTGCCATTAGGCTATCTTAATAAAGATGGGTATGTTGTAAACGATCCTGAAACATTTGAAAAAGTAAAACAGGCTTGGACTTTAATGGCAACCGGTTCAAAAAGTCTTCGTGAAATTGCTACTTTGATGAATAATTGGGGATTACGGCAAAAACTGAAAGGGAAAGAATATCCACTTCGTAATCAAACCGTCAGCAGACTCTTTAAGAATAAATTTTATTGTGGGTTATTAACTTCGTCATGTTATCCAGAAGAAGTGAGAGGACAGCATGCACAGATGATTACGAAAGAACTATATTATAAGGTGCAAGCGATTATTGATGGGAGAAATACTAATATCAAAGTACCTCTTGCAAGAAAAAATCCTGATAATCCTGATTTTCCTCTGAGAAGAATTGTTAAATGCATCAAATGCGATACTGTATTTACAGGAGCATGGAGCAAAGGAAAACGGGCAAAATATGCCTATTACTTTTGTAGAAAACGATGTGTAACAACTTCTGTTGCTATAGATAAGATGGAATCAACTATGGTTGAAGAACTACAAAAAATAACCCCAACAAAAGAACAACTTGAATTGTTTATCTCCTTAGTCAGAAGGGTTTATTATAAACGAATTGCAACACTTCAAAAAAAACGAGAATCAGCGGATCAAGAAATAAAACGGTTAACTGAACTTAGACAAGCACTGATTGAGAAAAATTTAGCAGGAATTTATTCGGATGAAATTTTCAAGGAACAAAATAAAGTTCTTGAGGAAAAGATTGCTATTGCACAAATGGCAAAAGAGGATGCTCTCGTTACTAAATACAATCTTGAGGCAATTGTAATATTCATGCGTGAAAAATTTAAAGACCTTGGTAAAACATATAGTGAAGAGAAAAATCTGAGTGTTAAAAGAACCCTACTGTGTTCGATTTATCCCTCTGGGGTATACTGGATGTATCCGGGCATTTCGAACACCGAGATTAGCTTGTATTATCAATATATTCGTGACGTTGCTATGGCAAGCGCCGCGTTTGGTGAGCCGGGCGGGATTCGAACCCGCGACCAAGAGCTTAAAAGGCTCCTGCTCTACCGCTGAGCTACCGGCCCAAAATGTACGTTCAATTATACCAACCTCAGAGGCCAATGACAAGTAAAAGCTATAATGTAGTTCTTAAAAATAAATATGCAACTTAATGTGGGTAAATATATTGCTTGAATCGATTAATCAGGGCCTATCTAATAGCGTTATCCTGCTTTATAGTCTTCGAATATCTCTAAAATACATGGCATAAATCTTTTTATCGATTAATTGATTTTTTTATCTGCATGAATATATCTCTTAGACACATGTTAAGAATGAATAGCATTCTAGCAAGCGAAAAACTAAATGTCAGGTTATCATATATTTTCTTTAGACATGAATCAAACCCAATAGTCGTAATTTGAAATAAGACATTTTGTTTTGTGGTTACTATATATCCTTTTGAAAATTGATTACGCATCAATTCTCTGCTAATTGTAATATGTTTTGATTCGAAAAGGGTTATTATCTCTTGTACATGTAATACTGCAATTATATCTTGTTTTTCCTCTATTAATTTTTTTCGGTATTTTACCAACGCTCGTTTCTATGTTATAATTAGCCTTAGAGAAATTAAAAGTGCCAATTTTTCTTTTGTGACCTGGCCCCATCGTCTAGCGGCCTAGGACGTCGGGCTTTCATCCCGAAAATCGCGGGTTCGATTCCCGCTGGGGTCACTCAAGGCTAAAGTTTAAGACTTTATGTTTTTGCTCAATTTTTGAAGCTATTGGTGTTCCAATCCTTTTCGGAGAGTTATATAAATTCAGCCTCGCTTTTTTGCACATGAGTAGAGCATTAGAATTTCTGATATAATAATACATGTGAAACAGAATCATATTGAATATCATAAAGACGGAAGCATATGGGCAAAAGGGGAAATGGTAGATGGAGAGTGTGAAGGGTACTGGGAATGGTTTAGGAAAGATGGAATAAAAATGAGGTCAGGATATTTTAAGAATGGAAAACAAGTTGGAGAATGGATTACATATGATAAGAATAGTAAAGTTTACAAGGTAACCAATCTAGATAAGAAATAGATTCTTATTACTTAAGCATAAATAGGTATCTGAATTTGTAACTCCTGAAAGGTATTATAAACTTGATGCGAATAAGCCTCCAGGTGTTCCAAAAATGTCTCCTTCGGCTCACCAAACACGGTGCTCGTTATATCAATACCACGAATATATTGATAATACAAGCTAATCTTGGTGTTAGAAATCTCGTCTGTAAAGTGGTGAGTTATTTTAATATTTTGTTAGTGTTATTTCATTTTTTTTAGTTTCGGATTTAAGCATGCTTTTTGACAATGTATGTATAGATAAAGTAGGCACTAATATAACAAGTTATAAGAGAGATGAGCGATCCCCACAATATTCCAAACTGCTGTAAAGTAAATCTTGAGACAATGACAAAAACAAGTGTACTTACCCAAGCAAATAAAGAATTTTTGGCAACAGATGCAGAGAATGCAGGACCATGTGCAAAATAAGTTATTAGAAGTGTGCTACTGAATGTGGCAGGAAATGCTGAAACTATACCTCCAAGTAAAGGGCTACTAGCTTTTGCTAGAATAACTGATAGAGCAACGATTAAACCACTAAATAAACCTCTAAGTAGTATTATCTTTGGCGAATATACAATTTTGTTACCTTTAGATGTGGTAATAGTTAGTATACGGGTAACAAAAATATGTGCTACAAGGAAAAGTACAAAAAATATAGTTATAGATATAAAAAAGCTAGTGATATGTGCGGCAATCAGTGCATAAGCTGCGATTGCCCATACAAGTATTGCAGCAAAAATTGCCAACCAGACATTTTGTTTTACCAAATAGACATAAGTAATTAAGAATAAACAAGCTACTCCAATTATTGCAGGAATGAGTGTTGTCGCTTCAACACTCGCCTCAGAAGTCTGTGTCCAACCAATGAACAATAATCCAAAAAGGACAGTGGAAGGTAGACCAGTAATGAGTCCTCCAATTTTTGATCCAAGTTTGTCTGCAGCAATGGTTGAAATCAGTATATATGAACCGCCAACCAGAAAAGAAAGAAAAAGTTTGATAAAAAAGATTGTAGTCATTTAGCAAAGGAAAGACCGATTTTACACGGGACTATCTCAATTCTCTTACAGACATTTCTTGTAATATAGGGTTCAGTCTTTAAAAACTTATCTAATTCTTTTCTATTTAGGGAATCTACTATCATAATTGACCCCATCATTTGATTATTTTCATCAAGCATTGCAACTCCCATATGATATCTCTCTTCAGTTTTTAGTTATTCACCTGTTAGAATATGTTGATCTCTTACAGCTAAACGTTTTTTGAGACCGTTATCCTTATCATTGTAGGCAATAATTGCAAACTGCATATTAAAATAATTATAACAAAAAATTATAAAGCCTGCTAAGGTGTACTCGTCATATATTTACTGGAATAGTTGATTTGAGAAAGATCAAAGGTGACTAAACACGAGGGATGCATGTTTCTATTGATAGCTGTATTAGTAATGTGGATTATATATTTATATCATTTACTATTAAGACCTTTTTATTTTTTTGCGTTTGAACTTGTAATTCTATAGTATGAGGTGCTTTTCCTGGCGATTGCATGCTAAATTTTAAACCGGAATTATTTGGAGATAAATCAATATAGGCATCGGTTAAGTCAATAGAACCCGCAGGACCAATTAACGAAACTTTTTTAGTTTTACCGTTTGAATTAGGGTCATGCTCATCTATTTCAATCTTTAATCCTTTGGCCATATAACTTTCAGTGACAGTTTTACCGAAAACAGGATTTGATCTGTATTTTTGTTGGTAGCTCCCGTCAGGCAAAACAATTCTTGTTTTTTCAGTATCCCAATCTATCGTAGCACCCATGTTGAGTAACGTATTGGTATATGGTTTTCTAGCAAGTAAAGCGTTTTGTATTGAAATATGATGAAGTTGATGATTACCATTTTCTGGAAATGCTATGCCTTCTCGAGCATTTAATGTCCCTTGTTGATCAGAAAATGTAGCAAATGCTTCTGGATTATTTGGTTTTCTATTTAATTCTGATTCAAATAATGGCATATTCTTTTTCGAACATTCTTACAAAATTCTTACCAATTTATAACGTCATGATAATAAGACTTTCTAAAGATTATGTCAATAATATAATTATATGCTGTTTTTTGATCATGAATTATAAGGAATCGTTTCAAAAAAAGTTGTAAGTGCTTGTATTTTTTTAAGAGTTATTCAAAAGTCGACAAGAAGAAAACATATTAATAAAGAAGTTATAAAATTTGTAAAAGTGGTATATTTATTAGAAGATTTCAGCACATAATTTTTTATAAGTTTATACAGCGCTACAAATCATCGAAATGTAGAATAATTACCGATTTCACAAATCATTAATCAATTACAAATCCATCTTTCTGCCTTTTCCAAAGATCAGCATAGATACCACCTAGCTTAATTAAATCTTCATGTTTACCCTGTTCAATAATTTTACCACCTTCTAAAACGATAATGTTGTCCAGATGTTTTAAAGTTGAAAGACGATGGGCGATTACTATTGAAGTTCTATTATGCATTAATTTATACAAGGCTTTTTGTATAGCTTGTTCACTTACGCTATCAAGAGCGCTTGTTGCCTCATCAAGAATGAGCAAGGGGGCATTTTGTAATAGAGCCCTTGCTATAGCGATTCGCTGACGCTGCCCGCCTGATAGTTTGACACCACGTTCACCGATAATAGTATCAAGTTGTTGTGGCAATTTTTCAATGAAATCAGTTGCTTGTGCTTGCTCAAGCGCAAGAGCGATTGCTGCTTCATCGGCATCTGGGCGAGCATAGAGAATGTTATCTCGCACACTACGGTTAAACAAGTTTGTATCTTGTGGAACAAATGAGCTAAAGCTCCGAATAAATGCAGGTCCATGGTCTAGAGTGCTTTCGCCATTCAGTAAGATTGTTCCACTTGCGGGTTCATAAAAGCCTAACAATAATCCAACTAGAGTGGACTTGCCGGCACCGCTATGTCCTACAACACCTACTTTTTCACCTGGTTTAATACGGAGATTAATGCCATCGAGCACTGCTATTTCTTGTTGCTCCGGATAGACGAAGCTGAGATCTTTTAATTCCAAACCGACTGACTCTGGTCGTTTCATAAAGTTTTGATTAGTAGATACCTGCCGTTCATCTTCAGCTTGTAATCCATCTAAGGCATTTTGGATTGTCCCAAAGGTACGATAATAATTATCAAGCGCCCACGCTAGTTGCCATAAACTACTACTCGCATCACCAAAATAAGCAACAAAGAGTACAATTCCACCAATCTGAATAATGCCCTGACTATACAATACGACAACGAGAAAGAGTGCAAGAACACTCACTAAAGCAGCACTTTGACCCTTTACTGTATTAGTAATTAAATTTTGCTGCCAAGAAGCACGCCAACGCTGTACAATATATTTCTGCTGATTAGTAAGTAGTTGACTCTCGTTTTGTCTTGCTCCAAAAACTCGTACACTAACGTGGTTGCTAACTGAATCAACAACAATACCAGATGCTTTACTCGTTTCATCACTTTGTAACGCAACTAAGTGACCAAAGCGTTTACCACGTTTGACATTATAACTAAACAATGCAATCAGCCAGATTACGAATAACAAGGCAAGAGACCAATGTACCGTTAGTAAAAAGATCGCAGAGATTATCAAGCCGACTACTCGGCCCCATACATTCCAAATGGTAGTATCAACAAATTCATTGGTCGTCTGAGCAGTTTGATTAATCCAGTGGCCAATACGTCCGCTACTAGAGTTGACGAAAAACGAATAGGGTTTCTTATGGATTGCTACAAAGAGATTTAAACGGACGCTTTCAATCATTTGTGGTTTGAACGTTTGCATCAAGAGTTCACCAAGTCGCCAAAGAACTTCATCAAGTAAACGTAAAACAGCATAAGCAATTATTAACCCCCAAATATAATTATTGACTTTATGTGTTTTACTTAGTTCGTTTATGATTGCTGAGATCATTACAGGAGAGGCTGTCCATGCCAAAATACCTAAAAATGTTAACAAGAAAAAGAGAATAGTCTTACCTTTATAAGGACTAACCATTTGCTTGAGTAATTGCAAGGTAGATTTGGGGATTCCAGATTCATTTGTGCTAGGTGATTTGACTATATTTTTCATCTCCTAATAATAACAGAATTGCAACAAAAATAGTATTTCTACTGACATAAATAAGATATTTTGTAATTCGCTAGAAGAATATTGCAGTATAAGAGGTATGCCTATTTTATCATTGATAATGATTTTTATATATCTTTCAGCGTAAATGCTTTTTTTGTTGAGTAGGTAACAGGCCAGAATCCATGCTTGTCCAAGTTGTTTTTATTTTTACTTACTATCCTAGCAAATTGAACAAAGCAAAGAGTTAAACAAAGAGATAGAGGGTAGCGTAAAAAAGTTTTGAATAATCCTTGATATTTTTGTTTTCGAGGAATAATATATTCTTGAAGAATAGAACGGCCGAATATATTGGTAAATGTGACAATATCCTGTTTGTCTCCTCTACTAAGAGAAGAAATATAATCTGCAAGAGTTTCAGGTTGTCGATAATAGACTAGGGCATTAACAATAAATTTAAATGACCCACTTTTATTTTTGTTTTTGACAGAATGGTAGAGATATTCAGCAATTTGATGAATTGTTTGAGGAATAGTAATCTGTTTTACAAGATCATTTCTGATAGCAAATGCTCCTCCTCTTAAACTCAAGATGGTATCGCCATTTCTTATTCTCATTCTTATTTCTAGCCACATTTTTTCCCATGTATATAAAAGGCGTCCAACAAATGTTTTGGAGTTAATTGGTTGCACATTCAGTCCAGCGATAAGTGTTTTTTTACTGTTAAATGCATGGACAAGATTTTCTAATGCTCTTGGTGATCCTAAAAGCATATCTGTATCAATGATGACTAAAATATCACTTGTATTTATTTTGAAGATTTCCATAATACGGTTTGTTCTCCCTTTACGTATTTTGTGGTCTATAACAAGGAGATGTTTATTTTTAAAAGATTTTGCTATTTTTGTTGTATTGTCAGAGCTGCCATCTGAGTTAATGATTATTTTATCGAGATGATAAGACAATTGTTCTTGATTTAGTAGAGATTGTAAAAAATTACCAATCATATTCTCCTCATTTAAAGCAGATGTTCCAATTGAGATAGTAGGTAAGTTTTTATTATTATTTTTATTCATATACTTGTTTAGTCGTTTGAGTGACTGGAAGGATATCAGTAAAAGATTTTCTACTTTTAAATATAAAAAGGATTGAGAAGCTATATGAAATAAAATAGAAAGGGTTTGTTCTCAAAAAACGTAATGCGCATTTTATGCGGAAATTAAAAGGTTTATTGTACATTTGTTCAACTAAAGCTTTGGGGAAATATTTGTACACTGCATAGATTCCTGAAGCAACTTTTCTTACTTCTTTTTTGATATCACTATATGTCTCAGGTGATTTATATTTGCAAACAGCATCAATTGCAAATTCGTTTTTGAGTCCTTTATTTTTGCAAAACAAATGCAGATAGACGTCTTCAGGGACTTCCCTTTGCCATCTGAATGCTTTGTATAAATTTTTTCTTAGTGCACGACCGCCACGACCTGATGTAATCCATGAACGAAGCTTTGGTTGTCTAATGAGTTCTTCATTATAAACGGTAAATTGTTGAGAGAAAACATTACCTATAAAAGATTTAGCAACTTGTGGTTTTTCGTTACCTTGGACGAGAACAATATCTTTGTCCATAATCATTGGTTTGAGTAAGTTTGCAATATAATTCGAACCTTCTGGAAGCGTATCTGCTTCAAGAATGATCAGCACATCTGAATTTGTTGATTTTATAATTTGGTTTTGTGCTACTGATTGTCCGAGTCTTTTGTTATTCTTAATAAGAAAGATTTTAGGGTTTTTAAAAGATTTACTTATTGATTCTGTATTATCTGTACAGGCATCCGAGACAATAATTATTTTTTGCAAAATAAAACCATTCTCTTTTTGGGAGAGTATTTTTTTAATAAGGAGTTTGATATTCTTTTCTTCATTATAAGCAGGTATTCCTACAGTAACAGTTAACTTTTTATTTTTCATAGACAGTCTCACTTTTTTATTAGGAGAGTATTATTTTTTAAAATATTTTTGTAATAAATTCCTGCATGAAGGATAAAGACAATAATAGCTGCTGTTATCCAGCCACCGCTTACGATATAGGTAAAAGAGCCGAGGGTAACATTGCTGAAAGAGATATAGAGTAATTGAAAAAAACCGACTGCAAAAAATACGAGAGGGAAGATGTAATACTTTTTTAGTATATAGTAATCAGAGACTATCTTTCCAAGGACAAAACAACTTATTGCAAACGTTGTTATTGGTAAATATTGTATAATTGTTGTTGCTTTGGAGCCGAAGAGAAAAGGAGCTGTTAAAGAGCTTAAGAATCCAAAAAGAATAAAAAAAGGAAGAATTAAAAAGACTGTTCCCAAAAAGACCTTTTTGAGAATATAGCTTGTATCTTGGTTACGACCTTCATACCTACTTACGAATGGAGCAATAAGGGGTGATATGAGTGATCCAACAAAAAAAATTATTTTTGTGATGACCGAAATTAATCCATATCGTCCCGCATCCGTTGTGGATAAGAAATGTTTTGCTAAAATAACATCAAAACTCAGTAATATTATCTGAGAGAAGCTTGAGAACAGTATCGCGGAAAATAGTACTTTAGGGAATGATAATGAGCCTTTCGGTAATAAGGGAAGTTTAGTTGGATTTTTTTCAATAAAATACCATCCTAAGAGGAATGAACAGAAAAAAGCAATTGGAATAATGGTAAATGTCCAATAATGAAATCCAATGAAGACTAGAATAAACGCTCCAAGTAACTTGAACAATGGTTCAAAGATTGAAAGAATTGATAGACGAATAAATTTTAATCTTGATGATAATAATCCTCTATCAGCTGAGTATCCAAACGAGACAATAAAGATAAAAGCGCATAATAGTACTGGCAGAAAATTCCCTATATGGAAATATGAAGTGATGAGAGGTGTCAAAAAAAGCCAAATTAAAGTGATTAAGAAAGTAAAAAGAAAAGAATTCAAACGTATTTTTTTCCAAAAATGGTAAGCAGTAGCATCGTTAGATTTTCCTATAAGATATCCAGTTTTATAATTAACAACTGTGCCAAAGGCGCCAGAAATAGTAGTTATGCAAATAAGAATTCCGTTGATAAAATTGATAAGGGCAAATTCTTCAAAATTAAGTATTCTACCAAGGAATATACTCATACCAAGGTTGAGAATTCCTCCTAATCCTCCTGCGGCAATGTAGAGACTCTCTTTTCTTATATTGCGTAATAATAGTTTGTGGATTGGAGCAAATAATCTTAGAAGCATTTTCATAATATAGGTTATTTTATCATATTAAGCCACATTCTACAATTAATATAGTATCAGAAAATAAAAGCAAATGATGCATGTCAATACTCTTAATAATAGCAACCAAAACAATAGTCATTTTGAAAGAATTATATAATTATATATCTCAAATATTCTTGTATTTATGTTATACTATTTACAATTAAATTTAATTGATTCTCCTCCTCATAAAAGCATTCTTATTTTTTTCAAGAAGAAAATCTTTGCTTTTTATATCTCTGGCTGCTCAACTTAATAAAAAGCGCGATAGACAGAAGACATGATATTAAGCTGAAGTAAAGATTATAGTTTTATTATTAGGATGAGTTCTTGAAAAATTCACATTAAGTCTATGTATACAAGATTAGTTATTGTTAAATTAGTTGTATTTATTGCAGCTTTTACAAGTTTGTTTTTTGCTGTTCGATTAAGCAATATACTTCCCCAGTCACAGCTGAATGCAGATTTAAGATCAATTCCAGTTCTCTATGGTGTTGGTAATTTTCTTTTCAGTATTATTTCTGGTTTCGTTATTCAACAACAATGGCGTAAATGGGATATCCTTATGGATGCATCTAGTGGAGAAGTTAGTATGCTTAGACAATTATATATTGTAGCGCATCATTTTTCTGTAAAAGAGCGGAATATGATACGGTTTCACATTTATCGTTATTTAGATATTCTAATAAAAAGTAGAAAAAATAAGGATTTACGATTCAGATCTAAAAAAGTTGATGAGGCTTTAATTCGTATTGAAGATACAATGTTTGTTGTTTCCAAACGTTACCCTGATATTGGTACATTTAATTTTACGTATCTTACACGAGCGATGGAGTACCGTGAAATTAAATTGCAAAGTAGTGTGCATAGATTACCTTTACCAATTAGAGTATTTCTTTCATTTACAACAGGAGCAGTTATTGTTGGATCGCTTTTTTTGCCATTTGTTAATCTTATATACAACTATTATTTTACGTTAGTAGCAGCATCTATAGCTTTTGGTATTATCCTTATCGTTGATGATTTTGATCATCCCTTGCAGCCTGGTATTTATTATTTATCTGTTGATACGTATAGAAATTTGCGCAATGAGATACGGAATAAACTTGAATATTATGCTTTTGATTTTGTAAAAGCTGAAGCATATGAATTGGCAAAAGGCCATAATGCATAAACAGTGTAGATAGTCTTCAAATATCCCGTAGATCAGTGTATAGTAAAGAATATCCATGCAAGATTCATTTACTACACCAATGATGAAACAATATAGTGATATAAAAAAGCAATATATAGACTGTTTGCTTTTTTATCGAATGGGAGATTTTTATGAATTATTTCTTGAAGATGCTCATATCGGCGCGCGCATATTAAATATAACACTTACAGGCAAGGCGAATGGAAAAGGTAAAAGAATACCTATGGCTGGTGTTCCTTATCACGCGGTTGATGCGTATCTTGCTAAATTAGTAAAGGCAGGATATAAAGTAGCAATTTGTGAACAATTATCTCCACCGAATAAAAAGGGTTTGGTAAGACGTGATGTTGTCCGTGTTGTAACTCCTGGAACAATGCTTGATGAAAAAGCGCTCGAGAAGAAAGAACACAATTACCTTATTAGTTTAGCAATTGATGCAAAAAAGGTTGCGCTGACAATTGCAGATGTTTCAACTGGTTATTTTGCAACAACTGAGATTGTTTCTGATTCAAAAGAGCAAATCATTATTGATGAACTAGCGAGAATTCATCCAAAAGAATGTATTTTGTCAGAACAGCTTTATAATGATCCCGTATTTTTACAGTTATTAAGGATTGAAAAAGGAATGAATATTTTCTCTTATGCTGAGTGGGATGTCTATGCAAATGAAGCCGAATCATTCTTGCAAAAACATTTTGGTACAGCGACATTAGCAGCGTTTAGTTTAGAAAACAAAAAATTAGCACAACAAACTTCTGCTGTTATGCTTGGATATCTTCAAGAGACACAAAAAGGTCCGGTGCAGCATATTAAAAAGATTGATAACTATTCAACCCAAGATTATTTATTACTTGACCGGTCAACAATTTTGAATCTCGAGCTCTTTACGACAATTAGAGAACATGATAGTAAAGGTACACTTTTATCACTGATGGATCAGACAGTGACTGCGATGGGAGGGCGTTTGCTCAAAGAATGGATGCTAAAACCTTTACTTGAGAAAAAAACTATTGAGAAGCGTCAATCTGCAGTCGCTGAGTTTTTAGAAAAACAGTCACAAAGGCAGGAACTGTATGAGTTGATTAAAGAAGTCAGTGATATTGAACGGTTAATTTCACGATGTTCTGTTGGATTGGGAAATGCTAGAGATTTAGTAAATTTAAAAAGTTCGCTTATTATCGTTTTACAGATTAAAAATAAATTAAAAGGATTTGAGAATAGCTTAATAAAAGAATTGGCAAGTAAGATAACGGAGTCAAAAATTTTCGGGATTGATGCAATTATAGATTTAATCAAAACAATTATTGTTTCTGAACCTCCAATAAGTATTCGTGAAGGAGGAATGATTCAGATAGGTATAGATGAGGACTTAGATAAGTTGCGTAAAATCGTCAGTGGCAGTAGAGATTGGCTTGTTGCATTAGAACAGAAAGAGAAAGAAAAGACGGGAATTGGTTCACTCAAAGTGCGTTTTAATCAAATATTTGGATTCTATATTGAAGTAAGCAAGTCAAATTTGGATTTAGTTCCAGCTACGTACATGCGGAAACAGACATTGGTAAATGCTGAGCGTTTTATTACAGCTGAATTAAAACAACAAGAGGAAATCATTTTGTCTGCAGAAGAAAAAATTTATGAAATAGAGTTTCGGATTTTTCAGGAAACATTGCACAAAACTTTAGAAAAGGTTGCAATACTGCAGGAAACAGCACAAAGTATTGCTGCGATTGATTGTCTATTAAGTTTTGCCAATATTGCTGAAAAATATCAGTATATTAGACCAGAGATGAATTCATCCGGTGAGATGAAGATAAAAAATGGTCGGCACCCTGTTGTAGAAACCTTGCTACTAGATAAACAATTTGTTCCTAATAATGTTTTTTTAGATAGTAATAAACAACAGTTATTGCTTATTACTGGTCCAAATATGGCTGGGAAATCAGTATATATCCGTCAAAACGCTCTTTTAGTTTTGATGGCTCAGATGGGGTCGTTTATCCCCGCGGATGAGGCACATATTAGTTTGGTCGATCAAATTTTTGTCCGCTCAGGTGCTTCGGATGTAATCACATCGGGACTGTCGACATTTATGGTGGAGATGGTTGAAACTGCACATATTTTACATCATGCGACGAGTAAAAGTTTAATAGTAATGGATGAAATCGGTCGAGGTACAAGTACATATGACGGGATCAGTATTGCATGGGCAGTTGCAGAATATTTAGTGACAAATGGAAAAGAAAAACCTAAGACACTCTTTGCAACACATTATCATGAATTACAGGTGTTGGAAGAGCGACATTCAGAACAAATTCGTAATTATCACATGGCAGTTAGTGATGAGCAAGGAGAGCCAGTTTTTCTTCATACAATTTTGCCTGGTGGGGCATCACATAGTTTTGGTGTGGCAGTTGCAAAGCTTGCTGGTATTCCTGATCCGATTATCAAACGTGCGAATGAATTATTGGAGGAGTTGGAAAAACGAGATGATAAGCAGCAAGAGGTAAGTTCAAGAAAAATTTATGCACCACAGCAGATTAATTTGGCGGATCGTCTTATCCATAAAGAATTGGAACAACTGGATATTGCACAAATAACACCATTGGAGGCACTTAATATTCTGGCTGCATTAAAAGAAAAATTGCAATTGTTTACAAAAGAAAATATAAAATATTTGGAAGCTGATTGATATGCTATGGTATCTATACAAAAAAATATGAAGAAAATACATCAATTATCTCCTCAGGTAGTTTCACAAATTGCTGCAGGTGAAGTTATCGAACGCCCTATGTATGCAGTGAAAGAATTAATTGAAAATGCACTTGATGCGGGAGCAGATTCTATCATTATCCATATTGAAGAGAGCGGTTTAAAGAAAATTGTCGTTACTGATAACGGCGAAGGAATGCATTCTGAAGATTTGAGGGAAAGTTTTAAACCTCATACAACAAGTAAAATTACGAAGGCTGATGAATTGTCTCAGATAAAAACAATGGGATTTCGGGGAGAAGCTTTATCAAGTATTGCGGCTATCAGTCGACTATCTATTAGTAGTAGAACATCAGATAGTCCAGTCGGGACAAAGGTCATCATTAATGATGGTAAATTAGAAAAAATTACACCTGTTGGTATGCCGGTGGGTACAACAGTTACTATTGACCATTTATTTTACTCTTTTCCAGCACGAAAAAAATTTCTCAAAGCACTAAGGACGGAATTGAAGCACGTGATTGATTTGGTAATTAACTATGCACTTTGTTATCCTGAAATTCATTTACAATTAGCACATAATAAAAAAAATCTTCTTGATTTGCCAAAATCTTCTGAGCCAGTACATCGTATCGAAAAACTCTTAGGAAAAGATATTTTTTCATCTCTTATTCCAATTTCTTTAAGCGATTCATATATAACAATTTCTGGATATTTGGCTAAGCCATCTATTACAACTCGAACTCCAAACAAACAGTTTTTCTATATTAACAATCGTGCGATAAGCGACAAAGGAATTTCATCGGCAGTAAAATCAGCATATGGTTCATTACTTGCTAATGTTGTATCTCCTGTTTGCCTTTTATATTTTTCGTTGCCTTTTGAAATGGTTGATGTGAATGTCCATCCGAGGAAGGAGTATGTACGTTTTGTAGATACTCCATTATTGTATGAAGCAATTAAAAGAGCTGTTCGGCAGTCGCTTGCTCGCTATGATTTGACGCCGAGTACTAGTTTCGAAGCATTATTTTTAGGTGATGCTGTGGGTAGCACTGAATCCTACGCTGGGAGATTGATGAAGGAAAAAAAATTACCATGGGAGTTATCAATAAAAGTAGATTCTGCATCAGTTACGCAACTGCATAATTTATATTTATTAGCTGCTTCAAATAACGGTTTTATATTAATTGATCAACATGCAGCTCATGAACGAATTCTTTTTGAACAATTTTTAACTGAGTTTGCTAAAGAAAAAAAGAATCTTAACGTATTTCATGTTCACAAACCTGGAGCTTTCAATTTAAGTCTTTCAGACAGTCTCTTGCTAAGAGAAAATTTGCAACTCTTTCAAGATTTGGGATGGGGAATTGAATATTTTAAAGGAACAAGTTTCGTTTTGAGGAGTTTACCAGTTTTATTTCAAGATAGAAATTATATTAAACTTCTCAGAGAGATTCTTGAAGATTTACGAGTGAATAATCAAGTGCAAAAAATTGATTCACTCTCTCAAAAAATGATCGCTTATATTGCTTGTCGAGGTGCTGTTAAAGCGGGAGATAGACTGACAAAAAATCAGGCAAAAGAATTACTCGAACAATTAGAAAAAATTCCCAATAATGCAACCTGTCCTCATGGCAGACCAACAAAAATTTCTATTGATTTGAGAATGATTCATCGACTCTTTAAAAGATAAATTGTATGTTTAAAGATACTATTTTACAGAGATTAATAAAAAAATATCCGAAACCTCATTTTGAAGATCGGAGTGAATTTTTTATGAGGGAACTGATAAAATCTGTTATTTCACAACAACTTTTAGTAAAGGCTTCCGACACTATTTTTTCCCGTTTTGTTGCACTTTTTTCAAATGGAAAATTTCCTACTGCAACGACAATTTTAGGTATGAATGATGAAGAAATGAGACATGCTGGATTATCGTATGCAAAAGTTACCTATGTAAAATCAATTGCCAATGCATTTATGAGCGATTTAATTGATATCGGAAAAATGAGAAAACAATCTGATGAAGAGGTTATCGCAGAACTTACACAAATAAAAGGAATAGGGAAATGGACTGCTGAGATGATTCTTATTTTCACACTCAATCGTCCTGATGTATTTTCGATAGGCGATTTAGGTCTTCGTCGAGCGATAGAAAATCTCTACGGCATTACTGATAATCATGAAATGATAAAGCTTTCAGAGACATGGAGACCATACCGGTCAACAGCATGTTGGTATCTATGGAGAAGTTTAGAAAATAAAAATAAGTCTGTTTAGAAGCAACAAACTGTTTGCTATAACTAAAATTTTCCTCTATAATAAAAGGCTACAATTATGGATAAAATCACAATTAAAGGTGCACGGGAGCATAATCTTAAGAATCTCGATTTAGAGATTCCAAAAAATAAGTTAGTAGTTTTTACTGGTTTGTCTGGTAGTGGGAAGTCATCGTTGGCATTTGATACTGTCTATGCTGAAGGACAGCGTCGATATGTCGAAAGTTTATCTTCTTATGCAAGGCAATTTCTCGGAACGATGAAGAAACCGGATGTTGATCTAATTGAAGGGCTTTCACCTGCGATTTCCATTGATCAGAAGTCAACAAGTCACAATCCACGTTCAACTGTCGGAACTGTTACCGAAATTTATGATTATATGAGATTACTTTTTGCTCGTATTGGTCATCCACATTGTCCTAATTGTGGACGGGAGATTGCTCGACAATCAAAAGAACAAATTGTTACATCTGTTTTAAAATTGCAAGAAACTCATAAAATACTAGGAAGAAATGATGTTCGCATTTTAATTTTAGCTCCTTTAGTTAAAGATAGACGAGGAGAATATACTGATTTATTTACAAGTTTGCTAAAGCGAGGTTATAGCAAAGTGAGAATTGATAGGAAAATTTATAACTTGACTGATGATTTTGTACTTATTAAAACTAATAAGCACACAATAGAACTTGTTCTTGATGCAATGGTGTTAAGCAACGATACGGATCGAACTCGTCTCTCAACTAATATTGAGCAGGCGCTTCAATTTGGTGATGGTGAGATGATTGTTTCAATTATTAATGATGCCTCATTCACCTTACCGGAAAAGCCTGAAAAGATGGATGATCAACTTTTTTCTGAGAAATTTGCTTGTCCTGTTTGTAATATTTCACTTCCTGAAATTGAGCCGCGTATCTTTTCATTTAACACCCCACATGGTGCATGTCCAGCGTGTGCTGGTTTAGGACGGGTATTAAACGCAGATCCTGAATTGATTTTTAATGATAATTTAACGATTAATGAGGGAGGAATTGTGCCATTTTTCAATATCGGTACGAGTGATACATGGTTTTCACGAACATTTAAAACATTTTGTGATGAAAATGATATTCCATTGACTAAGCGGGTAGGTGAATTGAATGAAGAACAGAAGCATTTGTTGCTTTTTGGTACCGGTGGCAAAAAATATTTAGTTGAAGGTGAAAATCAATTTGGTAGAGACACTGTCATCGAAGAATCATTTCGAGGTATGGCATGGGTATTAAAGCGCAAATATAACGAATCAGAGTCACAATTTCTTAAAACACAGATTGATAAATTTATGCGGTTTGATGTTTGTCCTGACTGTAAGGGAGGAAGATTGAAAAAAGAAGCTCTTTCAATTACTTTGCAGGATAAATCTATTATTGATGTTTCAGAATTATCGATTGAAAAATCTCTTGCATTTATTGCTGAATTACCGAAATCAATATCAAGCCGTGAAGAGGAAATTTCAAAAATGATTCTTCGAGAAATTCGAGAACGGTTACAGTTTCTTGTGAATGTTGGATTAGAATACTTAACACTTCAACGAGCTGCTTCAACACTTTCTGGTGGAGAAGCACAAAGGATACGGCTAGCGTCACAAATTGGATCAGGGTTGACTGGTGTTTTATATGTTTTGGATGAACCGTCAATTGGGTTACATCAACGCGATAATGCAAAATTGATTGATACATTGAAAAAGTTACGAGATTTAGGTAATACAGTTTTGGTTGTTGAACATGATGAAGAGACAATGGAAGCCTCTGATTATCTTTTTGATTTTGGTCCAGGAGCAGGAGAACAAGGTGGAAATATTATTGCTGCTGGTACCATTGAAGAAATAAAAAATAATAAAAATTCAATTACAGGAAAATATTTGTCTGGGAAAAAAAAGATACATGTACAAAACAGAGAAGCAGATTTCGAAGATGAGATTCCACAGTCAATTAAAATTATTGGTGCAACTGAGCATAATTTGAAAAATGTGACAGTTGAATTTCCGCTTAATAAATTAGTTGTTGTGACTGGAGTTTCCGGTTCAGGTAAATCAACATTAGTGAATGATATTTTATATCATGCTTTAATGCAAAAGAAAAATCCTTATCATCCTCAAAAACCTGGTAAATTTCTTGAAATGCAAGGACATGAAGCTTTGAAAAATGTTTTCGCAATTGATCAAGCCCCGATTGGTCGCACGCCACGTAGTAATCCTGCAACCTACACAGGGGCATTTACCTATATAAGACAATTATTTGCTACAACAAAAGAAGCAAAATTGCGTGGTTATGGATTAGGAAGATTTTCTTTTAATGTTAAAGGTGGCCGCTGTGAAGCCTGTGAAGGAGAAGGACAAATAAAAATTGAAATGCAATTTATGCCAGATGTTTATATTACTTGTGAAGTATGTCAAGGAAAGCAATATAATAATGAAGCATTAGAAATCTTATTTCATGATAAAAGTATCGCTGATGTTCTTTCGATGAGTGTTGCTGAAGCATTACCTTTCTTTTCTTTTATTTCTGGGCTAGGACATAGACTTTCAACGTTACAGGATGTAGGCTTGTCATATATTAAGCTTGGTCAGCCGGCTCCGACTCTCTCTGGCGGAGAAGCGCAGCGGGTGAAGTTAGCAACCGAGTTATCAAAAAGGGGAAGAAATGCACTATATCTATTGGATGAGCCGACAACTGGTTTGCACTTTGCCGATTTAGAGAAATTGCTTTATGTTTTGCGTCGGCTTGTTGATGTTGGTAATTCTGTAATTGTTATTGAGCATAATTTAGATGTAATAAAAAATGCTGATTATATTATTGATCTCGGTCCTGAAGGTGGCGAAAAAGGTGGAGAGATCGTCGCGACAGGAACACCTCAAGAAATTTCTGAAAATCCTAATTCCTGGACAGGCAAATTCCTCAAGAATGTACTAAAATAAAATGACTTTATGTTTAGAGGTAAATTCGCAACAGCACTACTTGTTTTTTTCTTTGGAATTATAGCATTATTTTACCCAAATTGCTCTTTTGCTGCTTCAAATTTTGTTACTGATTATCATGTTACCTATACTATTGATGAGAATGGGATTGCTCACGCTGTTGTAAATGGTACACTGACCAATACGACGTCTCAATATTTTGCAAGTTCCTATAGTATCCAATTAGGTTTTGATACGATAACAAATGTTGATGCACATGATGCTGGTGGACCTATTACACCACAAGTGACTAAAAATGGTGATGGATATGTTATAGCATTAAATTTTAACAAACAAGCGGTTGGCCTCGGAAGCAAACAGCAATTTGTTATTACTTTTGATACACCTACGATTGCACATCATTATGGTAGAATTTGGGAAATTGATATTCCGGGTATCTCAAATCCTGAAGATTTCTCTACATTTACTGTTGAATTAAAGACCCCGTCTTCATTTGGAACTCCTGCGTATATCAAGCCAAAACAAGCAGGGGATACACTAATTTTTGATAAACAAACACTCGGAAGATCTGGTATTTCACTTGCTTTTGGTGATACTCAAGTGTATAACTTTCACTTGGCGTATCACTTACGCAATCCTAATTTATATCCAATTACTATAACTATTGCCTTACCTCCATCAACCAATTATCAAGAAGTTTCAATTAATAATATAGATCCACAACCAAATAATGTCATAGAAGACAAGGATGGGAATTGGCTAGCACAATATTCTTTATCTTCAGTACAAAATATGGATGTGCTGGTAAAGGGTAATGCAATTATTCGTTTGGATCCTAAGCAGAATCCGATGTCTCCTGAAGCGTTAAGCGATTACATAAAACAACAGCCATATTGGGAAGTTTATAACGCTACAATTCAGCAGCTTGCTAGTCAATTACAAACACCGCAAGCAATTTATAACTATGTGAGTAATAAATTACATTATGATTTTTCTCGGGTGACAAGTAATCAACCTCGTTTAGGAGCATTTATTGCTTTACAACATGCACATTCTGCTGTTTGTCGTGAATTTACTGATTTGTTTATTGCACTTGCACGAGCTGCACATATTCCTGCAAGAGAAATTGAGGGGTTTGCCTATACAGATAATCCCAAACAACGTCCTCTTTCTCAGGAAAAAGAGATATTGCATGTATGGCCTGAATATTATGACAGCCAGAAGAAAATGTGGATAATGGTTGATCCAACATGGGGAAGTACCACTGGTGGGGTAGATTATTTTAATCAGCTAGATTTTGATCATTTTGCTTTTGTCATTAAAGGTGAAAATAGCACTTATCCTATTCCAGCTGGTGGATATAACTTTACTAATGATCCAATTGCAAAAGATGTACAAATAGGGTTCTCCACGGCAATATCTCAAGAGACACCATCTTTTGTATTAGATAGTTCACTTCCAAAAGAGATACCTGCAGGTCTATCAATACAGGGAAGTGTTATTATTAAAAATACTGGCTCTGTGTATGTTCCAGGTCAGATTATATATCTTTCATCAAGCACTTTTGTTCCTCATGCTCAAACATTACAAACAGCTGGAGTTCCACCTTTTGGTTCTTTAGTTGTTCCTATATCATTTAATCGAATGAATCCTTTGACTAATATGGAAGGGAATTATACAATACGAGTGGCAGGAATATCTATAACAAGACATGTTCAATCAAAAGTATTTTTTCTTACATCATTAGGAGGAGGGATAGCAATTGGTATACTCACGCTCATCATATTTATCTTTACCATCAAAAGCAGGGGTTTACGTTTATTCCGATAAGAATGGAATAGTTCTGTATGTCGGGAAAGCAATTGACCTAAAATCGCGCGTGTCGTCGTATTTTGTAAAAAGTGTGAAACTTGGAACAAAGACAAGAGTAATGGTTTCCCAAATAGAAACGATTACAATTACGATTGTTGAATCAGAATTAGAAGCATTGCTCCTTGAATCTTTTTATATCAAAAAATACCAACCGAAATATAATATCCGTCTCACTGACAACAAATCTTATTTGCGTATTCGTATTACTATAAAAGATGATTATCCAAAAGTATTACTTACGCGTCAGGAAGAGGATTCAAGATCAATTTATTTCGGTCCCTTTCCCAGTTCCTCGGCAGTTAAAGTAGTTTTAAAAATAATCCGCCGCATTTTTCCATTTCAGTCTGTATACAATCATCCAAAACGAATCTGTTTATATCATCATCTGGGTTTATGTCCTTGTCCGCCAATGTTTGATTCTTTTGAATTGAAAAAGATTTACAAAAAAAATATTAAAGGTATTGTTAGGATTCTTGAAGGTGAGTCAAAAATTATTATGAAAGAACTTGAAAAAGAGCGTGATCATTATAGTAAAGAAGAAGAATATGAAAAAGCACTGGCTATGCAGAAAAAAATAAATGCATTAAGTTTAATTACTACTCCATTTCATGGGCCATTTGAATATTCTATTAATCCAAATTTGCGAGAGGATATCAGACAGAAGGAACTTGATGGATTAATGAATGCGCTAAATGCAAACGGGTTTCGTTTAAAAAGTTTAAAAAGAATAGAATGTTATGATATCTCAAATATTCAAGGTACTAATGCCACAGGTTCTATGGTTGTCTTGACACATGGAGAAATCGACAAATCGCAATACAGAAAGTTTAAGATAAAAAGAAAATGGGATAAACGGATAGTTAAGGATCTACCAAACGATTTTGCAATGATGAAAGAAGTTTTACAGAGACGATTTAACCATGAAGATTGGCATTTTCCTGATTTAATAATTGTTGATGGTGGAAAAGGACAAGTTTCAAGTGCACTGCAAGCATTAGAAGCATGTAAAGTAACTATTCCTCTTGTTGGGCTAGCAAAGCGAGAAGAAACAATTGTTGTTCCACATAAGAGTGATTCTATTATATTTAATGAAATTTCTTTACTTAAAAATTCTCCCTCCTTACATTTAATCCAACGAATTCGTGATGAAGCACATCGATTTGCAATTACATATCATCGTAAGCTGAGAAGTGGTGCTGCTCTTGTTTCTTAGTTTAGGAAACAAATAATTTTGTGATATAGGATTATCTAAATGTATTACTGGCAAGAAAGAGGCCATATCATAGAAAATGAAACAATTTTTATCTCAGCAATATAAATTGTCTCTGACACAGAGGACAATATAGAAATTGAACTAGTCGCAAATAGTAGAAGCAAATCTGACTAACGAATTAGAGACTCTCATAAATTAAACATAAACCCTCTTAAAATCTATTGTGCTTTCAAAATTTTGATTTGATATTAAAAAATCTGTTTTTTTAATATTTGTCATAATAAAAATTTCAAGATTTGGTAGTTATAATATAAAAATCGTCATCATCAAACGTACAAAATGAAAAATGATTAAAAACATT
>DATMOG010000091.1:0-4988 GCA_035568375.1 Candidatus Sulfotelmatobacter sp.
CCGCTACGGTTACGTTTAGTCAAGTTACTACTACAACAGCAAGTGATATGCTTGTTGCTCTCATTGGCGTTTCTGGTAACAATTTAACAGAAACACAGCCATCAGGATTTACAAAAATATATGATGTAAATAACACTACCGCAGGCAGTGGCAAAAACGCAGAAGCATCAATGTTCCTATTTAACAATATAGGTCTTACAAATATCGGAACCGGTACGGAAAGTGCGGGTTCACATAATAATGTAGCCCAATTAATTGCTCTCAAAACACAATAATATAAATATTTTCACTTTGCACAAATAATTTTCAAAATAATTGTACGCTCTTTTTACAAGATAGATAAAAAACTTCTAGAGTACACTTTTCTTATCAAAAATTTCTCATTTACCCGAATCCATATGTTATGTAAAACTCCTCCCATATCTACAATTATTCTATAATCCCAATTCCTTACTTTTTTAACAAAAATAGAAGAAATAAAAGGTACTATTATATCCAATTCTGCCTCCAATAAGGAGTTTCCGATAACTAAATGCTGAAATCTGAAAGATTCAATAAATACTATACTTTCTTTAGTGTTTTTGATATAAATACCTCAGCAGTTGATACTTCCATTCGAAAGCGAATACACTGTCTCCATAATATATTCATAATACTAACTTCTCTATTGATTATCAATTTAACCGTTTTATATTTTCTGCACCAAAAATTTTATATAATTCTTGCAATATAATAAAAAAATGATAAACTATAGGAGGTTTAACTAATAGATTTCTAAAATGCCTGCATTAATTGAAAGAAAACCACCTCGATTTACTTTAATTGCAACAGAGATATTTCCTACTAAGAATAAGGAATCAGCTCGCAATGCGAGAAAATGGATAATAAGTGTCCTAGAAACAGTTAAAATTTCCCCTAATAAAAGACTTTCTCGTCTCGTTGCCGATCGAAAAGGTGATATGGAACTATTAGCTAGTGAACTTTGCACTAATGCCGATAGATATGGTTCTTCACAACCTAATTTGCCGTTAGAACCCCACGATGCATCAGATGAGATTCTCTTACAAGATGGATTTAACAAACCCCTGACCAAAGAAAAAAAACCATCACCACCTGATCATAAAGCATCTCGTGCACATTTTGTAGCAGGTGTAGGGGTAATTGAAAATTCAGCGATAATTATCTTTGCTGCGGATTGTAACCCATTAGTAGGGAATCTTTCAAATGTTGGACCTGATCTTGATTCATACGCAGAAACTGGGCGTGGTGGACAACTAATAGATGCCTTGACTGACAATTATGGTTGGGTAAAAAGTGGCCCTGAAATCGCTTTGATTAAACAAGAAACTCGAGTACCTGTTGAGAAAGTTGTTTGGGGAGAATTCAAACCAAAATAAATTTAATACTGAAATAGGGGCTTGTTCAATTAGTAATTGTAGTGCAAGATCATCTTTGATGATATTGCACTATTGTTGATAAAATACAATTTTTATAATCTCCACTATCTATCTCCCTAAGATTTATCCGATACAGCTTGCTGAAAGATTGGTTTTCAATACTGTTAACATGATTTTTCAAACAAAAAAATCACCATTGTGGGTACAATTGATCTAGAATGGAACCTGATCTATGATTTATACCTAGCTTACCAAATTCCAGAAGACCTTCAGCAATTACAGATTATGCTTTAACCTGCAGATCTATTGCGTAATATTAATTATTTCATACTATTTTTCTTTTTCTATTTAGCTCTCAGTAATAAGTGTAATAAAAAAAATGTGCAACAGAAAGGTCTCAGTAATATTTTGAAAAAAAATCAAAAAGGAATATAATGCACAAAGCCAATAAAGGCAACTTCTATTAAAGAGCAAAAAAAAATATCATCTGTTATCATAGGCCCAGGACGTTCGAAAGAATTCGATTCCTTCAGACGGCCTCGTTCTTTTCATGGAGAAATTTTAATAAGAAATAAAATACATTTTTTCGAACTTAAGAAAGCAGCAATACAAACAAGTAAGACTCAAAACACACCAAGAACAACTCATGAAATAGTAGAAGCTGCCAAAATAAAGGGGCGTGAAGCCCTGGATGAAATCATAAGAGGGTTTACGGAAGAACGTGAGATTAAACGAAATATAGAAACAGTAGTTTTCAAGCAAACAAACGATGAACCAATATTGTAGGCTCATGGTACAGAGAAAAGCTATAATAACTTAGTAGTAGAATCTTTTTATGAGATATTTTTGGACTTCTTGTATTTTCTGCCAAACTACAGAACATCACTTACGACTACAATTACATTTTGTGGAATACATATGATTTAGCATGAAGTCATTTATATATATCACCAAATTTTAAAAACTATTTAACGGCTACAAATGATTGTTAACTAGTCATTTATTTAGAACTGAAGATAATTTTAAGCTTGCAAAGCTCTCGAAAATCTATCAAACCATATTTTCTACCAATTCCAGAGTGCTGATACAATATGATAGGATCACTATGTGTTTATTGTGGGCGCACTTGGGATCGAACCAAGGACCTCGTTCTTATCAGGAACGCGCTCTACCACTGAGCCATGCGCCCGAATTCATTTATATCAACTATAGTCACAATTATACCATATCATTGGTGCATTTTTGTCAGCCGATGGAATCATTAAGCTTTGCATCATGAGGTAACATCTATATGGTCTTCTCAAAAATTAAAATGAGGCGCGAACGGGAATCGAACCCGTGCATCGAGGTTTTGCAGACCCCTGCGTTACCGCTTCGCCACCGCGCCGTACCCACAATCTTATCATAGCCTAGCCATGCTAGCAAGCTATAGTAACCTAATAAAAAACCCATCACAAGGATGGGTTCTAAACAATTAACAGTACTCAACCAAAACGTGGTAGGAACGGCGAGAATAGTTTTATAGATCTCTCAGTATAACGAGATCAATCAGGCACTATCCACCAAACCTGTTGTCTTTTACACTCTCTCCCGAATAACCTAACGACGAATCGTTATTTATTACGGTTATGTGCCTTCCCCTTTCCTACTTTTACTTCAAGAGTAAAAATTAGAAAGGAGGTGATCCATCCCCAGCTTCGGCTAGGGATACCTTGTTACGACTTAAGCTTCATCGCTAAGCTCGGACTCTCACGCCATATAGGTATGATTCATCCGCTCCCAACTTTGCTGCCTTGACGGGCGGTGTGTACAAGACCCGAGAACGTATTCACCGCGACCTGCTGATTCGCGATTACTACTGATTCCTCCTTCATGGAGTCGGGTTGCAGACTCCAATCTGAACTGAGGCGAAATTTTAGAGATTTGCTTGTCGTCGCCGACTTGCTGCTCTTTGTTATTCGCCATTGTAGGGTGTGTGTAACCCAGGGCATAAGGGACGTGCTGACTTGACGTCTTCCCCTCCTTCCTTCCCGATATGATCGGGACCGTCCGAAATGAATATTTAACATTTCGCGGGGGTTGCGCTCGTTTCCCCACTTAAGGGAACATCTCACGACACGAGCTGACGACAGCCATGCATCACCTGTGCTACCATCCTTACGGATCTACCAATGTTTCCAAAGGTATAAAACGGTAGCATGTCAAGCCCTGGTAAGGTGTTTCGCTTTGTCTCGAATTAAACCACACGCTCCACCAGTTGTGCGGGTCCCCGTCAATTCCTTTGAGTTTTAACCTTGCGGTCGTACTCCCCAGGCGGTCCGCTTAACGCGTTAGCTTGAACCCCTCGCTTCATAAAACATACTAACCAAAGTTAATGTGCTTTATGAAACGAAGAGTTAGCGGACATCGTTTACGGCTAGGACTACACAGGTATCTAATCTGTTTCGCTACCCTAGCTTTCGTGCCTCAGCGTCAGGAAAAACCTAGAAGCCTGCCTTCGCCCTTGGTGTTCCAATACATATCAACGCATTTCACTGCTACACGTACTGTTCCAGCTTCCCTATCAATCCTCAACCCCAACAGTATCGTACTCAGTTCTAAGGTTAAGCCTTAGTATTTAAAGCACGACTTAATGGGGCGCCTACGCACACTTTACGCCCAGTAAATCCGGATAACGCTTGCCTCCTACGTATTACCGAGACTTCTGGCACGTAGTTAGTAGAGGCTTATTCGCCAAGCTGTGAACGGCTTGGCAAAAGGAGTTTACAACCCTAAGGCCGTCTTCCTCCACGCGGCGTCGCTGCGTCAGACTTTCGTCCATTGCGCAATATTCCTGGTTGCTGCCACCCGTAGGTGTACTGCCCGTGTCTCAGTGCAGTTGTGGCTGATCGACCTCTCAGTCCAGCTACCCGTCATCGCCTTGGTGAGCTTTTACCTCACCAACTAGCTGATAGGACGCAGGCTCCTCTCTCGGCGGACCGTTAAGTCCTTTACTCTTGCGAGACTATAGGGAATTACCTGACCTTTCGGCCAGCTATGCCTTACCCAGAGGTAGATTCCTACGCGTTACTCACCCGTCTGCCACTGAAGCATTGCTGCTTCCGTTCGACTTGCATGCCTAAGGCACGCCGCCAGCGTTTATCCTGAGCCAGGATCAAACTCTCAATAAAGAAGTTGATCTCTGTAATAAATTACAAAATTGACTTCCGGAATCAGGTTTATTATTTACTCTTTTCCCGCTAAAGCGGAATCGGAGTTTAGGAATAACCTGATAAAAATTCCTACCACATCTTGATTGCTAAATTTTGCGTAAAATTTAGTGTGTACTGTCAATTGTTAAAGTGCAAAGTATATAAAATACTCCAAAGATGAAAAAACCCCGCCGCAGGCGAGGTAGACTCGAAAAATCCTTGGCGAAAGACTTTACATACTGTTTACACATTATAGACTATTTTAGCCTTATGTCAAGGCTTCAAATTTGTGCAGACAAGGCAGATAATTTAAAATGTTTATAAAACGTTCTCATGGTGCCAATTCCTGAGAGATAGTTAGTTGTTGTTGTAAAAATTGCGGTGCATTAAGAACCATGTC
>DATMOG010000092.1:0-52188 GCA_035568375.1 Candidatus Sulfotelmatobacter sp.
CGTCCCAATGTTTTTTTGATGGAACAGTTGGGAGCAACAGTTGTACCTGTCGAATTTGGAAGTCGCACATTGAAAGATGCGGTGAATGCTGCAATTAAGGATTGGATTGAAAATGTTAGCGATACGCATTATGTTTTGGGATCTGTGTTGGGGCCTCATCCTTTTCCGATAATGAATCGTGATTTTCAATCTGTTGTCGGACGTGAAATAAAAAGACAGCTTTTTAGGCAAGAAAAGAAATTTCCCGATTATGTTATTGCAGCAGTTGGTGGCGGAAGTAATGCCATGGGTGCATTTACTGATTTTCTCACTAACTCAACTGTTCAACTTATTGGTGTTGAAGCAGGTGGTAAAGGAAAGCGAGTTGGCGAGCATGCTATTCGTTTTCCCAATGGTAAAGTTGGAGTGGTTGAAGGGTATAAATCATATTTTTTACAAAATAGTGATGGTCAATTACAAAAAACACATAGTATCTCAGCGGGACTTGATTATCCTGGGATTGGACCTGAAATTGCACATTTGCACGATATAGGACGAGTTTCTTTTGTAAGTGCGACGGATAAAGAAGTACTTGCTGCAGTGCAAATTCTAGCAAAAACAGAGGGCATTATTCCAGCATTGGAATCGGCACATGCTCTTGCCTATGTGATCAAATTTGCTCCTACACTTTCAAAAGATAAAATAATTGTTGTCAATATTTCAGGAAGAGGTGATAAAGATTTATTTATTTTGACAAAAGCATTTAAGGACAAAAAATTTTATGAATTTATGAAACAAGAGGTTGAGAATGGCTATGAATAATATTGATCTTAAGTTGATAGAACTAAAAAAGAAAAAACGCATCGGTCTCATGACTCATGTTGTCATAGGCTATCCAAGCCTACAAGAGACAATTACACTTGTGAAGACAATGGTAGAATGTGGTATCGATTTTGTAGAGTTACAAATACCGTTTTCTGATCCATTGGCAGACGGACCAACTATTATGAAAGCGTGTGAGCAATCATTGGCATATGGAACAAAAGTTAAAGATGCGTTTTCTATTATGAAAGTACTTTCATCGCAAGTTTCTATTCCGCTTCTATTTATGGCGTATTATAATATAGTTTTTCAGTATGGAGTGGAGCAGTTCTGTCGTGATGCAAAAGCCGCAGGTGCAAGTGGATTGATCGTTCCCGATATGCCAATTGATGAAGAACATAATGAATATTTTTATCTCTACGCAAAAAAATATAATCTTTATACAATTCAGGTTATTTCACCGGCATCTACCCCTGACCGTCTCAGTAAAAATGTATCAATTGCTAATGGATTTGTCTATTGCACTGCGCGACAAGGAATTACTGGTGCAAAGAAAGAGCTTGAATCGTCACTTAGAGCATATCTCAAAAACGTAAAAAAAGTATTTACAATTCCAGTTGCAGTGGGATTTGGTATTTCACGGCGAGAACATATTAGTGCTTTGCAAAAGGAAGCAGATGTTGCAATTATCGGCAGTGCGATTATTGATGTAATACAAAAGACAGATAAGAAGATAAGAATGCAGGCGGTAAAACAATTTATCAATGAGTTACGCATTGAATAAGTTTTTGTGATGGCTTACAATACAACAGTATGAAGAAACGAGTTTTATCAGGAATACGCGCAACTGGGAGATTGCATTTAGGCAACTATTTAGGTGCGATTAAAGGAATGCTTGCTTTGCAGGATGACCCTAATTATGAAACATTATATATGGTTGCGGATTTGCATACATTGACGACACCTTATCATGTAGGAGCGCTTCGTCAGAATCGCCGTGAGATTATTATTGATTACCTAGCAGCTGGTCTTAATCCAGAAAAAAGTATTTTATTTCAACAGTCCGCAAACCCTCATCATGCAGAATTTGCATTTTATCTCTCAAGTGTTGTGACTATAGCAAAAATGCAACATTTGCCGACGTTTAAAGATAAAGTTAAACAATATCCACAGCATGCGACAATGGCATTGTTGAATTATCCTGTGCTTATGACATCAGACATTATCCTTTATAAAGCATCGGCTGTCCCTGTGGGTATTGATCAGGAGCCACATTTAGAAGTTGCACGAGAAATAGCACGTCGTATGAATCATGATTATGATACAGATTTCCCTGAGCCACAGCGTTTTAAAACAGCTGGGGAATATGTGCCATCTCTTATTGGTGAAGGGAAAATGAGTAAGTCAATTGAGGGAAGTTATATTAATTTGATGGATGATTTAAAGATAATTAAGGCAAAACTTGCAAAAGCTCCGACGGATTCAGGGAAAGGGACAATAGATTCAATGCCGTCGAGTGTCTCTTCGCTGCTTATATTTGTAAAGTTATTTCAAGGAGAGGAGAAACGCTTATTATATGAAAATGCGTATCAAAAAGAAGGTATTCGTTATAATGATTTAAAGAAAGAACTCTCGGAAGCAATTTATGAAGAAATACGTCCGATTCAAGAAAAAAGAAAAGAACTTGAAAATAATCCAAAAAAAGTTGATAAAATAATCAATGAAGGTAATGAGAAAGCAACAGCAATCGCTGAAGAGACTGTAAAAGAAGTTCGAAAAAAAATGGGACTACTTTGATTCTTTTTATCACCTAAGTGTAGAATACGAAATAGATGATCTCCCAACAAAAAATTGTAGCCTTTCAAAAATATATTCTTGAGTGGTATCATGAAAATCAGCGTGATCTTCCTTGGCGTAAGACCCGTAACCCCTATTGTATTTTAATTTCTGAAGTGATGTCCCAACAAACACAACTTTCTCGTGTAATTCCTAAATATAAAATATGGCTTACAAAATTTCCTACGGTCCAGATTTTAGCAGAAGCAAAAGTATCAGAAGTGCTAGAGTATTGGAATGGACTTGGCTATAATAGGCGGGCATTAAATTTACAAAAATGTGCACAGAATATTGTGAAGAAGTATGGGGGTATTTTTCCACAAACAGAAAGTGAGCTTCTAGTTCTTCCCGGAATTGGACAGTATACGGCAAGAGCTTTATTATGTTTTGCATTTGATCAGCAGATTGCTGTGGTTGACACCAATGTTAGGAAAGTTATTTTGACTAAATTTTTAAATGTAGATAGATCGGGATTTGGATTATCCGATAGTCAAAATATGTCTAAAAAAGGTATCGACGATAAGGTGCTTCAAGAAATTGCAACGCAATTGTTACCAAAGAAAAAAGCCTACGAATGGAATCAGGCATTGATGGATTATGCATCAACTGTTTTGAAAAAAGAGAAAATCTCAATTCCAAAACAGTCAAAGTTTCATGGTTCTCATAGGTATTATCGCGGACAGGTATTGAAGGTATTGTTAGAGAAGAAAAAAGTTTCTCTAGACAATATTGGATTATTTATTAAAAAAGATTATTCTTTTGAAGACTCTGAATGGTTATACAAATTATTGAAAGAGTTAGAAAAAGAAGGGTTTCTTTTTATAAAACGTAATCAAATAGAGTTATCTTCTTAAAGTATCATTCCTGGATCGATTGTTGCTAACGCAGTATAAATTTTGTTTTTAACAATTCCTTTGGTGCTGAATGAATTGTTCCATATATTATTTATATTCTTTTTTAATTTCATCTTTAAAGTGTTTCATGAGTTTCTGAATTTTTGGATTAATAACGACCATGCAATAGGGCGCAAAGCGGTTTGAATCGTAGTAATCTTTATGATATTCTTCTGCTTCGTAGAATTTCGTAAACGGTTCAATTTTTGTCACGATCGGTGAGTGATATGTTCCTGATTGTTCAAGTTTCTTTTTTGATTCTTCGGCAATTTTCTTTTGGCCATCATTCTGATAAAAAATTTCGGAACGGTATTGTGTGCCGACATCATTCCCTTGTTGATTTATTGTTGTAGGGTCATGTGTTGCCCAAAAAACATCAAGTAAAGTGTGATACGAAATAATAGTAGGATCAAACTTTATTTGAATTGATTCAGCATGTCCAGTACTTTCACTCGAAACGTCTTCGTATGTTGGATTCTTCATATTGCCGCCTGTATATCCTGGTGTAACAGAAGCAACACCTCTGAGTCTTTTGAAAATTGCTTCAGTGCACCAGAAGCATCCATTAGCAAATATCGCTGATTCCATTATTTTTGTATCAGTCATAATCTTATTATATAGTTTTTTTTGTAAAGAAATTGTTTTTTAATAGTTATGGTAATTATTCTTACAAATGGGAGCTTAATTCGTCTCAAGAATTGAGGTTTGATTACATTGATTGCAGATTGGTAATAGGTTTTGGTGTATCTAAGAAATGTTCTGCGCCTTTTGCATCAACAGCAGCTACTTGGTATGTATAGGTTACTCCCGGCTTCAAATAAGAGACAATATAGTATCGTTGAGAAGGACTAATATTTCTTACAGCATTAGTAAATTTTTTCTCCACAATACGATCATAGTAAATATTGTATGACTTAATTGTGTAGTTAAGATTAATTGATGGTTTCCATGTGATTGTTGCTTGTTTAAAAATACCTTTTGTAATACTTACTCCAGCAACAACTTGAGTTGCAGAGCCTTTAGGGAGTGATGCAGCAATAACTACTAAGACGAGACATGTACTAATGATAATAACTCTTCGAAACAGAATGGTATGTGGCTCTGATGATGATCGGGGAGTAGTGCGCTTGATAGTTTTATGAGTTGTAGCTTTTTTAAGAATATTTTTCTTTTTCATACCTACATCTAGTAGAACAAAAATATACTTGCTTGTCAACCCCCGCCCCTCTACCGTATTGAAACCAGAGTCATAGCATTCTAATCCCTTATAATATTTGGCAACTGTTTTGTAATGGTTTTGGGAGAGATTTTGCAAGCTGACAATTAGCTATGCCAATCGGTTTTTTTACTATCACTTAAAGCATATTCGACTACAATTTTATTGCCACCTTTACGAAAAAAAATAGTACCTTTTGCTGGTTTATCATCTAGGCGTTTTATCCATCTGTTCTTATGTATCAAATGTTCTGTCACTTTAATTCCTACTTACTTAATATAGCCACTTCATAAAGAATTTTTAGATTAATCATAGTACTGCTTGAGATTTTTGAGGATTAGGCAAATGATAATTTGTGTTTTTCAAATTCTTTCTTGACGAGAAGACGATATCTTCTTGCAATTTCCCAACGGTGGATTGGAGATGTTGTAAGGATGATTCGAAAAGTTATTATTTCTGACTCCTTAAAGTTTTCTATGCCTTTGACTTCCGAACCTGTGAAGAGTGAATCGGCATATTCAGGATCATCCTGTAGTTGCTTAAGCGCATTTTCGGTTGCTTTTGTGACTTTATCAATATCTTGATTTGTCTTTATAGGTATATCGATAAATATATTAGACTTATGTCGAGAAAAATTAATAATTTTTTTAATTTGTCCATTAGGGATAATATGGATTGTCCCATTTTCTGCACGTATTGTTAATGTGCGTGCACCTATATGTTCTACAACCCCTTCGGTAATATCTCCCTGAATAAATGTTGTACCTATTTGGAGATAATCTCCTATAGAAATTGAATCCAAAGATAACAAAAAAAGGCCATTTACAAAGTCTTCAATAATTTCACGTGCACCAATACCAATAATGATACCTATCACACTTGCTGAAGCGAGCAGGGGGGTGAGATTAACTCCAAAAAGTGTGAGAATGATATAAAGAGCAAAGATATAGACAACTGTTGTGATAATGTTGCGAGTCACAGCTGCAAAGGTTCTCGTGCGTTTGTTATCAAAATGTTTAGGTATTCGAATAAGTGAGCGTAGGAGGTAGTCAACAAAAACAGCAAGTAATAGCGTGATGCCTGCATAGAGATATGTCTTGATCAGTGCGGCTGAAAAAATATCAATATTCATATTCTTTAAGCATAAAGTGCTGGGGAAGTAAAGTCAAGAAAAGGACAGAATTCGTTTAAGAAACACGAGTTGCTAATGTAGGTGTCCGGGGAAATTTGTTTTGTAACATGAGTTGTTGATTGGTTAATAATTTAAAATCTCTCACATCTCTAATGAATTCATTTAGTAACATTTGTTCTTGATCTTTTTTAATGACAATTCGAAATCCTTCTTTTTCAAGTCCGACAACTTTATAAGCGTGTTGGAGCCATCCTCGTTTGAGTAAATATTCCGAAAGCCTTTCTGCGTCTTCTCCATAAACAAATATCTGAGGCGAATATTGTGATCCTTGAAAAGAAGAATATCCAAATTGTTGTAACATATCCATAAGCTCACTTTTTGTCTTGATATATTTTTTTGCAAAATTTCTATAGCCTTGGTTTTTATAGAGCATGATATTGGTATATAAGCTAAAAACACCTAATGAAGAGCCAGTAACCGTTAAACCAGCCATTTTTTTATTACCGGAGCTTAAATATTCGATACTGCCAGTATACCTTTGTGTGACTTGTTTATCTCGTAATAATAAGATTCCACCACCACATAACGAAAGTCCAAATTTATGACAAGAAATATTCATTGAAAAAAGACTTTCTAATTGAGAAAACTTATATTTAATATCAGTATCAAGATAGGGGATAATGAATCCTCCAATAGCACCATCTATGTGTATCCACGTGTTGTGTTTTTTTGCAATAGCATCAAGTTGCATTAAATCATCAATTACTCCTAGTTCAGTAGAGATCATAATTCCAGCAATAAGGATCGTATTTTCATCTATTTTTTGTTTAACATCCTCAATATCGGTTGTATAATTATTATTTAACTTGATTTCCTTCACTTCAATATTAAGCATACGAGCGCATCTTTTAAGGCTATAATGAGCATGTTTTGGAATGAGAATATTTGGTTTTGTAATATTTTTTTCATCCCGAGCTTTTTCTCTTGCATAATGAAAAGCAAGTAAGATGCTCTCAGTTGAGCCTGATGTAAGCACGACACTACCGTCTTTATTATCAAACAATCTTTTAAAATATTTATCTATAATCGTTTCAAAATAACTTAAAGACTTATAGCCTTTTCTATCAACGACATTCTTATTGAGATAATGAAAGAGATACTGATAGACAAAGGGATTTTTGTGAATTGCAGTGAAGGTCCCAATATTTTTTTGCTCGCTAGGATCTTCTTTAATCAGTTTATCCAATTTGCTTTGGAGATTTTGCAAATTTCTCATATGGCAGCCAAAAAACTATAACAAACTAAGTCTTTACTGTCAATCTAAATATAGTAATTCTTACATTCTTGCTTAATCCTTACGTATTATTTGCGTGTTTCTTAGTTCAACGGACTATATTTTAAAGAAATATCTATAATTTATCATGAAAAGGGGGACAGTTATCATATGGTCATCTGATTCGATTTTTCTAAGAGTCCAACGAACCAGACCTTATCATGAGTGCAGATTGAAAGGAGGTGAATATGGGAAAAGTAACAGCATATTTTGAAAAACATATTTTGAATTTGTTAAGTGCTTTTTTTACTGTATTTACTGCACCGATCTTGTAGCATTCTTTTAGCCAGTCTTTTTAGCACTTGACAAGCATCTCTGCTAATCCTAGAATAGGGAAGTATGAATGATAGTCATGTTCCAGATTTTTTAAAACCTTTTTCTTCTGAAGAAGCATTACAGAAATTTACCATTAATTTAACAGATTCTGCAAGGAAAAATAAAATTGACCCTATTGTCGGTCGCGAGGTTGAAATCCGTCGGGTGATGGAAATTTTATCTCGTCGAACGAAGAATAATCCAGTTCTAATCGGCGATCCAGGTGTGGGGAAGACGGCAATCGTAGAAGGACTTGCTCAGAAGATCGTCGATTATTCTGTACCGACTCCCCTACGGGATAAAGAAGTTATCGTCTTAGACTTTACATTATTACTTGCCGGTGCTAAATTTCGTGGTGAATTTGAAGAACGTCTCAAAGGTGTTATCAAGGCAGTTGAAGAGGCTGATGGCAAATACATTATGTTTATTGATGAACTTCATACGTTGGTAGGCGGTGGAGCAGCCGAAGGCTCCAATGATGCTGCCAATATTCTTAAACCTGCACTCGCCCGTGGTTCACTCCGGATGATTGGTGCGACAACAGTAAATGAATATCGTAAATATATTGAAAGAGATCCTGCACTTGCCCGTCGTTTTCAACAGGTTCTTATAGATGAGCCAACAATTGAAGATTCTATTTCAATACTTCGTGGCATTAAAGAAAAATATGAATTGCATCATGGTATTCGTATTACTGATAATGCGTTAATCGCAGCTGTTAAATTATCCGCGCAGTATATTCCTCAGCGATTTCTTCCTGATAAAGCAATTGATCTTATTGATGAGGCAGCTGCAGCAATAAAGATTGAAACTGAAAGTATGCCTGCAGAACTTGATGAATTAAAGCGCCGGAGTATGCAAATTGAAATTGAATTAGCAGCACTCAAACGTGATAAAACTGAAATTACTAAATCAAGAAAAGCTCAGCAGGAAGAACAACTAGAAAAATTGCAACGGGAAGCAACAATAATTGAAAAATATTGGAATGAGCAAAAAAATCTTATCAAGAAAATTCAGGAAATCCGTGCCAAGATTGATGTTCACCGGATTGAGCTTGAAAAAGCTGAACGTGATTTTGATTTACAAAAAGCTGCTGAGATTAAATATGGTCTAATTCCTGAATTAGAGAAAAAATTACAGGAATCACATGCTATCTGGGATCAAATTCCTAGCGAAGAACGTGTCCTTCGTGAAGAAGTTGATAAGGATGATATTGCACGAGTTGTCTCTCGTTGGACAGGCATTCCTGCTACCCGCATTCTTTCTACTGAGTCCGAAATGTTGCTCCGGCTTGAAGATGAGTTAAAATTACATGTCGTTGGTCAGGAAGAAGCAGTTTCGGTTGTTGCCCGTGCCATTAGACGTTCACGCTCTGGTTTAGGTCGCAAAGATAGACCAATCGGTTCGTTTCTTTTTTTGGGACCAACCGGTGTTGGTAAGACTGAGACTGCCAAGGCACTCGCCCGTACCCTCTTTAACGATGAGCATGCGATGACACGGATTGATATGAGTGAATATATGGAGTCCCATGCAGTAGCGCGTTTGATTGGTGCTCCTCCAGGCTACATAGGTTATGATGAAGGTGGACAGTTAACTGAAGCAGTCAAGCGCTGTCCTTATTCTGTGGTGCTATTTGATGAGATTGAAAAAACTCATCCGCAAATTTTCAATATTTTTTTGCAGATTTTTGATGAAGGTCGATTAACTGATAGTAAAGGTGTGACAGTTGATTTTCGCAATACCATTATTATTATGACAAGTAATTTAGGTAGCAATGAAATACGTGATGCAAGAGATAAAAAGACTGCTGATAAGAATGTATGGGAACTATTGCATACGCATTTTAAACCAGAATTTCTCAATAGGCTTGATTCTGTTGTAATATATAATCCCCTCTCTCCTAAGGATTTGTTGCAAATTGCTGAACAGCAACTAGACCAGGTAAAAGAGCGAATGGCAGAGAATGGTATTTCGTTAAAAGTGACTGATGCAATGGCAATGTATTTTGCAGAAGTTGGCTATGATCCTATTTTTGGAGCCCGCCCCCTTCGGCGAGCGATTGAGGAAAAACTAGTTGATGAAATTGCTCTGCGTATTATTGAAGGGACAGTCAAATCTGGTGATATCCTCAATCCAAAAGTGAGTAATGGAGAAATTGTTTTTTAATTTATGTAAGTGGATTAGGAAATTGTTTGTGAATTGATTCTATTTCTTTTACTATCTCATTAGTTAGTGCAACTTCAGTACTTCCGATATCTGTTTTTAATTGCTCAAGAGATGTTGCCCCAATAATAGTACTCGTCACAAATTCGCGAGATATCACAAAAGCTAATGCCATTTGTGCTGGATCAAATCTATATTTTTTTGCTAGATTAACATATTTTTGAATGACTTGCTGTGCATGTGGCGGGTTATATCTTCCCACATTGCGTACTTTTTCATATTCGAATCGGGAGCCTTTTGGTAGCTTTCCACCCAGATATTTTCCTGTTAAAACGCCAAAAGAAAGTGGTGAATATACAAGATGACTAATTTTTTCTTTAATGACTATCTCTGCAAGAGCGGTTTCAAACTCTCGCATAAGTAGACTATAAGGGTTTTGGATACTTTGGATTTTCGGCAGTTGTTTCTCTTTATGTAGTCGTACATATTCCATGATTCCCCATGCTGTTTCGTTTGAAACACCAACATATCTGATTTTGCCTTCATCAATAAGTTCCTGAAGTGCAGCTAGCGTTTCTTCAATGGGGACCGACTCATCATGCGGATCATGGATATATTCTCTTCTACCAAAATAGTTAGTAGTACGGTCTGGCCAATGGAGCTGGTATAGATCGATATAGTCTGTTTGTAGTCGGTTGAGTGATCCCTCAATTGCTTTACGGATATTTTTCTGTCAAAACAGGGCGTTTCGCCGTTGCGAATATACGTCATATCTGATCGTCCGACAATTTTGGAAGCAATGATTACCTCATCCCGTTTTTGACGTTTTTTAAGCCATGTCCCAATATATGTTTCAGTTCTCCCTTGGGATGCTGCATGCGGTGGAATGGGATATATTTCGGCTGTATCTATAAAATTAATACCTTGACTGGTTGCGTAATCAAGTTGTTTATGAGCGTCTTTTTCGGTATTTTGTTCTCCCCAATTCATGGAGCCAAGACAAATGACAGAGATTTCAATATCAGTTGTTCCAAGTTTGCGGTAGTGCATTAAGTAATTTTGATTCTAGCAGATGTGGTAGAATAAAGAAATATTTTATATGTATGAATGAAGAAATTTGTAAAAAATGTGGGAGGGTTTTAGAGATGAGACAAACCAAGAGGACTGCTGATCAATTGAAAAAGCCGTACTATTATACTGCATATTACTATTGTTCCAACTGCAACAAATTATATCATGATGATAGATTTAAAGTAACTAATCCTGAATCAATTCCTCTACATTTCGGATCCTTTAAGGTAGATCAAAATGGTCATGATATTGAGATATGGACTGATGGGGCATGTGTCTATAATGGAACGCCAAAAGCGAAAGCTGCTTGGGCATTTGTTTCTGGGAAAATAGAGCATGCAGGTCGAGTAGAAGGGAAACAGACAAACAATGTTGCTGAAGGATTAGCAATTTATCATGCACTTTTTTGGGCAGCTGAGAAAGGACATAAAAGGATCGTATTATATACGGACAGTCAAATCTCTCTTTTTAATCTCAAAAAAGCTGCAAGTAATGTAAAAGTGAATAGGGAAATATTTGAAGGTATTGAAAAAGTTATTGCTAAAAATAATTTACATGTTGACTATAAAAAAGTCCTGGGTCATTCGGGAGATCCTAATAACGAGCGTGCTGATGCACTTGCAAATGGATTAGTTACGAGTTCTTAAATAGAATAGCTTTTTTGTACCAATACAGAAAGTTATTTGTGTTCTCCCTTAAAAATTGTCTTTGCGATTATCTTTGCTGATTTTGCTGTTTCTTTTTGATAGTCCTTGTAGAGATACCATAGAGCATAAAGACAAATAAAAAGAAATGTATAAGAAAAAAGAAAAAGTATGGTGTTTTCTAGAACTTTTAAGATGTCCTCCGCTGTTGTTATTAATGAAAAGACAAAAAAGCCAAGTATCGAAACAGGAAGAAGTAGCAGGTATCCATGGATCCAGTCATTTTTTCTGTGATGTTGGTAGCGTTTAGGAACGCGATTGAAGATATGAGTGAATTTTCTGGGCGCATACAATGCGTAAATAATAAAGCCAAGGAAAAAAAATGTCCCTGCTAATGTGTTCAGAATAGCTGATGTAATCCCTGCAACAAAAAATGTCCAAAGAAAAATAAAGCTCAATAATACAATCCCACTAGTAAGAATAATGACACGCATTTCTTTTTTTGTAAGTATGCGTATTTTTGGAAGAAAAGATTTATGAAGCCATTTTTGTGCTTCTTGTTCTTTTTGGATATTAAGAAAGTCGGTTTTGAGATGTTCCTGATTTTCTTTTTGTATCTCTTTGTATAAGTACCAGTAGATAAAAAATGAGAAAAGTAGAATAGGAAATAAAAAGAAAAATGGCGGATTACTCTGGGTTGTTATAATAAGAGGAAATGTGATAATAACAATTGTAGTAAGAATTAACCGATGTTTATTAAATTGCTTTAACATATTTTTATATTAGCATACTTTTAAAATAGCTTACAAAATTATAACTTGCAATTTTCCAATGAAAACGCTATTCTTTTTAAGATGAATATAATTTTTACTATTGCTTCAAAACTCCTTCCTACTCGAATAGTTTATGCTCATTGTGATCTTCCTTGCGGCGTTTATGATCCCGCACAGGCTCGTATTGAGGCAGAAAGTGTTATGAAGATTATGGAAAAATATTCAGGTTTTCATGAAGAGGAACAAAAGATTCGCGCTATCCTTATTAAGGAGCAGCGAGCGGAACTTGTTAAACATCATCTCTGGGTACTCTGGACGGATTATTTTAAGACTGAGCATCTTAAAAAATTCCCCAATTTGCATGATCTCTTCTGGCGTGCAACTAAGGCAGCAGGAGATACAAAAAAATCTGTTGATCCTGCAGTTGGGCAAAAGTTACTTGATCTTATTACTGAGATAACTGATATATTTGATCAAACAAAAGCCTCAAAATAGTGTTCACACTTTATGAAAAAATTGCATCAATCTCCCCTTTTTATAAATATCATATTTTAGGAAATAGCATGTTGCCGACACTTATATCTGGAGATAGTGTGTTAGTAAATCGTATAAGCTATTGGTTTACTTTACCAAAAATCAATGATATCGTCGTTGTTAAAGATCCGAGAGATGGTAAAGTGCTTATTAAGAGGATTATAAAGATTGTAGAAAAGGGCTATTTTGTCCAAGGAGATAATAAAAACTCAAGCACAGATAGTAGAGTTTTTGGTATGATTGGGAGACAATCGATCATTGGAAAAGTATGGTTTTAGTACTCATATTACTTATTATTGTTATCTTGTTGTTTCTTTTATCAATGCTTTGGCCACCAGATAGTCCTTGGTCACCCTGGTGGAGGACTACGCTCAAACTTGCCCGGCTTGAATGCAATCTGGCGAAGGTGAAAAAAGGAGACTTGATTTACGATTTGGGATCAGGTGAAGGAACAGCTCTTATTATTGCTGCAAAAGAATTTGGTGCCTGTGGTGTTGGTATAGAAATCGACCCTTTTCGTGCAGTGCAGTCCAAATTCGCTGTTAAATTTGCCGGTGTTTCAAATAAGGTAAAAATCAGACGGGAGAATTTTTTTGATGTTGATATCTCTGATGCAACGATGATTTTTATGTATTTAACTCCCCGAACGCTTGTCAAACTTCGGGAAAAATTTCTCAAAGAACTTAAACCAGGAACTCGCGTTGTTACGTTTGTTTATCAAATGGATCTTCCTCTCTTTGCTAAGGATGAAAAGGCAGAGATATATGTCTACGAGATGCCAAGGAAAAAAATATAAAGTGAATCCTAATTCAGTAGTACTTTTTTATCATTAAATACAGCCATCGTAACTTGTCAGCTATTTTGTATGCTTGATAGAGTGCCTGATTGATAACGAGGTCATAGCTACCCATGGATTCGACATGCTCAGGGCCAAACTTTCTTTTAAAATCGTGAAAACCATACCACGGATTTTGTGTATCAGGTTCTTTTCCAAGTGCTCCCCACATATCAAATTTTTTCAATCCAAGTCTTTTTCCAAATCGAATACCTTCCCACATAGCAAGATTAGAATGCATGACATTGCGATGCTCATTGCTTGATGCGCCATACGGATAATAGAGTGTATCATGAAAGACAAAAAAGAGTAGAGTTGTTAAAATTTTGCCTTTATAGGTTGCAGTGAAAAGATGTGAAGTGAGTTTATTTGTATCACTACTATGTGTAAAAGTATGCCATTGCAGCTCATGATAGAGTTGGGTATGTGCATAAAATTTTTGTCGTTTAGTTGTCTCTTCTATTAATCGCCAATATTCCACAAAAGCCTTTTCGGAGTTATTTTCTACAACTTTTACATTGTGTTTATTTGCTACTTTAATATTATATCTTGTTTTCGGATGCATGTGTTTTAAGAGATCATCTTCAGATTGCATAAGATTCAAGACAAAATTGTGTTTGGTAAAAAGTGGATGCGCAGCAGATCGCAATCCTAATTCTTTCGTTTTGCTTTCGTCATTTTTGTTTTGGATAAGGTTAGGTTCTAATTGAATAAAGATGCATTTTTCCTGTTTTCCAATTATTTGTAATTCGTTGAGAAGCTCTTTTGTTGGTAAATCCCCTTTTGGAAGATAGCCTATCGTAAAATTCGTTTTTGGTATCTTGTGAATTGTGAGCTGAAAGCCGTTAATAAGTGTCTCTTTTTCAAAAAATCCACGCCGGATAACTTTTATGCCTTCCTTCTCGCGGAATTCCCCCCATTCATAGCTTTGCAAAGGATGGGTGACTACAGCATTATATATAGCTTTTTGTTTAGGTGTAAGTGGCAGGATAGTCATCCCTTTTATTCTATCAAATTACTTTAGGGTTTTGCTTGAGCGGCTTTAGAGGGTATGAGAATTACGTTAAACTATGCCGATACTTTGTCCGAATTTTTGTAAGACTTTGACAATTTCATCTGGCTTAAGGTTGGCAATATTTATGTCTTCAGCTTTAGCGACTAGAATCCCTTTGAGAACTTCTTTTGCTTTAATTGCATCTCTACGTTTTAAATTTGAAATTCTTACATCAATTGGTTTATTCATTCCAGGACTAGTAGCTTGTGGCATATACTTAATTGTTATGCTAGCGAGGAACAAAACTGTCTGCACTGTAACATCGGCAACATCTTTAAGAGGAATAGTAGTAATATGTTCTGTCGCAATAAGCTGTTGTTTTGAGATAGTTACCTTTGTGGTATCAATAATGAGTGTATCTGGGAAAAGAGTAAAAGGGAAAACAGACTTTACATGCATTATTTCTATTTCATGTCGGACGACAATACTTTCGAAACGTTGTCTATCTGCAGCTTTTTTTTGGGCGTCTAATTTTATCGCTTCTGCTTCTCCCGCTTTTTCCTGTTGTTTTCTCCAATTAGTGGATGATTCGTTATTTTCTATTCTCTGCTGTTTTTTTAATGCATCCTTTTTTCCCTCCTGATAGCTTGTTTCAATGAGATGACGATAATCTTTTCGTGTTAAGATAATTTTTTCTTGTTTTTGCGATTTGTACCTTGTTTCTTCTTTTTTGCTTTTATCCGAAAATATGACAGCGGTTTTTATCATATAGATGAGTGTAATAACGCTAAACAAGAATGTGATTATAAATTAGTAAGAGAATGATAAGAATAGAGAGGTTTCTGATCAATAATATCTGTCATTTTCTGGAAGTCGTTGGATAATAAGATGCTCTGGTAAATCAGTGATAAACCGAGAGACAGTATTCGCTGTTCGTTGTCCAAAAAAGAGTCTACGTTTTGCATAGGTTAAAAATAGCATTTCTTTTGCTCTTGTCATTCCGACATAGCAGAGTCTGCGTTCTTCTTCCAGTTGTTCTCGATCCATGAGTGAGCGTGAATGTGGAAAAAGACCCTCTTCCATTCCGATGATAAAAACGATCGGGAACTCAAGTCCTTTTGCCGCGTGGAGAGTCATCAATGTAATGGCATTCTTTTTTTCACCTTTTTCCTGTTTGTCTGAATGATATTCTTGTTCAACTAAGGCAACATTTTCTAAAAAATCAGTCAAATTAGGAAATGCAATGGCAACCGAACGAAGTTCTTTAATGTTTTCAAGCCTTGCACGGTCTTCTGCAACATTTTCATCATAGAGATCAAGATAATTCGTCGCCTTAATGATACCATCAAGATACTCAATCGTTTTTATAGTATTTTTTCCTTTTATTGTTTTTTGGTAATCAAGGAATTTTAGCAGACGCCCTTTTCCTAATTTCTCAATACGTTTGTAAGAAATAGTATCCTTGAGATTATTTTGGACGCGAAGGTAGGCAAGAATGTCTTTAATTTCTTTCCGTTCATAAAATCTCGTACCCCCGATCAGCAGATACGGTAAACCATGATGTAACAATGATTCCTCGATGACACGGGATTGTGCATTAGTGCGATAAAGCACTGCAACTTGGTTCAGTCGCTTGAGTCCGAGATTCGCAATAGTACTGATAATAAAACCTGCCTCGTCTTGTTCATTATTTGCTTCGTAGAGTTGTATCTCTTCGCCATCAGGATTTTTTGTCCATAATTGCAGCACAGGATGGCTGGTATTTTTTGAAATGATTGTTGAAGCACTGTCAAGAATTTTCTGTGTGGAACGGTAATTTTGTGAAAGCGAAAAAGTTTTAGTTCCAGGAAAATCGTCTTTAAACCTGCTGAGATTTCGATAATCAGCACCGCGCCAGCTGTAAATGCTTTGAGAAAAATCACCAACAACACAGATATTGTGCCATTTGTCCGCTAAAAGTTTGGTTAGCACATATTGTGCTCTGTTAGTATCCTGATATTCATCAATTAAAATATAGCGGAACATATTCTGATATTTTTTTAGAACCTGTTCATGTTCACGGAAGAGTTTGATTGTGTGTAGAATCAGATCATCAAAATCAAGCGCATCGTTTTCTTTAAGGATAGATTGATAAACAGGATAAATTTTTGCGACAGTTTCCTGGAAGTATCCTCTTGCAAAGTTTCCATATTCATAAGCTGTGATAATTTCGTTTTTTGCTTGGGAAATAGTGGCGTGGATGGAATGAGGTTTGAAGTCCTTTGTTGAGAGATCAAGTCTACTCATCGCCTCTTTAACGGCATCCAATTGGTCCGGAGAATCATAAATGATGAAGTTGGGAGAAAAACCAAGTTGATTGCTCTCACGGCGAAGTATTTTGGCACACATTGCATGAAATGTTGCTATCCATGGTAAAGGTTTGTCAGACAAAAATTGTCTCATTCGTTCTTTCATCTCGGTTGCTGCTTTGTTGGTAAAGGTGATCATGAGGATAGATTCATGCTCAATATTTTTTTCTTGCATGAGATACATGACTTTGTGTGTCAATACACGGGTTTTGCCAGATCCTGCACCTGCAAGAATGATCATAGGGCCGTCTGTTGCGAAGACAGCTTTTTGTTGTTCGGCATTTAAATCCTTGAGTAATATATCTTTCATAGAGTATAATGGATTGAATTAGCTTAGAGTTGTATTAGAAATTTTTTCCATAGTTTGTTCTAGTGAAGTAGAAATTTATAAGAAGTTTATTACTTGCTTCAACGAACTGCGTTATAGGAATCTGTGCATTTCTGTCACACATTGCTAATATAAGGATATTATTGATTGTAGCATATGAAAAAGCTCTTTATCGTTGGGAATTGGAAATCGAATAAAACAGTTGCAGAAGCGAAGGCTTGGCTTAATAAATTCCGAGATCTTAATACCTTCTATTCTCCAGATGAAAAAGAAGTTATAGTTTGTCCTCCATTTACACTACTTCCTGTAATGAAAGAATTTATTGATACGAATAATCTGCCATTAAAACTCGGAACGCAGGATATCTCTCCTTTTGAAGAGGGTGCCTTTACTGGCGCTGTTTCTGTGAGGGAGGCTAAAGAATTTGTGACTTATGCTATCGTTGGTCATTCTGAGCGACGAAAATATTTCCATGAAACTGATGAGGATATTTTGGCAAAAATTAAACAGCTCGTAAAAAATAATATAACTCCCATTTTGTGTATCAGCGATCTGAAACAATTAGAGTATTATCTTAAAGAAGATACAATACTTGTTGAGAATGCTGATAGAATAATTTTTGTTTATGAACCACCAAGCGCCATCAGTGGAGGAGGTGCATTTCATGCAGCTGATCCAAAAGATATTGATACAAATACGTCCGAGATTAGCAGAATAATAGGGAAAGACGTTATTACCATTTATGGTGGAAGTGTCAATCCTGAAAATGCTGCAACAATTTTTGGTTTAGAGCATGTCTCAGGAGGACTTCCTGGACAGACAAGTTTGGATGCTGAAAAATTTGTGCAAATAATTACTAGTATTTAAAGACTTCTTAATCTACTATATAAAAATAATTCATGGATAATAATTTTGATAGCTTGCAGTCGCGATTGTAAATTCATAGACGAAGGGTTGTTCGTAAATGAGTCATTGTTTAGATTCTTATTGTTAGTATTTTATTTTGGTTATATTACTGTTAAAGTTGTTTTAACACGCCTGATAGGGACATATGAATAAAAAGATAATTAATTTATTTTATAAATCCTCGTAGTGTTATGTTGGTATATAATCCGTCCAAGCTCGCTGAATTTGTGTTCATCTAAGAGAGGATATTTTTGGAGTTCAAGAGTGCCAATATACACATATTGTACATGATATGCATTGAGCAATGCTTTTGTTTGTGAGATGTTCGTTGATTCATACATTGTTTTCACTTCAGTAATTCGTGGTGCGGGAATATCATATGTCCCACGCCAGAGCCATTCATGAACAGTCCAACCGAGAACTGTTGGCAAACCAGTATTTGCTGAGATCCTGGCATAGTCAGTATACGAGTCGCCTTGTGCTTCTAATATTACTGGTTGTCCTTTGATATTTTTATTCAGCCATTCAATTGCAGCATAATCATCAGAATATATTGTTTTAAGATAATTAGTACCATTCAAACTTTGATAATTTTTAAAGCCATTATAATAAGCATTAACTGCAAGATACGGATAAGTCATCACAAGGCAAACAAGAATCGCAGAAATAATTAAAATGAAAAAGTTGAGGATTCGTTGTTTTAGCCGTTGATAAGTCATTGCAACAATCATTCGAACTACAACATATGCGCTGCTGATCGAAAGCATAATAAACGCTTGAAAAACAAGTTTAAACATAGTATTTGCACGATAATAAGTTGGATAAATATCCTTGAGGTAGACAAATTCTGGAATAAAAATAAGTAAGATTGAGAGTATTATTAGTAATAAAACAAAAATATCAGTTTGAGTATGCTTTTTGGATCGCCAAAGGAATGTTCCAAAAACGACAATGAAGAAAAAGAAGAAACCGTAGAGCGTTAAAATTTCCCACCAATAGGATCTTTGGCAATGATTTGCTTCAAATAGAAATGGTCCTATTTTGCCAATTTTTGTTAATGAGTCAGGAGCACAAAGGATACCTATTCCTGATGCAAATGGTTTGAAGTGAATATTGTATGGTGTTGAAAAGAGAAAGGCGGTTGTCGTGATCACCAGAATTGAAAGTATCAAATCACGTCCCCATGCTATTTCCCAGTCGGTGAATTTGTGTAGATGAAACGTGGATTTACTATTTTGTTTGATAACAGTTACTGCTGATGCTTCTTTCTCAAATTGCTTTTTGTATAGAACAATTTTATATCCATGAATTGCCAAAAGTGTCATTGCACTAAGCAGCCAATAAATAATACCATCCCAAGCATTGGTCATATACATACATGCAAGGAGCAATCCAATAAAAAGGAGATACAGTGGTTTGACTTGAAATGTCTGGTTGATTTTTGTATTTTCTTCAGTCTGTTGATCAGTATGCAGTAGTAGTAGTGAGAAGAGAAACGCGATTACAAGTAAGACAAACGGAATATCTAATACATGTCCATGCAGGTCTGCAACAACCCATGAGTAAATAGGAAACTCATGGATAGTGTGATAAATAAAACGAGTAGCATTCGGATACCAGTAGCTATTAGGGAAACTAAATGGTTTAAAAGGTAGCTGCCATATCGGTACGGGATTATCTGTATTATATGAGCTGAAGAAAGCATATAAAAGGTGAAGATTACCACCAAATGTAACAAGGCATGCTGTAAGTATTCCTGTAGGGATAAGCTTGAATTTAACAATTCGTTCAGTTTTGACAAGTTGGTAATACAAATTTGCGCCAATAGAAAAAGTCATGGTGAAACAAAATGCGACAATTGTTGAGAGCATAAGATTAAAGGTAATATATGAAGGTAGACCTGAGAGCTTGGTCAACATGGCAGTCAACAAGTGTCCGAAGTAGTAATAATTAATGGTGTAAGGAGTAAACCACATATCTTTAGGGGGGAAGTAATCTGATCGAAGCAGCGAATTCACAAAACCATAATCCATAAATTTCTCAAGTCCATGAATATCAGGTGCAAAAGAATGAATATATGCCCAAATTAAAAGAACAGTAAGAAATAACAATTCTTCGATAGCAAATATGAATAATGTCTGTTTTACAATGTACCAGAGCTTCCATTTTTGTTTAAGCAAGTAGAATGATCCTGCAATAAGGACAATTGCAACAGCTATTATTGTAAAATTAGTAAAAGGTGCGATATGGAAAGTCCCGAGGAGAAAGACAGCATAGCCAACAAATAAGGTACCGATTAACTTGGAAAAGAGATAGCCTTTGTCAAAAAAAGGATCAAAAAGGCGAATCGTTATTGGTGCAAAGCCTATGCCCAAGACAAAGAGCACGAGCCACCACTGTACAACGGCATTGATATCGGAAGGATTCATGAATGAAAAATTTCTCCTAAGTTTCTAACTGCAGTAATATTATCACTAATTTTTGCACCTTGTGCGTGTTCATCAAGCCAAAAAAAATTGGTGTGTGGATTATTTTTAGCAACATAACGAATAAGGGACAGATCATCATCAATGAAAATATCAAGATTCAGTTTTTGTAATATTTCATTTTTGAATTTATGAGGCTGTTTATTGTTATAGTTAAAATAGAGTTTGTCAAAGATTGTATCAAGAGCATATTTTTTTACTAGCCGCTGTGTCTCTGGCTCAAGGAATTTAAATCTGCTTGAAATTAAATACAATTGGTGTTTCTTTTCTTTTGATAATTCACGAAGAGATGCAAAATTATCCCTCATTTGCTTTCTTAAAATGGGGACATGAAGTGCTTTTCTGAATAATTGTTCTGGACGTGAAGGAATACGGTAAAGTAAAATGCCATTATCTCGTTGTTTATAAAACTTGTTAATCACAGCATTTGGGATAAATGGTGGAGTATTTATGAAAACTTTATCGAGATCAAAACCTATCTTCATAATTTTTTGTATAATGTATTATATAACATAAATGAAAATTTTAATAAGCTCTTCATATTATGCACCTCATATTAGTGGTTTGACAAATTCCATAAAAAATCTTGCAGAATTATTGGCAAAAAAAGATTACAAAATTAGTGTACTTACAACACAACATAATAAAAATCTTGCAAAAAAGGAAATAATAAAGGGTGTAAACGTGGTACGAGTTTCATATCTCTTCAAAATACATAAAGGATTTTTTATGCCATATTTCTCTCTTGTTGCCTTACGAGCAATACAAAAAGCGGATCAAGTTATTATTGGTCTTCCACAGATGGAAGGTTGTTTTATTGCCTTAGTAGCAAAATTAATGAGAAAAAGACTACATGTCATTTACACGTGTGAAGTTACAGTCGGGAATATATTTGGAGGAAAAATTATTGAAGCTGTAATGCATGCCTCCAATAAAATTTCACTATTTTTTGCGGACAACATTATTGTACTTACAGCGGATTTTGGAGCACATGCAATACTCTTAAAAGGTAAATCAAAAAAATTGCATACGATTTATCCTGTGATAATTCCTCCTATTACAGATCCTGTGTCACAAAAATACTTTGGGAGAAGATTATCTTCAAAACGCTATCATATTGGGTTTTTAGGAAGAATTGCTCCAGAGAAAGGTATAGAGTATCTCATCTCAGCGATTCCTCTTTTGCGAAAAAGCTTAGATAATAATTTTACAATTGTTCTTGCTGGACCACTCCATGCAGTCGGTGAAAAAAAATATTTGCAAACAATGGACAAGCTTATTAAAGAAAATAAAGAGGTAATTCTGCAATTGGGAGAGTTACAAGAGAATGAATTGGGTGCCTTTTATTCTCTTATGGATGTAATTGTTCTTCCAAGCGTAAATATGACTGAAGCTTTTGGGATGGTGCAAGTTGAGGCTATGTTTTGTGGTACACCGGTTGTTGCAACTGATCTCCCCGGAGTTAGTTCTATAGTACAAGTAACAGGAATGGGGGAAATAGCAAAAAAAAGAGATATTTCTGATTTAGCTAAAAAAATAAATAAGGTAATTAAAAATAAGCATAGTTATATTAGAGAAAGAAAAAAAATCGCAAAAATATTTGCAACAGACGATATTTTTTTACAATATGAACAATTATTTAAAAACTAATTTATTTAAGCGATTACTTGAGAGAAAATTATTTTTTATTTTTTTTCTAGCATTTGTTTTCCGTTTTCTAGTTCTTGCGAATATTCCTTATCGTGTTGATGGTGACGCTTCGAGGTTTGCAGTTGATGGGGTGCAAATTATTAAGCAAGGCTTGCCATTTGCAGGTATTGGTTGGGAAGGTCAAGCAAATGGATATTTTTATCTTGTCGGATTCTTTTTGCATATATTTTCTAATCAACTCATTGGAATACGTTTTTTATCTGCAATAGGTGGTTTTTTGGGTGTTATTGCAACATATCTATTTATTCGAAAATTATTTACTCAACAAGTCGCTTGTTATGCAGCTCTTTTTCTTACCGCTTGTCCTTTTGATCTTGTTTTTTCACGAAATGGGATGGAGGTTGTTTGGATGACTTTTTTTGCACCTATGATACTCTTTTTATTTTTGCAAGAAAGCGATTTTGCTGTTATGATTTCAGGCTTTTTGACAGGTGTCTCTCAATATTTTGGTCCAGGTAATAGGCTAATTCCAATTTTACTACTTGTATTGCTTACACTATTGCTTCTCCACAGAAAAATCCTATGGAAAAAGGGCTTTGTCAAAATCATTTTTTGGCTACTTTGTTTTGGAATTGCTTATATGCCAATGATTATTTATTTTGTAGGTCATCCAGCCGATTATTCTATTCGAGTAAATATGGTAAGTATTTTTCAACCTGGATGGCTATCTAGTTTGCTAAGTTCTGGCAAGTTTATAGCATATATAATGAATTGCTTTTTCGTCTTTTTCCTTCCTGTTCCAAGCACACCTTTTTGGTTTTATAGAACTCCATATTTGGATTATTTTGCAATATTCTTTTTTATTATTGGGCTTGTTTATGGAGTATTTTTTATTAAGAAATTATCCTTGCAGTTGCTCTATATGTATCTTTTCTCGGTTATTATCATTGGCGGAATACTTACTATTGATTCTCCAATGCCGAGTCGATATATTATTGCATTTCCAGCGATTGCAGGGTTCATTGGATATGCAATAGATATTGTAATAAAGCTATTTCATAAAAAAGCCCAATTGTTTGTCATATTTTTTGTGGGCGTATTATTTTTAATAGGTGGATTAACTTCCTATTTTTCACATGAAGAAATAGACACCTGGAAGTATGATATAAATACACAAATTGCTACGTACGCTGGTCGTTTTTTGGCAAAAAAAGACCGGAATCATAAAATATATTTTTTGGGTACTAACAATATGTTCTATAATGGAGTTGTTACACTCAGATTTCTTACAGGAAAAGAAGGAGTAGATATTATGCAAAATGAAAATTTAGCAGCAATGGCATTTCCACAAAAAAGTGATTTTGTCATTTTACCGGAAAGAAAAAAAGATCTTTTGATACTTTCACAAAAATATTCAAGAGGATTTTATAGAGAATTTAGAAATCCTAGCGGAGATCTGCTTTTTTATCTTGTTGAAAGATGATTACCTTTGGATGGTCAATGACAGTGAATGCTTCTTCTGCGTTATCATCAGGGATCGTTAATGGGATACCTAGATAATTCAATGACGGATATGAAGTAAACTCCGCTACTTTTTTGTATGCGGTTTTACCTATAAATATATCCCGATAAAATTTCGTCATCTGTGGATATCGTTCAGGGACCGTTGGAATACTACCCCAGCCTCGATTGGAAGAAAAAATAAGGTAATCGCCTTGTACTAAAAGAGTATTCATTTTATTCCATTTTTGAGGTGTATCAGGATCAAAGACAGGCATTTCTTTGATAAGGTAATTATTTCCTGATGTGGTAAAAACCGGAAGTGGGAGTGCATCATCCCAATGTTCCGTTAGAATAACACTATTTGTTGGAATGTGTGTATATATCCATTCTGATGCGGTGAAACGGGTAATTGGTTTGGTATAAATAGAGAAGAAAAACATTGGCCAGATGATAACAAAAAGTAAAAGCGCGACTTGTACAGGTTTTGTTATTTGTTTAGAGAGATAAGTAAATCCGATACCGGCAAATAACGCAAAGAAAGGATAGAGTATGAGAAAATAACGCATAGTTTGTGTCGTTTGCATTGATTGGTAGAGAAAGAATAAGGTAACCCATCCAAGTATGATGTACAAATCTGCATTTCTAATTTTTCTCAAAAGATAATAAATACCTAAAGCTACACATGCTGCATATCCGATTCCGATCCCATAGAAAATTAAATTTTTTAGAGCAAAGAGAACTGGTGTTTTATGAATCCATTGAACACTAGGGGGAAACCATGCTTGTGGGCTGCTCCATGCTTGAAGCAGTTTTAAGTTATCAAGGAAAAGTTTGTTGGGATGGAGATCGAAAAAATTGCCGTTTTGAAAAAGGTATGGGTCGGCAATTCTTCCTATAAGATAGGTGGTAAAGCCAAAGAGTAATAGATCTCCAGCAAGATGAAAAAGATCTTGTTTTGCAATTTTTCGTTTATCAGTATATGCGTTAATAAATAAATAGAGAAGCAAGGGTGCTATAAAAATAGCGGTAACTTTGGACGCGATAGCCATTCCTAAGAAGAATCCACTGAATAAAAGCCAGCTACTATTCCTTGTAAAAGAAAAACGAATAGCAAAATAAAATGTGAGAAAAACAAAAGTATTTAAAAAAGTATCTACAGCAAAAAAATGTGCTAGCTGGATTGGTAAGACTGCTATAGCATAAAAAAATGCTCCCCAGTATTTTACGTTTTTATTAAGTTTATATTCTTTTTCAAAAAGTTCTGCTGTTTTAAAAACAATGATTATCACTAGTAAATCGATAAATCCTGAGAGCATTCTTCCTAACTGCGTGAATGAGTTGTAGGTATCCTCCTTTGTCATGATTGCGAGAAGTTTGTTTACAACAACAGGGAATGTGCCATAAACATAAAATGAATGTCCGATATTTGCAGGATTCATCGGTGAAATTTGTGGTGTGAGATACTGTGCAAAGGTTTGTGGCAGTTTCATATCTTCACCGACCATTGTAAGAAAGCGTTCATCAGGATGTAAATGATTCCCTTGGTCCCAGTTGATATCGTAAAATCGAAAAAAAGCACCAAGAAAGATAAGAGCAATTAATAGTAGTTTCTTCTTCATTTTTTTATTGTAGCATGTGCAGGTATTGTTTTATTTTTCTTTTTTAACCGCATAAATACAGATAATATCAAAAGCACTAATATAAAAAGAAAAGTCTTTTGGCAATACTTTCCCGGCATGCATTAACGCTGAACCGATAAGTTTATTGTATAAAGCAACACGGTTGGTAAACATTGCATACGAAACATGTTTGCCAACTTGATGGTAACGGATTATTGATAATCCAGCTTCTTCACAAATATTCCGTAATGTTTTGAGAGAAAAATAGGTTAAATGTTCATCTGATAATTTATATCCTATCCATCGATGTTGTGTGAGTTTTGCTGGCAGTGATCCTGCATCAGGAGTTGTTAACACAAGCATTCCCCCTGGTTTTAATAATGTATAGATCTTTTTTAATGTCGCAACAGGGTCCGGTACATGCTCGATAACGTCCCATAATGTAATAAGGTCATATGTTTCTTTGGGAAGTGCTACTTTTTGAAAATCTCCTGTATGAATCCTATAGCCAAGTTTATTTTTCACATATTCTGCAGCAAATTCCGAGATTTCAACTCCTTCAACTTGCCAGCCATGTTGAACACAGACATCCATAAAAAAACCCATCGCACAGCCAACATCCAAGACATTTCCTGGCTTTTTAAGCTTTTCAATATCATTTAATCTTTTTTCAAAGGTTTTTTTTATTTTTCCTGAGTCAGCAATATAATCTTCATATCCATAATGAGCTGAATGTTCGTTCTGAAAATAATCCTTGGTATAGAGTTCTTTTAGATATGATTCTTTTAATCGCGGATTAGTATAGACAAGCGAACATTTCTGGCAGATAACAACACGTGGATAAAAATGAGGGTACAGAATTGTATATTGAGGTGAATTGCAGAGAGGACAAATGATTATTTCAAGATTTTTTTTTGGCCACGTTATCGAATTATGGAAGCTTTCCCGTGTAGTAATTTTTTTTTTACTTGTCTTCATTGTTCTATTTTACTTTATAGATTGTTACTTCTTGGTTTTGATACACAAGATCAAAAAGGCTTCCGACATTAGCATTAAATTTCGTGAAGCCTTCATTATTGTAATATGCTTTTTCTAGTTGACCAAGATAAATATATCGGATATTGTATTGGCGCACTATTGATAATAGTGTCTTAATAGATGACGTTTCATATGCTAGTTTAACATCTGCAATTCGTTTGTCAATGTTATCCGCAGACATGTATGACCGATGAGCTTGCTCATGCCATCCCCAACCAATTACTGTCTGCAAACCGGTATAAATGCTTACTCTATTTCCCCATCGATAGATTGGTGTATTACCTTCCAAAATGATGGCAGGAGGAGAAATATGTTCATTCATCCATCGTATCGCACGATAATCCCACAATAATGTTAACTGGCTACCTTGATCATAATAGATAGAAGATTGCATATAGGTCATACCGTCAAGCGTATGAGGTGCAGTAAGGCTCATGCGATCTTTTACTTTTGCGTACGTTGCTGTTGGAATATACGAAAAAGCGGATAAAAAGAGGATGATGAAAATACCTCTCCAGCTAATCCTAAGAATTTTATTTTGTTTATGAAGATAATTTCCTATCATGGGTAGACTCAATGCGCTTGCTAAGGCAAAGAAAATCCATGCTTGGAAGTAAAATTTAAACACCATATTCATTCGACCAAGCCCGACAGGGATATCAATAAGATCAGGAATAAGTGTGAGGAAGAAAGCGAAACCTGAAAAGAAAAGAACAAGAATATGTTGAGTCTTTTTTTGCTTCTGCGTTACTAACAAAAAGAGATGAAGGAGAATGAGTAGTCCTACAACTAGAATAAATGCATAATGTGGAATGAAAATTCCAAGAAGTACGCTTATACTAAGTAAAAGAAAACCATATTTTTTTTTGGTCGATGATTGCAAGAGCGAAATAGTGAGGAACGTTATAAGGATAAAAAGAAAAAATCCATGAATCAAAAGGTAATCTTCAAGTCTTGTAGGTGCTTGTGAATAAAAATTTATTGTAATAGGTGCAGTCTTATAGTTAAAAATAAAAGGAAGCATTGTAAGATTGCTGATCGAGAAAATTCCCAAACTCATTATTATTGTTCTTATCAGGCCAACAGAGAAAAATAGTCCAATAATAATAAATAAATAATAAGTTGGATAGTCCCAAATATTGGTGGCACGTAACATGCCAAGGAGCATCGATGTAAGCAGTAAGAAAATACATAGATAGCTTTTTGTAATTTTATGCATAGTGAAGAGTGAAATGATAAGTGCAATAAGAAAAAGATTGAGTACCAGTGCAATAAGATGTGCATGAAGATCTGCATAGAGAAACGTAAAATAAGGGAATTCATTGATTTCATAATTTGGCATAACTCTCGTTGCAGTCCAATACCAGCTATTAATATATATATGTTCAGAAAAACTTTTTATTATTAACGGTATTTGTGCTAAATTGCCAAGGGCAATGGTGAAAATGCTACCGAGAATACTTATTCTTCTTGATGCTGTTATATGAAAAATAATGCTAAAAATGGTTGAGGCACATTGTCCAAAAAGATAGGCAAGAGCAATATTATAAAAAATTGAGGATGGTATTGTTGTTAATTTAGTAAATATTGCGATAAGATATTGTCCAAAATAATAGTAATTAATAGTATCTCCTGCATACCATGGATCATAAGGCGGAAAGGTTTGCGATTTAAGAATGGCGTTCAGAAATGCAAAGTCCATCGGTTTTTCTCCTCCCATCACTGGATGCCACAGGTCAGGATTCAACCAGCGAATAAATAAGAAACTGCCGAAAAAGAAGAGAAAAATTATTTCTTCATACACAAGCAATTTCCAATTCCCCTTTAAAAAAAGATCAATTTCTGTATGTTTCTTGAAAGTAATAGCGACGGCGCCTAGTCCGATAGTTAACAATACAAACATAACAGTGATTGTTGAAAAATGGAGTAGTTTGAGACTTGCGAGAAGCCAGACAATATATGCTGTAATACATAGCAGAAGAAGTTTGGCAAAAGGAAAACCCTTATCTTTCCAATGAGGGAAGATGAATAGAATATAAGGAAAACCGATACATGTAAAGAGAGCAAAAAAAAGAAGAACATCGATGACTGAAATGATACTTAGTAAATCCATAATTATTGTTTATTCATAAGAAGCATTGCTATTTTTTCTCCCAATTCCACTGCATAATTTGTTCCACGATCCCACGGATAGACTTGCTGCATATTTGCGAGATAGATATTTTTAAGGGGTGTCTCAAAAGGTGGAAGCATCTTTGAATAATTGATAGGAATAATAGGTTGGGCAAATGGAACAGAAAATTTTTTTATGCTGATAAGCGTCTTTTGATAATCTGGATTTAACTTTTTCAAAAACGGATCAAATTTTTTCATAAGTGCTTCCTCATTCATGGTGAAATACTGGTGATCTTGCGGCAAATAATGTCCTAAGTAGACAAGATGTTCGTTATTGTAATGTTTGCTATCCATAAAATTTGTGTGCTCAACGAGTGCTAAAAGCGGAGCTTTGGTATCACAAATACTGAGCCAATAAGTTCCGTTAGTAAGAAATGGTTTTTTCAGACGCATCACTATAACAATTGCACCAAGCCCTTTCAATTGCATGAGTGATTTTTTATATGTTTCAGGCAATTGTGGCGCAAGGTTCAAAAAGGCAAATGAAGGAAGAGTAACGATAATTTTATCGTATGTTTCTGTTTTTAATTTTCCAGTTTTTTTATATGTTATTTGGGGTTTATCGTTAGAATGTACCTTAATTATTTCGGTAGCATAATATATATCCCCACCATTTTGTTTGATAGCCTCAGTTATTCGTTTTGCAAACCGTAAAAATCCACCTTCTGGATAGGCAAGCTGAGTTGTTCGTTTTGCAAACCGTCCCCAAAACCATGCGAGAGAAATCTTATTTGCATATTTGCCAAATTTACCTACAAGTAATGGTTCCCATAATATTTTATATGCCTTTTCTCCAACTGTTTTTTGCAAGTATGCAGTTGCCGTATATTTTTCAAGTGGCTTCCAAAACGGATTAAATCGGAGCAGTCCTAATGCAACTGCCATTTGTAGCCTTTCATGAATTGAAAGTTTTTGGAAGGTTAGAAGGGTGAACGGGGAATCAAGTTGTAGAATTTTTCTATCAATCAAATGAGATGTCTTTGGTCGTCGGATTAAAATAGGAAAATCTAGTTCTTTTGCTAAATTAAATATTGCTTTGTCACTAGTAAACCAATGGTGATAAAACGTTTCAAGTGTCCATTCCCAGCCTTTTTCCTGATATCCGATAGCTAATCCTCCTGGTTGCGGATCTTTCTCAAAAATGGTGACTTCGTGCCCTTTTTTTATTAATTGATATGCTGCTGAAAGGCCAGTAAATCCGGCACCGATAATTGCAATTTTCATAGATTATGAATTTGTATTATATTGTAGAAAGAATGAATAATAAAGCGCCAACACCAAGGACTGATATACCTGCAGTGATTCCTGTCACTATCGCCGAACTACCTGTTTTTGGAATTGGAGCCTTACTTGGAACTGGTGTTGGCTTTCCAGTTGGCACCACTGTTGCTGTTGGCACCACTATTGTTGTAGGTGTCGCAGTTGGTGTTATAGCCAGCGTTGGTGAGGGGGATACGGTAGATGCAATAGGTGAAACAGATGGTTCAATAAATTGACTGCCTGCAGCATAGACAGTAAATGATCTACTGAGTGTTTGCATAATACCTGATGCATTGATCGATTTTATGGTGATAGTATGTTTTCCTGGTGCAAGTGTTATCGACGGGCGGAATTGCCAAGAGCCAGCAGTGTCACTTTGAAGCTTAACTGAGATTTCCTGATTTGATTGAATTATGATATCCACTTCAGTATTAGGCAAGGCTTTTCCTTGGAACATAGGCTGTTGATCTTTGAATGTTTGTGTATCTTTTGGTGTTGTGATTTCAGGAGAAGAGACGGAAACAGGAGTTCCAAAGATTGGAAATGCTGCTTGTGATGCTATCTGACCAGATCCCGATGCAAGTTGTGTTATACCAAGAGTAAAGTCATAATTTTGAGAGAGAACAATTTTAGGAACCTGAGCTGCATCCCTAACGAGCACTGTTGCTGTCGAGTGTTGCGTTGCCGTAATCACCTGAAGCTGTAATTCAGTATCAGGAGTCAATGAGGTAAAAGCATCCATAGTACTATTGCGTAATTGGTTTAGTGATAGTTGATAAGTGCCCCCAGAGTTAATTAAGGTTGCAAGTTGCTGTGTTCCGGCACTTGTTATATACACAATTCCTTCTGTAGGAATAGAACCATCGCTTAGTGCAACTGTCCCGATAAGGGGTTGTACAATCTGTTTGCTACTTAATGGTGCATCTGTGGTGATCTCAAAAGGCTTTCCATTATTCTCTGCTTTTTGGGTACCAGAATCAATGACATAATAATATTTTGTAGAAGGAATCAGATGCTTAATTGTAATAATATGTACTTGGTGTTCTAATGTTTTGCTTGTTTGCTGGTCTCTGTCATCGAGCATGATACTGGGTGTTGACGGATCTGTTCCATAGGAAATGGTTCCAATCGCAGGGGCATCTGTCGTATAGGAGATTGTAAATGTTGTATCGGAGATATTGCTGATTTGAATACCCTTAGGATCACTCCCTACGGTTGCTTTAGACACAAAGATGAATGCATTGCCGCTAAGAAGAATGGTAATACTAAGTGCAATAAGCAAAACAAAAATACCTACATAAGAAGGCAGTTTCTTATTTAATAGTCTATTGTGTGCATAGCTCATTGTCCCTGTATATTGATTGGTGAAGTATCCGGTATTGATTGAGATGAATTTGAAGCAACTGAATTCTCTGCGGGAGATGGTGTTATGACACCAGCTCCAAGTGGAGTCAAGAAATTTGGAGTTGGTGTGGTTGTTATCGTTGTTGCTGATGTGCTTGCTTGATTTTCAAATAGTGGATTGATGTTCTCACGTGATTTGAGTTGTTGCATGACTCTTGAATCAAAATTTGGTGGTATTGGCATAAGTTGTGCTTGAACATCAGGACTTACTGTCGAATTGGATAGGATATGGATAATGTTGAAGACAATCCATGCAAAAACTACGACAAATGAGGAAATCAAAATAAAAAGAATATCTTTTTGTTTATTGTGTTGTTTTTGTCTCATATTATTGTTTAAAATATTGTCTTCCTCGTAATGTTAATATTAAATTCCCTGATTGTGTATCACGTCCAATTTCCATTGATTCAATAGTAATTATGCGATTAAGGCTTGCAAGTTCAGTAGAGAACGCGACCATGTCATTATAATTTCCTGTTACCTGAAGGTTAAAAATGAAAGATTGTGTTTTTTTATTGTTTGGAGAGGATGCTAGCTGCACTTCTGCTACCCGATAGATTGTAATGGTGACATTATGTTTTTTCCCAAGTGCAGATAACTGCGCACTCAACAGAGGAACATTTGCTCCTTGGGGAATAGCATTATATATATTTGTTAGATTAGATCCGAGTTGATTGTATTGCTGTTCAAGAGAACTGAGATTATCAGTTTTTGTCCTAAGCTGCTGGTTGACAGATGTGTCATCAGTTAATTGTTTTTTTAAATCAGTAATTGTTGAAAGCGTAGGGTTAATTGCAAAAATTCCAAAGAACGAAAGTGCGCCAAATGTAAGAGCCAAGGTAACAAAAGAGCGAGTTGTCTCTTGTTGCATATTCGGAAGCAACTTCAAGTATTCACGATATTTGGCAGCTGATAAATTTTCAAAATAATTTTTTGGCAATTGCATAGGCATTCAGTTACTCATTGTTTGTTAAGAATTGTCTGATTAGATAAGCCAGTAGATTGCTGTTCAGATACAGCAAATGTTTTATGTTTTAATGTTGCAGTAATACTTACAACAATGACTGCACTATCTGAATTATTTACAACGTTATCAACAACAACTGATGCAATTGATGGATAATGTTTGAGTGTATCGACAAATTGGGAGAGTGCAGCAGCTGATGGAGATTGTATCTCAATTTTTGCATTTTGGGTATTGACCGTGAGATCTTTAAAGGTAACTTTTCCTCGCCCCATTGTTACTATATCAGTAAATATAGATGTTGTCACATTACCGATTGGCACATAATTTTTAATTGTTGTAAGTCTATCCTGAATATCACGAAATGTTGTCTCAGCACTTTTGAAGTTAGCAATAATAAAGCTCTCGCTTTTAATTTGGTCATGTAAGTTTACAAGCTGTTCGTCCAATGTAAATCTATAAAGAAAGGTTCCAAGAGCAACTATTTCAGTCAAAATAACAAGGAGTCTACCAATAGAAAGAGCCCAGTCAGTAATTTGGGTAAGTAAATTATTGTTGTCTTGAGGAAGAAGGTTTATTGTTTGTATCTTTTCAGCCATAACTACAAGGCCACGATGCAATGCGGCTTAATTTTAGTGTATGGCTTTTTATAAGAATTGTCAAAGAATGTATTATGGAAAAGTAAACATAATTATGCTATACTCTTTCAAGTCCCGAAGAGGGATATTTTTTACTTATGGCAGATTCAATCATCAAATCACGAACTTATCCGCTTGATCGTATTCGAAATATTGGTATTATTGCTCATATCGATGCAGGGAAAACTACGACAACTGAGCGTATTTTATTCTACACAGGACGTACCTACAAAATTGGTGATATCGATGAAGGAAATACACAAATGGACTGGATGGAACAGGAAAAAGAGCGGGGAATTACCATTGTATCTGCAGCTACGACAGCATTTTGGATACCCAAGACAGGTATTTTTAAAAATACTGAGCATCGATTTAACATTATTGATACTCCTGGCCACGTTGATTTTACTGCTGAGGTAGAACGATCACTCCGTGTGCTTGATGGTGGTGTTACCGTTCTTGATGCAGAAGAAGGTGTGCAGTCACAATCCGAAACCGTCTGGCGTCAGGCTGATAAGTATAATGTTCCCCGTATCTGTTTTGTAAACAAAATGGATAAGTTAGGTGCAAACTTTCTTCAGACTGTACAAAGTGTAGAAGAAAGACTTGGTGCAAATCCTGCAATTATGGTTCTTCCCATCGGTGTTGAAAATACCTATGTAGGAAATGTCGACCTCTTGACTCGTCAATCCTTTATCTGGGGTTCAGATGAACTAGGTGCAAAATATGAAGTCAAGGACGAGGTACCAGAAGATATGAAGGCTCAGGTCGAAGAATATAGAAATAAATTAATTGAAAAGATTGCCGAGACTGATGATGTACTTCTTGAGAAGTATCTTGGTGGTGAAGAACCAACGGTTGAAGAATTAAGAAAAGCTCTTAGAGCAGCCGTTATTAGTTATAAATTAGTTCCTATGTATGCTGGAACTTCGCTTCGAAACAAAGGCGTACAGCCGCTTCTTGATGCGATTGTTGATTATTTACCATCACCACAAGATTTAGCAGATGTTAAAGGTATTAACCCAAAAACCAATGCTGAAGAAATCCGTAAACTTGTTTCTGAAGAAGCATTTTCAGGATTGGCCTTCAAAATCCAAAACGATCCTCATGTCGGAAAGCTCGCGTACTTCCGTGTCTATTCAGGCAAATTGGCAGCAGGATCCTATGTATACAATTCTAACAAAGGTGTTAAAGAACGTATCGGAAGGCTTCTTTTGATGCACGCGAATGATCGTGAAGAAATTAAAGAAGCATATGCAGGAGAAATCGTTGCGATTGTTGGTTTGAAAGATACTATTACTGGTGATACCTTGTGTGATGAAGCAAATCCAATCGTTCTTGAACAAATTACTTTCCCGGAGCCGGTTATTTCTTTAGCTATTGAACCAAAAACCAAATCCGATCAGGAAAAACTTGGTTACTCACTGAAGAGATTACAAGAAGAAGATCCTACATTTACTGTTAAAAGTAATCCAGATACTGGTCAAACAATCATTTCAGGTATTGGTGAGTTACAGCTTGAAATTATGGTTGACCGTATGAAGAGAGAATTTAACGTTGAAGCAAATGTCGGAGCTCCTCAAGTTGCTTACAAGGAGGCTATATCACAAATGGCCGAAGCAGAAGGAAAATACATTAAGCAATCTGGTGGACGTGGACAATACGGTCATTGTTTCCTTAGACTTGAACCTAAACCACGAGGTGAAGGGTATGAGTTCGTCAACGCAATTAAAGGTGGAGCCATTCCTGCAGAATTCATCAAAGCTGTTGAAAAAGGTGTAAAAGAGACGCTTGATAATGGTGTACTTCTTGGTTTCCCGCTGATTGATGTCAAAGTTACATGTTATGACGGTTCATATCACGATGTTGATTCTTCTGAGATTGCCTTTAAGATTGCAGCAAGTCAGGCAATTCAGTCAGGTGCAAAAAAAGCAGGAATTACTTTGCTTGAGCCGATAATGAAAGTTGAAGTCACAACTCCAAGTGAGTATATGGGGGAAGTTATGGGTGATCTTTCATCAAAGCGAGCACAAATCAGTGGTAATGAAGAGAGGAAAAATGCAACAATCATTTTGGCTCAAGTTCCATTGTCTGAGCTTTCAGGATATGCTACACAACTTCGTTCATTGACAAAGGGTCGAGCAAGTTATTATATGGAGCCATCTCACTATGAATACGTTCCAAAGAATATCGTCGATAGTCTTGTCTCCAAATCCACTTTCACTGGTCGTGTTGAGTAATAATACGCTTCTGCTAGATTTTTTTAGATAGGATCCGTTATAATCATGTTTATGAAACCTGTTGTTGGCATCTTTGCACATCCTGACGATGAAGCTTTTGGTCCAGGTGGAACACTTGCTCAATTTGTTAAGGAAGGGCGGGAAGTTTATGTTATCTGCGTTACTAGAGGAGATGCTGGAGAGAATCATAGTGACAAGACACATGATATTAGAAATATTCGTGAAGAAGAAGTGAAGGCTTCAGCCAGTATACTAGGGGTTAAAGATGTTCTTTTTTTGAACTTTAAAGATGGAACACTTTCAAATAATTTGTATCATGAAGTTGCAGTGAAGCTTCAAGAACAGATTGAAAAATTACAACCCGAAATTATTATTACGCTTGAACCTCGTGGCGTCTCTGGACACCTTGATCATATAGCAGTTTCATTTATAACTACGTATGTTTTTAAAAAGTTGCTGTTTGTGAAGGAACTCTGGTATAGCTGTTTGACAGAAGAGGGAAAAAAACATCTTGTTAAGCAATTAGGAAATTATTTTGTTTATTTCCCTCAGGGTTATAAAAAAAGTGAAATTACTAAAATAGTGGATGTTTCAGATGTATGGGAGCAAAAAATAGCGGCGATAATAAATCATGAGTCACAAAAGCCAGATGTTGAAGCATACTTAAAAGCTTTTCAGGATTTGCCTCACGAAGAGTATTATATTGTTATCACAAGAGATATGGAATAAGTGCTTTGGTTCTTGTTTTGTATTCTTTATACTCCTTTATTTCATGTTCCATAGTATATTCTTCTCTAATTATTTTAAGCATTATGACTGTGCAAAGTATGAATAATGCAATTAGCCTCAGAAACGTAAATTCTATTTCAACAAAACTAAGTATTATAAGTAGGTATCCGGCATAGATAGGATGTCGGATAATTTCATAGGGACCTTTTTCAAGAAAAAAATAATTTTTAGGAAGTTTATGTTTGATTCTGCTTACTTTACGTGTAATAACTGCCCAGATGATAAACAGCACTCCAAAGATTTGGATAAGCAGATATATCACTACTGGTGAAACAATTTTTCCACTCAGAAGTATAAAAATGGAAGCTAATATCCCAAAGCTATTAAAAATGAGTGCTTTCCGATCTGTTTCCATATTTTTAGTATAACCGATGTGAGTGCAGGTTTGAAGATAGAGTATAATAGATTGATGAAACGGTTCTTTATTTTAGCCTTGATTATTTTGATAGGCGCATTTATCATACTGCATGTCGTTAGAGCAAAAGTAAGGCAGGATATTGATCAACCTGTTTATCAACCTGCATTAACACCTGCACCGACAGTCACCATTGATCGGCTGCAAAATACTAATACTTCTTTATTCGTTCCTAATTGGACATTAGATTCAATAACAGATAGCTTTGATCAATATATTTATTTCGGCATTACTCCAACAAAAGAGGGCATTAATGCGACTGCATCAGGAACAAAAGATAGTAAGACATTCTTGAAGGATATCCCACATGGAAAACGGAAACTATTGGCATTAGAAATGCAGAATACAGACGTGAATGCTGCAATTTTGCAAAATAAAACACTTCAACTAAAGGTTATTTCTCAAACTGTTTCAATGGCAAAAGCTAATGGTTTCTCTGGAATTGTTCTTAACCTTGAAATGGGTGGTATTCCGTTCTCTTCACTTATTGATGAGATTAATAGCTTTACTCAAGCGCTTAACGCTCAAGCAAAAGCATATCAGTTGCAATTGGCTGTGACACTCTATGGAGACACCTTTTATCGAATGCGACCCTTTGACGTTAAACATATAGCAGCAAATTCCGATAGTATCATGATTATGGCATATGATTTTCATAAAGCTAGATCAAATCCTGGCCCCAATTTTCCGCTTGGTGGTCAAAATATGTATGGCTATGACATAGGTAAGATGTCAGATGATTTTCTGCAAGTTGTTCCTAACCTAAAACTTAATGTTATTTTTGGTTTATTTGGTTATGATTGGCCTGTTGATATACAAGGAAATGCTGTTGGTCAGGGACAACCGCTTACTAATTTGCAAATTCAGAATAAATTTCTCAATAATTGTTCTTTTCAAGATTGTCAGATAAAGCGAGACACTATATCCGCAGAAACGGTAATCCATTATACAGATAAAGATAAACAAAAGCACATTGTATGGTTTGAAGATACTCAATCAGTTATGACCAAAGAGCAATATTTGCGGAAAAGAGGCATCGGTAACTTTTCTTTTTGGGCAAATTCATATTTTTAAACTATATCAATAACAAGCGTTCGCGGTTTGATTTGTTGCTTTTTCGATATTTTGGCAAACTATAAATGCTGTCGAATTTGATGTCAAACCTAGTGCCCCACAGCGTCCATAACTTAACCTCTGACAACTTATTGCATTGGTTGTTCCAATAGGAGTGCTCTTTCCTTGTAACCGTAAAGAAGCAAGAGTCGTTTTTAAAAAGAAACTATATTTTTGAGGAGTAGTGTTCGTCGTTCCTTGCAAAATGGCATATGTAACAGCAGGTTGTTGTGTATTTTGTATTGTAGTTTGCACGCCTAGCACACTGTTAAAATAATTGCCTGGAAGAATAGTAATATATTGGACAAAAGGATCTTCAAGGGAAAGATATGCAAGAGTATTATTTGTATCAATCGTAGCTAATTGAGTATACGCGTATGCATATGTTTCTCCTAAATTGCCTAAATTTGCTGCATCGTTGCTTTGGATACCGATAAGCGTTTTTGTATCAGTCAATTGTGATATATAACCATATTGTATTCCATTTGCTGTTGGAAGAGGAATTTGCCTGGTTTGAAGTTTACCTAAATCATAGCTATAAAGACCCATTTGTTTAGCATCTTGTGAAAGCATTGAAATGATGACGTTACCAGTTTGTATGTCCCATTGGACTTCTGAATATGTGTTCGTATCAGGGAGATTGGGAAGTGTGTAACGCTGCAATGATTTTATATCAAGTAGCTCGACAGTATTCGGAGTTAATAATGCCTGTCGATAACCATTTTTTATAGCAGTACCATCGCCGTTACTGCCATCATAACCAGCGAAGAGTAAATATTTTCCGTCAGGAGAAAGAGTTGGTTGTGAGCCATAGTTCCCATTGTTCATCGTTGCGATGTCTTGTTTATTTGTTCCATCGAAATCAACAGTACTCATGCCATATGCCCAGCCAGTACCGCCTAAAGGGTCATTAGGAATAAATTGATCAGTAAATACTGTACCGTCATTAAGAATTGCTCGTGGATAGTGGATAGGAATTGTTGTTGTCGCTGTCTCATCATATAATAGGTTTGAAACAGTGGGTCTGGTTAAATCAATAGCATAGACACGGGATTGTCCACCTTGCAATGACTGCGTTTGGGGATTGAATTTTACTTCCCAGATAACAAGATAGTGTTTATTGGATGAAAGAACATAATTATCAATGCCAAAGCTGTTGTCAGCAGGGATGTTGGTCACGATTTGTTTTTCGTTCATATTATAAACGCTTATTCGTTGACCATGGTCGTTCGTATCAGTTTGGTCAATATAAAGTAATGTATTTTTTGAGAGTATGCTTACTTTTTTAATAGTAAGAGGTAATGTGGCAATCGTTGTGGAATTACCAGAAGCAAAATCAACAGATCGGATGACTGACGTTTGGCTTGTCCAGGTGCCATAGACAAGAGTTTGCGATTGTTGTTTTGTTGCCGGTGCAGTTGGCTGTACAGCTTTTTTGATTTGGTCAGGTATTGGCGTTGGTTTTGTTTTGCTCTGTTTGTTTGCAAAGCTGTTTGAGAAAAGCAGTATGCTTATTGGTATAAAAATTAAGAGTGTTAAAGTAACTCCTACTAGAAGAAAAAATTCTTTATTTCTAGAGCGTTTATGGGTTATTTTTTGGGATTGTCCGATTGATTGCTGATCAGCCTCAGATACTGTGGAAATCATACATATCTTAGTTTGACAGTTAGAGAAATTCTAGTCAAGTAAAGAGTAAAAAGTAAGAGAGTTAGTCTTTTTTATTTGAGGCTATGGTGGGCATAAACTTCCCTATTGACCTGGGTGAAATTACCTGTTATAATTTCTTTACTCTCATTGAAGAAATGGGATTTTTATTTTTGTAAGATTATGGCAACATTTACACGAAACAAACCACACGTAAATATCGGCACAATTGGTCACGTCGATCATGGCAAGACCACAACAACAGCTGCTATTACTACCGTTCTTGCAAAGAAGGGTATGGCACAAGCAAAGAAATACGAAGATATTGATAACGCACCTGAAGAAAGACAGCGTGGTGTTACGATTAACATCTCCCACCAAGAATACGAAACAGAAAAACGACACTATGCGCATATTGATGCTCCAGGTCACGCAGATTATATTAAAAACATGATTACGGGGGCAGCTCAAATGGATGGAGCTATTCTTGTTGTCTCAGCGCCTGATGGTCCTATGCCACAAACTCGGGAGCATATTCTGTTGGCTCGCCAAGTAGGTGTTCCAGCAATTGTTGTTTTCCTTAATAAGTGTGACATGGTTCAGGATCTTGAACTTCTTGAACTTGTTGAAATGGAAGTTCGAGAATTGCTTTCTAAGTATCAATATCCAGGTGATACAATCACAATTGTTCGCGGATCAGCTTTGAAAGCTCTTGAGGGTGATCCTGAAGCTGAAAAACAGATATTGGCACTTATGGAAGCAGTTGATAAGGACATTCCTACCCCAGAACGTGCACTCGATAAGCCGTTCTTAATGCCTGTTGAAGACGTTTTTTCAATTAAGGGTCGAGGAACAGTTGTTACTGGAAGAATTGAAAGAGGAGTTGTTAAAGTTAACGAAACAATCGAAGTTGTTGGTCTCGACAAAAATAAAACATCTGTTGTAACTGGAGTTGAAATGTTTAAGAAACAACTTGATGAGGGACAAGCAGGAGATAATGTGGGTCTTTTGCTTCGTGGTCTTGAGAAATCTGATGTTGAAAGAGGTCAGGTTATAGCAAAACCGGGAAGTATTACTCCTCATACAGAATTTGAAGCCGAAGCATACGTCTTGACTAAAGAAGAAGGAGGTCGTCACACACCATTCTTCAAAGGTTATCGTCCACAATTCTATATTAGAACGACAGACGTTACCGGAAATGTTACACTCCCTGATGGTGTAGAGATGGTTATGCCTGGTGACACAACAAAAATGACAGTAAAACTTATTGTGCCGGTTGCTCTCGAAGAAGGTCTTCGATACGCAATTCGTGAAGGTGGCAAGACAGTCGGAGCCGGAGTGATAACAAAAATAATAAAATAACCTCGCTAAGCGGGGTTTTTTGTTTGGGAGATCTTTAACAGTCTGAAGGTAAAAATAATATGGCAAAAGGAAGAATCAGAGTTCGATTAAAAAGTTATGATGCCCGAGTACTTGACTCGTGTTGTCAACAAATTCTTGACTCGGTTATTAGAACCGGAGCTAAAGTTATTGGTCCAGTACCTCTTCCTACAGACAGATCTGTATACGCCGTAAATAAATCACCTTTTATTGATAAGGATGCGAGGGATCATTTTGAAATCCGCATTCATAAACGATTAATTGATATTGTTTCACCAACAGACAAAACGATTGACAGTTTAACTAATTTAGCATTACCAGCAGGAGTTGATGTAGAGTTGAAGATGTAGATCAGATACTCGACTTTTACAATATAGATGCCCAATATAATTAAACATGCTCAAAGTATGATTGATTAAAAAGCCTAGCTATGGCCACCCCGTTTAGAGGGGCTCAACTTACACATTTGTGAAGTATAAAGGTAGCCTAAGGCTATCTTTTTTTGTCGTCATAGATAAGTAAGCATAAGATAGAGAATATAAAACAAGGATAAGAATTCGTGTAAGAGTTTATTATAATATGTTACAAACATTGATTGGACAAAAAATAGATCAAGTACAAACATTTCTCGAGAATGGGAAAAGAATTCCTGTGACTGAAGTTTCAGTAGCAGATAATTTTGTCGTACAAATCAAAACAGACGAAAAAGATAAGTATACTGCAGTTCAGTTAGGTGTTGGCACAAAAAAGAAACCAATTAAGGCGCTTGCAGGGCATAGTAAAAAAGCAGGACTTAAAAGTGTTCCAACACTTATTCGAGAAGTAGCGTGGATTGGCGATGACGAATTGCCAAAATCAGGAGATATTGTAACCGTTGAGACAGTTTTTAAACCAGGGGACATCGTTAAAATAACGGGAACATCCAAGGGAAAAGGATTTGCAGGTACGGTGAAACGATACAACTTTCGTGGTGGTCCAAAAACCCACGGACAGTCAGATAGACATCGTGCTCCCGGTTCAATCGGACAGGGAACGACACCAGGAAGAGTGTATAAAGGCAAAAGAATGGCTGGACATATGGGTGTTGATGTCGTAACAATTAGTAATCTTGTTGTTGTTGCTGTTGAGCCGGAAAATAAAAGACTATATGTGTTAGGTTTGGTGCCGGGAAACAAAAAATCAGCAGTAGTTATTACTAAGACTGGTGAGCAAAAGAAATTTGTCAAATTGCTTTCCGTAAAACAAAAAGAAGAAGCTGAAGCAATTAAAGAAGCCGCAATACTCGCAAAGGAGCAGGAAAAGGAAGCTGCTGAGGAAGCAAAAGCTACTCCAGTTGAGATGACACAAGCAGCTGAAGAAACATTTATTACATCACAAGAAACTGTTGCTGATGCAACTGAAGCAGTTAAAATGGAAACGGAAAGTGAATCAATGGCGCCTGTTGCTGATGAAGAACAGAAAGAAGCCGTAAAAGAAGGAGAAACAAACGATGGTAAGTAAAGCAGCAGAAACAAAGAAAACAGTAAAAATAACAGCTTCAAAGCCGGCAGTTACATCAGTTAAGAAAGAGACAATTGTAAAAGTTGCAAAACCAAAAGCTGCTGTTGAAAAAATAGAGGCTGAATTTGTAATTAAGCAAAAAATAACTGAGAACAAATATGCAACGGTAAGCGTTGAGGTTATCGGTATCGATGGTAAAATTACTGGGAAGGTTTCACTTCCTGGTGAAATATTTGGTGAAAAAATAAATAAGGCATTAATTGCACAGACGGTGCGTGTTTATTTAGCTAATCAACGACAAGGCAATGCCTCGACAAAGACTCGAGGAGAAGTTGATGGTTCGACAAGAAAAATTTACCGACAAAAAGGAACAGGTCGAGCACGACACGGATCTGTTCGTGCTCCAATTTTTGTCAAAGGTGGAGTCGTTTTTGGACCAAAGCCTCGTGATTATAGTCTTGCATTGCCGCAGAAGATGAAGAAAAAAGCATTATTCAGTGTACTTTCTGCGAAAGTGAAAGATAATGAATTAACGATCATTGATGGTCTTGGTGCTATTAAACCCAAAACAAAAATTTTTGTAGAAATGCTGCAGAATTTAGGAATGACTGATAAAAAACAGAAGTTATTGTTTGTAACTGTAGGAAAGGATGTTGATTCTGTTATAAGAGCTGGACGAAATGTAGAGGGTGTAAACTTCCTTTCTTGCAAACAGATAAATACTTATGAAGTGCTTGCAGCAACACGATTAGTTGTAATGAAAGACGCGATTGAAGAGATGAAGCAACACTTTTTAAAGAAATAACTATGATTATTGTTAAACCGTTAGTTACAGAAAAATCGATGACAGATGTTCGTAAAGGCATATACTCATTTGTCGTTGCGAAAGACGCTAGAAAAGCGGCTATTAAGTCATCGATCAAAGCACAATTTAATGTAACAGTTTCAAGTATTGCAACAAGTATTGTAAAAGGTAAAACACAGCGAGTTGGTGTCAGACGACAAGAAGCTGCCAAGCCAGAATGGAAAAAAGCAACAGTAACAGTGAAAAAAGGAGAAAAAATAGCATTATTTGAACCGGGTGGAGAGGAGAAAAAGAAATAATGGCCAAATTAAAAACAATTAAAAAGAAACATTCAGGTCGGGATGCTAGTGGAAAAGTTGTTGTTCGTCATCAAGGTGGACAACATAAACGATATATTAGGAAAATTGATTTTAAAAGAAATAAATTTGGCATCGTTGGTAAAGTTGTTGCTATAGAATACGATCCGAATAGAACTTGTGATATTGCTTTGATACAATATTCAGATGGGGAAAAACGATATATTTTGGCTCCCCAAGGATTAAAAGAAAATGATACAATCTCCAGTGGCAAAGGCGTTGATATACAAATCGGTAATGCATTACCACTTGGTGGAGTTCCTGCAGGAACAATTGTGCATAACGTTGAGTTAACACCAGGTAAAGGTGGGCAGTTAGCTCGAGGAGCAGGAACAGGAGCAATTGTTTCATCAAAAGAAGGCGGTTTTGTTTTTCTTAAATTACCTTCTAGTGAAGTCAGAAGAGTTCATGAAGATGCAATGGCAACAATTGGTCAAGTTGGGAATGTTGAATGGAAAAATGAAGTGATTGGTAAAGCAGGTAGAGCACGGCACATGGGGCGCCGGCCAACCGTCCGAGGAGTTGCACAGAATCCTCGTTCTCATCCTCACGGAGGAGGAGAAGCTCGATCAGGTATTGGTATGAAATATCCAAAAACCTATACTGGACGAAAGGCAGTTGGAAACACACGAAAACGAAAAAAATATTCAAATAAATATATTGTCTCTCGAAGAAAGGGAGGACGTAAGAAATAATAAATTATGGCACGAAGTAGTAAAAAAGGACCATATATAGATATAAAATTGCTTCAGAAAATTTTGAAGCAGAAACAAATGGGCAAAAATGAGCCAATTAAAACCTGGTCTCGATCAAGTCAAATAGCGCCTGAATTTGTTGGGCATATATTGATGATCCATAATGGTAAACACTTTATTTCGGTATTAATCGTTGAAGGAATGGTTGGTCACAGACTTGGTGAATTCTCACCAACACGAACCTTTCGAGGTCATGGGAAAGTTGTTGCACGTGAGATAAGTAAGACTTAACGATTATGGAAGTAAAAGCAATAGCAAAATCAGTACGAATTAGTCCAAGAAAGCTGCGGTTAATCACAGAAGCAGTTAAGCATATGTCAATTGACGATGCTTATCGAGTTTTAGAGGTAACGCACAAAAGAGCTGCAAGTACTGTACAAAAAACACTCAAAAGTGCAGTTGCGAATGCCGTTACTAATGCAAATCTTGACAAAAATAACTTGGTAATAGCAAGTATGCTGGTCAATGAATCACCAGCACTTAAACGATTTCGACCATCAACACGAGGGCGGATTCATCCTTATAAAAAACGAGGGAGTCATTTGACAATCATTTTGAAAGAAAAGGTTGTTACATCAGTAGCAATACCAAAAGTAGTAGCAAAAAAGGAAATTAAGGAAACAAAAAAAGAAGAAAAAGGAGGCAAAAAGTAACCTATGGGACAGAAAGTAAATCCACATGTCATTCGGTTAGGAACAGTATTTAGCTGGAGCAGTCGTTGGTTCAATGAACGGCAGTATAAAGATGCCGTTTTGGAAGATTATGGTTTGCGAACCATGTTAATGAAGCGATTAAAATCAGCTGGTGTTGCCAGTGTAGAAATTGAACGGTCGATTAACAGTTTGCGTCTTATTATTCACGTTTCTCGTCCGGGTATTGTGATTGGTCGTGGAGGAACAGGTTTGGAAGAACTCAAAAAGGCGATTATGGCATTTTTTGTTAAACAGCGAGACATGAAAGTAATGCCAAAGCTTGATATTCGAGTTGAACCAGTTAAGGAACCAAATCTTAATTCACAGTTAGTTGCAACAAATATTGCAGATCAATTGATTAGACGATTGCCTTTTAAGCGAGTCTTAAATTCAACAGCTGAACGTGTCATGGGTTCAGGAGCACTGGGTGTTAAAATTGTTTTAACCGGACGGATCGCAGGAGCTGAAATTGGGAGACGTGAAAAGATTCATATTGGTACTGTTCCGTTGTCTACTATCCGTGAAAATATTAGTTATGCACAAGTTCCTGCACTAACAAAAAAAGGGTATATCGGTATAAAAGTATGGATTAACCGTCCAGAAGGGAATGATAGTATCTAGGGATTAGATAAAATAAGTACTATGTTAATGCCAAAGCGACAAAAATATCGAAAACAACAAAGAGGAAGCATGAAAGGTGTTGCAACTCGCGGTACTACACTTTCCTTTGGTGATTATGGTTTGCAGTCAATTGATATTGGTTGGATTTCGAGTCGACAGATTGAAGCGGCAAGGCGTGCAATTAGTAATTATACACAGCGTGGTGGACGAATCTGGATTACTATTTTTCCAGATAAGCCGATCACAAAAAAACCACCTGAGGTCAGAATGGGTGGCGGAAAAGGCGATATCGATGCATATGTTGCACCAGTAAAGCCAGGAAGAATTATGTTTGAGATGGCAGGGGTAACAGCAGAAATTGCAAAAGAAGCACTTCGTTTGGCTGCACACAAATTGCCAGTTAAGACACGTATTCTAGTTCGAGGAGAAATGTAATTATGAAAACAGCTGATAAGAAAACATTACAAACAAAAGAAGTAAAAGAATTACAAAAATTAATTGAAGAAACACGTAAAACGCTTAATCAAGTAAAACTTGATCATGCACAAGGTAAATTGAAAAATACACGCAGTATTTTTAATATACGAAAGGAAGTTGCAGTTATGCAATCAGTATTACAAACGAAACTTGTAAAAAAGGAGGAGAATAAATAACATATGGCAAAAGTATTAATAGGAAAAGTTATTTCAGTAAAAATGCAAAATACAGTAGTTGTAGAGGTGTCACGACGAGTACCTCATCCATTGTATAAAAAACTATTGAAAAAAGGGAAGCATTTTAATGTCGATACTGCAGGTCAAACTGTAGAAGTTGGAAATGAAGTACGAATTGTTGAAATCAAACCAATGTCAAAGACAAAATATTTTGCAATCAAGGAGGTTATTACTAAAAAATAAATTATGTTACAGTTACGAAGTATTGTTAAAGCAGCAGATAACTCAGGAGCAAAAGAATTGTATATTATTCATGTGTTCGGTGGCTCCAAAAGAAAATTTGCACGGATTGGTGACGTGGTGAATGCAGTTGTGAAAGCAGCAATTCCTCATGGCCAAGTTAAAGATTCTGAAATGGTGAAAGCAGTTGTTGTTCGAACTAGAAAAGAATTTAGGCGTCCTGATGGATCGTATGTCCGATTCTCAGATAACGCAGTAGTCGTGATTGATAATCCAAAAGATAAAAATGTTCGAGGAACCCGTATCTTTGGACCGATCGCTCGTGAAGTCCGTGATCGTGGATTTACTAAAATTGCCAGTATGGCTGTGGAGGTTGTATAATATGAAATTAAAAAAAGGAGATATAGTTACAATAGTTAGAGGAAAAGACAACGGTAAAAAAGGAACTGTTGAAAAAATATATACCAAAGAAGCAAAAGTGCTTGTTGAAGGCGTAAATCAATATAAACGCCATGTCAAAAGCCGAATGCCTGGACAAAAATCAGAGATTATTACTTTGACTAAACCGTTGGCTGTTGCTAATGTACAATTAGTTTGTCCTAAGTGTAAAAAAGTAACACGTATAGGATACAAAATGTTGAAAGACGAAAAAGTACGCATTTGCAAGAAATGTAAGGCAGAAATATAGTTTCGAAATAAGAAAGGAACATATGGATTTACAGAAAAAGTATAAAGAAGAAATAGTTCAAAAATTGGAAAAAGATTTAGGAATCAAAAATCCTATGGCTGTTCCTCACCTTGAAAAAATTGTTATTAATATGGGTGTGAAGGATGCAGCGTCTGATAAAAAGGTCATTGAAAAAATGAGTGGTGCGCTTGGTCAGATCACAGGCCAGAAAGCAAAACCAACTCGAGCTCGAAAAGCGATCGCAGGATTTAAAATCCGAGAGGGAGATGTTATCGGTTTGATGATAACGCTTCGTGGCAAAAGAATGTATCAATTTTACGACCGTTTGATCAAAATCGTATTACCACGCTTGAGAGATTTCCGCGGTGTTCCTCGAGGAAGCTTTGACGGTCGGGGTAATTACACGCTTGGATTCCATGAATATTCAACTTTCCCGGAGATTGATCCAGCAAGTGTCGAACGATTGCAGGGAATGGAAATGGTATTTGTGACATCAGCACCTGATAACGCACAAGGATTTGCTTTGCTTGAAGCATTGGGAATGCCCTTTGCAAAGGAAGCAAAGAACAAATAGCCTTGAAATATGGTATAATGACGAGCGTCCATATATGACGTTTAGAAAAAAAATATGGCAAAAACATCGGATATTGTAAAATTTAAGAAAAAACAGAAGTTTGCGGTTAGACAAGTAAACCGATGTGGGATTTGTGGTCGAGCACGAGGTTACATGCGCCGTTTTGGTCTTTGCAGAATTTGTTTTCGTGAACGTGCAATGAAAGGAGAATTACCAGGGGTATACAAAGCTAGTTGGTAAATTAAAATTATGAATTACGTTATTGGTGATTTTGTTATTCAATTAAAAAATGCGGCTCTTGCTCATCGGAAAGCAGTTGTTGCGCCTTATGCAAATATTAGCAAGGCAGTCGCAAAAGTCTTGAAAAAAGAAGGCTTTGTCGATGCAATCTCTGAGGAAACTATTGATGGTAAACGGATGCTTTCTGTTGCACTTCGCTATCAGCGACGTAAGCCAGCAATTACTGATATTAATTTAATTTCCAAACCATCGCTTCGTACCTATATTGCAGCACATGAAATTGCGAGAAAGCAAGGACGGGCAGCAACAGCTATTTTATCAACAAATGTTGGTATCTTAACAGGAAATGATGCAATTAAGAAAGGTGTTGGAGGAGAGCTCCTCTTTAAGATTTGGTAAGGAAATAACAACTATGTCGAAAATTGGGAAATTACCTATTACAATTGGAAGTGGCGTTACCGTTACTGTTGATGGTCGAAACGTTGCCGTGAACGGTTCGAAAGGCAATGGAACACTTCTTTTGCCAGAAGGAATCACTGTTGTAATACAAGAAGGTAAAGCTCTTGTCTCAGCGAAGAATGTAGCAGATCGTAGTGTTAAGGCGATGTATGGTTTGACTCGAGCAAATCTTGCTAACTTAATTAAAGGCATGGACACTGGTTTTGAGAAACAATTGGAGATAACTGGTGTTGGATATCGAGCACAGATGCAAGGTGCTGATTTATCTTTATCTCTTGGATTTGCACATCCGGTAAAGTTTCATCCTAAAGATGGGGTTATCGTATCAGTTGCTGATAATGTTATTACCGTCAGTGGTAATGATCGTCAACTAGTAGGTGAAGCGGCAGCAAATATTCGAAAGAGTAAACCGCCGGAACCATATAAAGGAAAAGGGATTCGATACAAAGGTGAAAGAGTTCGAAGAAAAGCTGGTAAAGCAGCAAAGGCTGCAGGAGCAAAATAGTCTATGAATATTAAAGATAGAAAAACACAACGACAAGTGCGGGTTCGAAAAAAGACTGTAAATGTTACCAATCGTCCACGATTGAGTGTATTTCGTTCTAATAATTATGTTTACGTACAGATTATTGATGTTACAGGTAATATCGTTGCTAGTGTTTCTGAGAAAACAGTAAATCTGGATGCTAAAGTTGCACCAGTTGAGCGGGCAAAACAAGTTGGTGCAGAAATTGCAAAGCTTGCCTTAGCAAAAAAGATTAAAGATGTTGCTTTTGATAAAGGCCGATTTGCTTATCATGGACGAGTTAAGGCTGTTGCCGAAGGTGCACGTGAAGGAGGACTTAACCTATAAGGTTAAGTAAAAAAAATATGAATAATCAACAAAATACACAAAATGCACAACGACGACAAAGACAATTCGTACACACTCCAAGTGAGTTTGATGAGCAAGTTGTGCAGATTAACCGAGTTTCAAAGAAAACTAAAGGTGGTAATAAAATTGGATTTTCTGCATTGACCGTTGTTGGTGACAAAAAAGGAAAAGTTGGTGTTGGATTGGGTAAAGCACCTGATGTTTCAAATGCGATTCGAAAAGGTATGGCACAGGCAAAAAAGCATATGATTACTGTTCCTTTGGTGAATGGTACAATTCCTTTTCGTATTGATGTCAAAATTGGCGCAGCACGAATAATGCTTAAGCCCGCACCTCGGGGTAGTGGTATTATTGCCGGTGGAGCAGTCCGAAGTGTTGTTTCAGCTGCAGGAATTGAAAATATTTCTTCCAAGATGCTTGGAACAGAGAATAAAATTAGTAACATTTACGCAACACTTGAAGCACTTAGACGCGTGCGTGAACAAGCAGACAAAACAAAAGAAAGAAAAATAAAGGCTTAAATCTATGAATTTAACACAGGTAGAAAAATTAAAAGCAAGAAGTAATAAAAGAGTTGGACAAGGTCACGGATCAGGTCGTGGTAAGACTGCGGGTCGTGGAACCAAAGGACAAAAAGCTCGAAATAAAGTTGCTATTTATTTTGAAGGCGGAGCTTTGCCTTTGACCAAGCGTTTGCCATTTTTGCGAGGAAAAGGTCGTAACCGATCACTTCAAGAAAAACCTTATGTTATCAATGTTCATGCACTTAATGTTTTTCCTAAAGGTACAATCGTTACAACAGAATCATTGGTGAAACAAGGTATGATTGCCTTAGATGCAATTAAGCACAGTGGCATCAAAATTCTTGGTAATGGTGAATTAGATGTCGCATTAACCGTTACATTGCCAGTTTCTAAAGGCGCAGCAGAGAAAATTAAAAATGCCGGTGGAACGGTAGAAAGCTGAAAATGAACGGTATATTTGAAACGTTGCGAAATAGTTTTAAATCGCAAGAGATACGAAAAAAACTTCTTTTCACCCTCGCAATTTTCCTCGTATTTAGAATTTTTGCCCACATCCCTGTCGCAGGCGTTAACATTGCAGAATTAAAAAATCTTTTTGCCAGCAATCAATTTTTAGGTTTTCTTGACATTTTTTCAGGTGGCACTCTTTCCAATTTTTCTATTATGGCATTGGGATTGAATCCTTATATTAATGCCTCAATTATTTTGCAATTGTTAACTATGGTATTTCCTAAACTTGAAGAACTTTCAAAAGAGGGAGATTCAGGAAGACAAAAGATCAATCAATACACGCGTATTTTGACATTGCCGCTTTCAGTGCTTCAGGCAATTGGTGTCTATGCATTATTAAAGAGTCAGCATTTGGTAACCACTCTTACACCGATTGACTTTATTTTATTTGTGTTTACCTTAGTTGCTGGATCAATTTTACTCGTCTGGTTTGGGGAATTAATCACTGATCATGGTGTGGGGAATGGTATCTCACTGTTGATTTTTGGCGGTATTGTTGGAAGATTGCCTGTTGCTTTGGGGCAAACATTTTCAACAGCAAACGCACAGGTCAGTTTGGGGCTTATCAGTTTTGCCGTATTGAGTTTGGTAGTGATTGCTGGCATTATCGTAGTGAATGAAGCAACACGACAAATTCCTGTACATTATGCAAGAAGAATGAGGGGGAACAAACTTTACGGTGGCCAATCAACGCATTTGCCTTTGCGATTGAATCAGGCAGGGGTTATTCCGATCATTTTTGCTGTGTCTATTGTTTTATTGCCATCGCTTATCGGCAATGTCTTTTTGACTTCTTCAAACCACACATTGCGAAGTATTGCAGAAGCTCTCAATTTATGGTTCGCACAAACAGGCTTTCTCTATAACGCATTTTATTTTATACTAGTAGTTGCGTTTACTTTTTTCTATACTGCAGTTATCTTTAATCCAAAAAAGATTGCAGAAGAGATACAGAAATATGGTGGATTCATTCCTGGTGTTCGTCCTGGCAAGCCGACAGCAAAGTATCTAAACTATATTTTGATTAGAATAACACTGGTCGGTGCGTGTTTTCTAGGATTGGTTGCTATCATGCCAACGATGATTCAGCTAGTAACTGGTGTACAGACATTATTATTAGGTGGAACAAGCATTCTTATTGTGGTAAGTGTTGTCTTGGAGACTTTTAAGGCAATTGAAGCAAATCTAGTGATGCGGAATTATGAAGGATTTCTAAATAAATAATATGAAATTAATATTAGTCGGTATACAAGGATCAGGAAAATCAACACAAGGCAATTTGTTGCGGGATAAACTTGGTATCCCGTATCTTTCAACAGGGCATATCTTTCGTGAATTGGCTAAGGAACGTACTCCTTTGGGGCGTTATATTAAAGAAACTATGACTTCAGGTTATTTAATCCCTGATGAAAAAACAAATGAAATCGTGAGTGAGTATCTTTCACGTTCAGAATATGAAAAGGGTTATATTATGGATGGCTATCCACGTACTCTGGCACAAGCAAAAGCATTTAAGAATGGTATCGATAAGGTGATTTATCTTGAAGTTTCGGATAAAGAGGCGTTATGGAGGCTTTCTTATCGAACCAATGAGGATGGTGAAATTAGAGAAGATGAAACTCTTGCTGCAATTCGAAAGCGTATCGAATTGTTCCATAAATTCACTGAGCCAGTGCTTGAATATTATGCAAAGAAAGAAAAATTGGTAAGGATTGACGGAGAGCAATCAATAGAGCAAATCCATAAGGAAATTATGAGCAAACTTACCAAGTGAAAAAAGGATTTATTATCGCAATCGATGGCCCACTCGCTTCGGGGAAAGGGACAATAGCAAAAAAGCTTGCACGTGTTTTGCATGGAGTCGATTTGTATACAGGAGCAATGTATCGCTGCGTTGCACTTTTTTGTATTAATAGTGAGATCAACTTGGATAATGCCTCCGATGTTATAGCTCAATTAGATAAGGTTGAGATTGCTTATCATGAAGATAGAATTTTTTTGAATGATACTGATATTACGGATGCAATTCAAGAAGCAGCAATTGCAGAAGGAGCATCCATTGTTGCGGTGATTCCTGAAGTACGAAAAGAACTTGTTCGAAGACAACAAAAGATTGGTCGAGCAGAAGCGCGCCAAGGAAAAATTGTTATTGTCGAAGGAAGAGATATTGGAACAGTTGTCTTTCCTGATGCAGGCTTTAAATTGTATCTTACTGCTTCCGAAACTATTCGGGCGCAGCGTCGTTTAGAGCAATTTC